>JBOGJQ010000183.1:0-11714 GCA_050745405.1 Thermoanaerobaculia bacterium | reverse complement strand
CCGCTGAACCGCTTCGGTCGTAGAAGTCTGACGCTTGCAAGAACAGCCACAGCTAGTGCGATGACTCCTGGCCCACACTTCAAACATCCAGCCAGGATGAACTAAGACACGACCGACTCCTCGCGTCGGACTAAACATGTCAAGGAGCCACGTCAAGATCACCGGAGAAATGAAGAGCAGGATCACGAATAGCACAGCTAACGAGATCCGCGACCAGCGCTGCCGACTCCGCAGCAAGGCTTGTATCAATCCCAGATCTACACCAGCGAGGACGACCGTGAAGATTGCCCCGAGAAGAAGCAAGGTCGCGCGACTTACTGACGTCGATCATCAGTACGCTCCGCATAAGCTCGGGACGAACCCGCAAATCCCTTCGTGATGGGTGTCCTCGTAGTCCTGCTGCGCTTGGTTGTACTTCTTGATCAGATCATCTGGCCAGCTCGCACGATGCGTCATGTACTCCTTGAGATACTTTGCGTAGAATGCAGCCGCCTCCTCACACTTCGCCTTGCTTGAGTACGCGATCTGCTCGTACTCCTTGAACTTCTGGGCTGCCTTTGACACGAAGCGTCGAGCTGACACTGATGTTTGACCATGGCCACGGGAGCAAGGCGTTCACAAACGACAAGTGTGTCGGGTGCGGTGATGCGTGGAAGCGGGCAGCTGCGCGATCGAAGTGATTCACGCGAATATCGCGTCGGCCTTGCCATAGCCAAGGCTATAGTTTCCTCCGCCTCCGAACTTCCCGCCACCGGCGTGTGAGCGTCTGCTTTATCTTCACGAGCCCGCTTGGGTCGATATAGAGCAACGGAGATTGGCGTCGCGTTTTTCAGATCTGAACTCCTTCCGGTATGTCGGCGGAAATATAGCTTTTGGGGCAGCGTCAATCTGGCGCTGCCGGTAAAGCACGACGAGGAAGTACACGGAGGTCGCAAACGCAAGTGCATAACCTTCCTCAAGGCCGCCGGCCAATGAAAAAGGCCGGCCGAAAGGCCAGGATTTTTACGCTCACGCAAAATGTGAACTCAGGACGCGGAACGAGGTTCTCTGCGCACGCGCAGAATATGCAGCCACAGATACGCAATCTCAGCGAAAATCGAGCCGAAGATCAGAAACCCCGTCCACAGGCCCTTTCTCCCAGCTTCGAGTGCTGCATTTCGCCAGACATCAACCAAATACATGATCCACGTGACGAGCGCCACGACGATGATGACCGGATAACCGGCATCGAGTGCCCGCTCGATTCGACTGCCGCTGAACCCAACGAAAAGCAGCGCCACGCCATAGACGATTGGCACCAACGTCCCGAAAGCGAATAGGCCTTTCTTCATCTCTCAGTTCCAGTTCTTGTAAGTCGTGCACTTCATCTTGGCGATTCCGCCGCCGATCGACGCGCCAACGCCAGCTCCACCCGAGAACGCCGAAGACCCGGTCGAGCACTCTCCGACGTCTCCCCCAAAGGGCCCCACGCCAAACGTCCAGCCACTCCAGGACCCCAACAAGTCCTGTTCATTACAGCCACAGGCGTTCGGCACCGGCGGGATCGGACCAGAGAAACTTGCCTCCGCCCCCGCCATCAGACCTTTCCACTCGCACTCGATGCGCACGTTCTCCGCCGCCAGGATCTTCATCGGCATGTCTTCGTCTCGGCAGACCAGCGTGCCTGCCGTGACAGAAGTGCCCTTCAAGAATCCCCCGCCGTAAGAGAGCGTCGGATTCTCCCAGACCCATTTTCCACTTGGACATTGATCGCTGCACTTGCACTTTTTCAGACCACTCGGATCGATGTAGAAAAGCGGATTCGCTGCAGCGTACGCGTACACGTTCGGGCCATCGGACAACCCCATCGGATCAGCCTGGCTGTACCTTCCCCGCCCGCCCCGGTACCAGCGGAAGACGTTGTAGCTCCGCGACGAATCGAGTCCCACTTCCTGCCCCGGGAACCGGAGCGGCTGAGGGAGCGCTGAGCCCGCGCGGAACGCAAACTCACTCCCGTACGGCTCCTGCTCGAGCCGCCAGACCACCGCACCCGTGGCGTCGGTCTGCAGCACCGGCGTTCCGAGGTGGTCGTTGAACGTCCAGCGGATCGCGCCGGTCGCCACCTCGATTTGCGCCAGCGGCCGCCCCGCGAACCAGACGTAGTCCCACGCCGGCACCGGCGTGCCCGCCGTGAACTCGCTCTCGCTCAGAAGCTGCAGCTCGGGCAGATAGACGTTCACCTTTCGCGATCCCGCCGGCGGCAGCGTCATCGCCGTCACGAACTGCGCCTCCACGCCGAACGAGAGCGCGGGGCGCTCGAAGAAACGATCGATGATGCTCCCGAGGAGCGAGGGCGTCTCGGCTTCGACCGCATCACGCCGGTTGAGATCCTTCGCCTCGCTCGGGATGACGACTGGACTTTTCGCGGCACTTGCCGGCACCGTCGGGACGTTCGGGTCGTCCAGCAGCGACGCCCCTTGACTTCCGAGGACCTCCGTCACGGTCCGCACCCCTCGCCCGTCGTACGCGTAACGCAGCCCTTCCGATTCGTACAGCGAGTTCCTGGCCGTGTAGCTCGAGCCGGTCGTGCCGACCAGCGTCTCGTTCCCCGCCGCGTCGTACTGGACGGATTCCGGGACGCCGTTCTCCGTCACCGTCGTCAGCTTCGGTGTCGTCCCCGCGTAGCCGAACGTCGCCGTCCTCCCGCCGAGCGCGAGCGAGGTCATGTTCCCCATCGCGTCGTACTGGTACGTCCCCGTCCCCCACAGCGACGCTCCCGTGTTCGCCGTCACGAGCCGGTGCAGATCGTCATACCCGAACGTCCGGCTGTAGGACGCGTCGCCAAGGTCGGTGATCGCGGTGATGTTCCCCGCCGGGTCGTAGCCGTACTCGTACGCCGCGATCGTCCCGAGCGGCCCCGCCAGACTGTTCGTCATCGGGCGATAGCGGGCGTCGTACGTCATCGTCTTCGTCGTCCCGTTCCCGTACGTGAGGCTCGTCAGCGGTCCGAAGGGGAGATACGTCGCTCCCGTGACGAGAGGCGTCGCGCCGGCCGTCGCCGTCACCGGCCGTCCCGCGAAGTCGTACGTGGAGCTCACCGTCCGGCCGGAGGGGTACGTGATGCTCGTCCGGTTGCCGGCGAGGTCGTACCGGAACGCCGTCGCCCAGATCCCGCCCGCCACGCTCTTCTCCTCCCGCGCGAGCTGCCCCAGGCGCGTCCATGCGTAGCTCGTGTACCCCGTCGGGTCGTCCATCCGCGCGAGCCGCCCGATCCCGAACGCTCCCGTGTCGTAGGTCCAGCTCACCATCTCGGCCGCCGTCCCGCTCCGCACCGACACCGCCTCGGTCACCCGCCCCAGCACGTCGTAGGTCCGCGTCGTGGTCGCCCCGTTCGCGTCGGTCGTCGCAATCATGTTTCCGGCAGGATCGTACGCGTACGTCGTCGTGCCGGTGACCGGGCTCACCTGCCGCAGCATCTGCCCGAAGTCGTCGTAGAGGTAGCTCGTCACGTTCCCGTTCGGGTCGGTGACGCTCACCAGGTTCCCGGCGATGTCGTACGTGTAGCTCGTGACGGCCTCGCCCGTGCCGAGCGTCTGCCGGACCGAAGTTAACCGCCCCTCGGGATCGTACGTGTAGAACGTGTTCGGCGAAGCGTGGTTCTCGTCCTGCGTGCTGGCGAGCTGGTCGGCGGCATCGTATGCGTACTCCACGCGCGCGCCGTCCTCGTGCACCGTCGCGGCGAGGCGCTCGTCGTCGTATTCGAACGCCGTGCGCCTGGTCCGGACCCAGGTTCCACTCTCGAGGCGCCAGAACGACTCTGCGATCTTCCGGTCGAGCGCGTCCCATTCGTACTCGATGCGCTCGCGGAGGTCGAATCCGGACGGCCCGCGCGAGACGCGATGGAGACGTCCCATCCCGTCGTATTCGTAAGCCGTCACGGCGCCGTCGGGTCCCGTCAGGAGAGCGGCCGGGCCGCCGCCGGGAAGGTACGTCGTGGTCGTCTGCAGTGCCGTGGCGCAGTGCGGATCGAGAGCCGTATCGCATCCGGGCAGACCTTCGATCGTCGATGCGGTCGTCCTCCCCCACGGATCGGTGGTCGACGTGGTGACCACACCGTTCCCGCCGGTCACCCTCCGGGCCGTGCCGAACGCGTCGTAATCTTCGTAGCGCGTGATCCGCCCGAGCGCGTCGCGGCGCGCGGCCAGCCGCCGGCGCGCCTCCGCCGGAACGGAAGCGTCGTCGGGGTAGTGGACGAATTCGGTCACGTCCGCGACGTCGAGTCTGGGACCGTTGACGCGCTTCGTTTCGCCGGCGGGCTGCGGGAGCGCAACCCATGCCGCGAACCACGACCCCGGATCGAACACGGCGGCCTCGAGGCCGTCATACGTCTCGGTCGCAACGGTTCGTTCGATCTGCTGTGGCGGATCTCCCGTCCACCCATTCCGGCTTTCTCGCGTAACGCGCCCCGTGACGGGGTGGTACTCGTACGATTCGACGACAAATTGAGATGGCTGGAGCACCGAGGATCGGGTGACGGTGGTCGGACGATCGGGCCAGGTCGGGCTGGCGTAGTCGTACACCGTGGTCGTGGTCGCACCCGTCGCTTGCAGCGCGGCGGTCGCGAGCGCGTCGGGCGAGAGGCGGCAGTTCGCCGTTTCCGGGTCGCACCCGGCGGGGCGGAGCGCCGACTCGAGGGTCGTGACGCGGCCGCCAGTGTCGTGCGCGATTCGCGTGATGTAGCCACGGGCATCCTGAGCGCGGACGAGGAATCCGGAAGCATCGTAGGCATACACGGCCTGGCTCCCGCCGCAGGACGAGCAGCCGTTGACGACTTCCACTGTGCGGACGCGGCCGGCGATGTACCGGAGGTAGACCGTCTCGATACGTCCGGACACGTGCGTTACGACCGTCGCCGTCTCTCCCGGTACGCGACCGGGCAGATCGTACTGGAAACTCGTAATGTGCTCACCACGGCCGTGGGAAGACATCGCCCGTCCTGCCGAGTCGTAGGTGTGCGACTCGATCAGGTGGTCGGCCGGACCATAGGTCCCCGTCTTGAAGCCTGCGGCATATTCATACCGGCGCCATTGCTGCCCGTCCGGAGCCAGCACGGAGGTCAGATTCCCCGCGGAATCGTACACGTACGTCCAGACGATTTCGGGCCGCGCTTCCTCGGCGAGCGCCGTGACGACGCGCAACGCGGCATCGACCGTCACGACCATCGCCCTTCCGTCGCTTCCGCTGATGCGCGTCGGAGCGCCACCGGCATCGTAGGTGATCGCGACGCTGCGTCCCGTCGTCAGGTCGGAGTACTCGATGAGGCGCCAGTCGCTCGCGCGGTAGCGGAGAACGAGACCTGCGAGGTCTCGCCGGTAGCGGTACGAGAGAGTGGCCGCATCGTAGGTCAGGAGCGCCGGGCGCCGCGCCCCTTTGGGATAGACCTGGACGTACGAAGATCCGCCGACGACCCGCCGAAACAGCGTCGGGTTCTTCTTTTCGTCGAGGATGGTGACGAACTCGCGGCCATCGATTCCCCCGAACGCATCGGCGCTCGCATCGAGTGCCGATGCCCATCCGTTTCCGAACCACCCGCGAGTCGGTGAAAGCGAGTCGTACGTGCGGACGAGCGAGATCAGACCGAGCGCCGGAAGAGGCTCGGCGTCCGAGTACCGCATGTTCCCGTTGGCGTAACGAACCGGGTTCGTGCTGCAGGCTGCCGGGTTGCCGTCGCTGAAAGCCGCGTCCGGCGAGGGACCGTTCAGTGCCGCCGGCGAAGGCGACGGTCCGATGTTTTCGGGATCATTGCACCCGCAGTCGTTGTCGCCCTCGAGCGGCACCTCGTCGCTCGCCGGTTGGCAGCCTTCGAGGCGCGCGATCAGAATCCGAGGCCCCGGCGGAACCGGGATGAGAACCTCGAAGGATGATGACGGCTGAGTCACCGTCGCCGTCCAGATCGTCGTCGTCGTGTGCGTGATCGGATCCCTCAACAGCAAATCGACCGGTCGAGGAGAATCGGTAGTCGCATGAGGAACTGCGAAGAAGAGGGTCGCCTGGTAGCTTCCGCCGCTTTTCTGGACGTTTTGGATCGTCGCCGACACCGGCGGAACTTCGATGGCCGCGAGCGCGGTATCACGATAGGAGGTCTCGGTGGAAGGCTGGTCGCATGCGACAGCCACGGTCCTCGCGCTGTGCGGTCCCGGCGTCCAGCAGCTGACGTCGAGAGGGACGCTCCAGTTCCCCGACTGATCGGACCGCGCACTCGTCGCGTGATAATTCGGATGCGCGGCGTCGTCGAGGTAAACGTACAGGTCCCGTTGCGTGGATGCCGCCGTGTTCGGGAACGAGTAATCGATGGAGACTGCGCCGATGCCGTCGCTCTCGGGATCGACGAAAACGGCTCCGACGTTCGGAGTTGTATCGACGGTGACGTCGAGCAGTTCCTGGTCGCGGTACCCGGGTGCACTCGAGGGCTTGTCACAAGAAACGGCGTCGATCCGGATCGGATGAGATCCGGTTTCCCAGCACGCGGTGTTCAGCGGGACAGTCCAGGTGCCTTGCTGGTCGGCGGCGGCGGTAGTTGCCGAGTAGTTCGGCCAGCCGGCGCCGTCCTGATAGACATAAATGTCGCGCTGACTGCTCGCGCTCGTATTCGGAAAGGAGTAGCCGACGTCGAGTTGACCCACGCCTGTCGGATCCAGCCCGACGTAGCTCGCCTGAATGTCGGGCGTGGAGTTGACGGTGACGGAGGTGTCTTTTCGGTCGCGATATCCGGGCTCGCTCGAGGGTTTGTCGCAGGCGACCGCGTCGACGCGAATCGCGTGCTCGCCCGAGGTCCAGCACGTCGTGTTCATCGGGAGCAGCCACGTCCCCGACTGATCCGCTCGTGCGCTCTTGGCGTAGTAGTTCGGCCATCCGTTTCCGTCGATGTAGACGTACAGGTCACGTTGGGAGCTGGCGTTCGTGTTGGGAAAATCGTACGTCACGGAGAGAGAGCCGGCGCCCGTCGAGCTGGGCCCAAGATATTCGATGGAAATCGTGGGAGTCGTGTTCACGGTGAACGACGCCGTGCTGGATCCAGCGGTATCCGAGACGCAACTGATCGTTCCGTCGCTCTGCGTCTGCTGCCTATCGCACGAGGCCGTCGCTTTCACGACGTGCGATCCCGTTTGCAGACATGCCGTCGAACGATTCAGAACGATGTTGCAGTGCGCGCTGAGACACGACTTCGTCGCGATCAGATCGTCGTCGAGGTAGATGCTCAGACCCGACTCGCCACACGGGCCGGTCACCGAAGCCTCGATCGTCAGCGTCATTCCGGAGACGGACGCGCTGACACTCGGCGTGCAGGTCGCCAGAGCCTCCACGGCACCTGTCATGCCGCCGAGAATGGCGAACGCGACGGAGATCGCCATTCGTCCCGACGGTCGGATGCAGGAGCTTGAACCCCCCTCGCTGAAGCCGGAAACAATTCGGACGAAGCCGGAAACCAGACTCATGGCACCCTCTCGGTTCGTATGTGGCGGAGCTTGGACCTACGCTGTTCGAGAGAGTAGAGTTTCCAAGATCGGCCGTCAATCACCCGAAAGCGCGTCCTCCGCTCTGCCGGAAGCCCTCGATCGATCTGCGGTAATCTGCGGACGGTCTCTCTCCGGGCGCACAGACATGAAGGACCGCATCGACGCCATTCTGCAGCGGACGCAGGCCGAGTATCTTCTCGGCACACTTCCGGAGCCCGATCCTCTTCTCGCGGAGATGGAGCGCGTCGCGAGCGAGGAGGGGCAGCCGATCGCCGACCCCGAGCTCGCGCAGCTCCTCCGCGTTCTCGTCCGCCTCCGACGGCCGCGGCGCGTTCTCGAGGTCGGAACGAACATCGGCTATGCCGTCATCGCGATGGGACGCGAGATGGACCGCGGCGCCGTGCTCGAGACCATCGAGCTGAAGGCGGACATCCTCGCCCGCGCGCGGGATTTCGTCCGCCGCGCGGCTCTCGGCGTCGAGGTCGTCTTTCATCACGGCGCCGCGCTGGAGGTCATGGCGAAGCTCGAGGGAGAGCTCGACCTCGTCTACATCGACGCCGTGAAGGAGGAGTACGTCGGCTATCTCGATCTCGCGCTGCCGCGCCTCGCGCCCGGCGGCGTCGTCGTCGCCGACAACGTCCTCTGGAAGGGGAAAGTCGCCGAGGGGGCGACGGACTCGATGACGGAAGGACTACGGCAATTCAACGAACGGATCATGAACGAGCCGCGCCTCGTGTCGACGATTCTGCCGGTCGGCGACGGGGCGTCTCTGTCCGTCCGGGTGTAGTCCGGAAAATACGGCATGCGAGGTGCACGCGAGGGCGACATGCGTTACACAGCTCTACTTCTGATTGCGCTCCTTCCAGCCTGCGCGATGGGGCCGCAGGTCTCCCAGGCCGAGCTCGACGCGGTGACGCTCGTCGCCGAGCCGGCCGGCGGCGACACGATCCGCCTCACGCTCACCAACGGGTCGATGCAGAGCGTCGGCTACAACCTCTGCGCGAGCGCGCTGCAGCGGCGCGAAGGATCGGTCTGGATGCCCGTTGAATCGGACGTGGTCTGCACGCTCGAGCTTCGGACGCTCGCGCCGTCGGAGTCGACGACGTACGACCAGACGATTCCGGACGGCGGACTCGAGCCGGGCGTCTACCGTTACACGACGTCGATCGAGATCCCGCTCGGCACGCCGCAGCGCCCCCTCGTCACGCCGTCGTTCCGAATCGGATGATGCGCTCTCTAGTTCTCATTCTCGTTCTCCTCGCAGCGTGCGCGCCGGAGCCACCCGAGGCGCCCGCGCCCGCCTCTCCCGCGCCGGCGCCCGAGCGCGAGCCCGATTTCGCGGCTCCAATCACCGCGCGCGTCGAAGCCTTCGGCCGGCAGCTTCAGAAGGTGTCTCTTCTCGGGCCGCCCGACCAGATCCGCGCCGCGATCGAGCGGGAGTACGGGCCACACGTCACGGCCGCGCTCCTCGCTTCATGGCTCGAGGATCCCGCGAGCGCGCCCGGCAGGGTGACGTCGAGCCCGTGGCCCGACCGCATCGAGGTCGTGACGATCGACGAGCGCGGCGATGGAGAAGCCGGCGTGGCAGGCGAGATCATCGAGATGACGAGCACGGGAGAAGCGGGACGCAAGCCCGTTACGATGACGCTGCGTCTCATGGGCGACGCGTGGCTCATCGCCTCGTGGAGCATGGAAGAGCGGGCGCCGGGCGGCGATACGGATGCAAACGCGAACGCCGCGGGGGTCGTCGAGGCGTACTACGCCGCGATCGACGCCGGGGAGTACGAGCGCGCGTACAGCCTCTGGAGCGGCGACGGGAGCGCGAGCGGCCAGACACTCGAGCAGTTCCGCTCCGGGTTCGCCGAAACGGCGGACGTCCGCGTCGAAACGGGAGAGCCGGGGCGGATCGAGGGAGCGGCCGGTTCGCGCTACGTCACCATTCCGGTCGAGATCACCGCGACGACGCGCGCCGGTGAGACGCAGCGGTTCAGCGGGACCTACACGCTGCGCCGCTCTGTCGTGGACGGCGCGACCGCGGAGCAGCGCGCGTGGCGCATTCACTCCGCCTCGCTCACGTCATCCCTCGCGCTCGGGATGACGGGCGACGGGCGACGCGCATCGGCATCCCCTTGTATGGCCGCAGCGTGATCGACGGGAACGGCTTCGGCGCCTGCCCTTCCATCCGCAGCTCGTAGCGCCGGAGCACCGACACGAGGAGCAGCACGGCCTCCATCAGGGCGAACGAGCTCCCGATACAGATGCGCGGCCCTCCTCCGAACGGCAGGTAGGCGAACCGCGGCAGGGTCTTCGCGAAGTCGTTCTCCCACCGTTCGGGACGGAACGCCAGAGGATCGTCGTACCACCGAGGATCGCGATGGATGACCCAGGGGCTCATGAAGATCGTCGTCCCCGCGGGGACGCGGTAGCCGCCGATCTCGCAATCGGCGATCGCCTCGCGCCCGAACGCGTACGCCGGCGGGAAGAGGCGCATCGACTCGCTGATCACGTTCCCGGTGTACGTCAGACGCGGCATGTCGGCGGCGGTGGGCCGGCCCTCTCCGACGACCTCGCGCACCTCCGCGAGGATCCGCTCCTCCACCTCGGGATGCGCGGCGAGGAGGTGGAAGGTCCACGAGAGCGCGATCGCGGTCGTCTCGTGGCCGGCGAGGAAGATCGTGACGGCCTCGTCGCGGATCTGGCGGCTGTCCATCGCGCTGCCGTCCTCGTCGCGCGCCTCGATGAGCATCGTCAGCAGATCGTGCCCTCCCCCGGCCGTCCGCTTTCGTTCGAGCATGTCGTACACGAGGCGGTCGAGGCGGCGCACGGCCGCGGCGTAGCGGCGGTTGCTCGGGATCGGAATCCAGCGCGGAATCTTCACGGCGCGGCGGAAGCGATTCGCGATCTCGACGATCGCGTCGTCGAACGCGGCGCCGATCTCCGCCGCCTCTTCGTGCGACAGATCCGCGCCGAAGAGCGTCTTCGTCGCGATCTCCATCGTCACGCGCATCATGTCGTCGTGCACGTCGCGCACGGCCGCCGCCTCGCGATCCCACTCCCCGAGCATCCGCTCCGCGTACTCGACCATGGTCTCGCCGTAGCCGTGGATCCGCTCGCGGTGAAACGCCGGCTGCATCAGGCGCCTCTGTCGGAGCCACGGCGCTCCTTCGTTCGTGACGAGGCCCTTCCCGAAGATCTCCGTGACGTGGCGCCAGAAGAAGGTATGTTTGATGAAGTTTCTGTTGTTCGCGAGAAGGACGGTGTCGAAGTGATCGGGATGATTGAGGAACAGCGCGGGCCAGCTTCCGATGCGAAGCGAGACGATGTCGCCGTAGTCGCGCGCGCAGCTCTCGAAAAAGCCGAGCACGTCCGTTCCGAACTCGACGAGGTTTCCGAGAAGGAACCGGCCCGGCGGCCCGGGCGGGACGGAACCGTTTGTGCTCATCTTCGCGATGCGGGAGAGTGTCCCACACGATGAGCGACTTCACGAAAAAGCTGGACGACGTCGTCCGCCAGGAGCTCCTCCTCCTCGGGCGCGATTACCGCGAGATCGTCGCGTCGATCGACGAGACGCAATCAGGGGCGATCGTCCGGCTCCATCCGCCCCACGAGGACGTCGAGTTCGAGACGCCGCCGCCCGACGTGGCGGACGACGTGTTCAGTGCGCGCGTCGCGCGGCGGATCAAGGTCGCGCTCGAGGCGCCGGAGCGCCCGCCCGCGCCGGAGGAGTGACCGTTTTTCGAGTTAACAGAATCGTTACAGTCGCGACGCCGGAAATCGGGACCTCTGCCTCCAAGGTTACGGTGACAGGCCGGCGGTTCCCCGGCCGGAGAATGATGACGTCCATTCGAGTTTTTCTTTCCGTTCTTACTCTAGCCGCGGCACTTCTCCTCGTGGGCGGGTGCGCCGCCGGCGAGGCGGAAACCCGCGAGCAAACGCGTCCGGTTCCGCTCGTCGATGCGGTGCAGGCGCGCTCGGGCGCGATCCCTCTCAGCGAGCGGGTCAGCGGTACGGTCCGCGCTGAGAACCAGGTGGCGATCCGCGCCGAGATCTCCGCGCCGATCGTCGAGGTCATGGTGCGCAGCGGGGCGGAGGTCCGGCGCGGGCAGCCGCTCGTCCGCCTGGACGACCGTGACGTGCGCGAGCAGCTTCTCCAGGCGGAGGCGAGCGTGCGACTGGCCGAGGCGTCGGCGGCCGAGGCCGCGGCGCGCGTCGGGGAGC
>JBOGJQ010000182.1:0-2673 GCA_050745405.1 Thermoanaerobaculia bacterium | reverse complement strand
AGCGACGAGCGACGAAGCTTGCATTGACTTTGCAACGTAAAGTACATTGCAGAACACACAATGGGAGAGAAGTGATGGACAAGAACAGTTACCGCCTCGCGGCTGCGCTCGCGATCCTCGGGGCACTCCTGCTCGTCTGGCTGAGCCTCGGCGTCGGCATCATCGGCGCGGACGGCGATCCCGCGAACAGGATGTACTTCGCCGTCGTCGCCGTCGGACTCGTCGGCGTCCTCATCGCGCGCTTCCGTCCGAATGGGATGGCTCTCGCACTCGTCGCGATGGTAATCGCTCAGGCGGCGATCGGCGCGTACGCCATCTTCGCCGGGCTCGGCCGGCCGGCGAGCGGACCGCTCGAGCTCACGCTTCTGAACGGGTTCTTCGTCGCCCTCTTCGCCGCAGCGGCGTGGCTGTTTCGCCGCGCTGAAAGCACTCGATGATGAAGTTCTCCCGGCTCGACTTCAAGGGCGGCTTCCGCATGCTGGCGCGCTATCCGGGGCTGACCCTCGTCGGCACCGTCGCGATCGCGGTCGCGATCGCGCTGGGCACCCTCTACTTCGAAGCGGTCAACAAGTGGCAGAACCCGCGCTTGCCCATTCGCGACGCCGGCCGCGTCGTTTCGATTCGTAACTGGGACCTGAGGGTCGCCGCTCCCGAAACGCGCCTGCTCCACGAGTTCGCGATCTGGCGCGAGGAGGTCGACACCGTCGACGACCTCGGCGCGGCGATCTCTTTCATGCGTAATCTCGCGACCGAGGATGGACGGGTCGAGCCGGTGCGTGGAGCGGAGGTCACCGCCAGCGCGTTCCGGCTGATGGAGACGCCACCGCTGCTCGGCCGCGCGCTGACGGAAGAGGACGAACGCCCCGGCGCGCCGCCGGTCGTCGTCATCGGCCACGCGCTCTGGAAGTCGCGCTTCGCGAGCGATCCCGCGGCCGTCGGCCGGACGATCGAGCTGGGGAGCTCGCACACGACGATCGTCGGCGTGATGCCGGAGGGCTTCGGCTTCCCCGTCAACCAGCGGATCTGGATGCCGCTTCGCGTCGAGGCGTCCGCGATCGCGCCGCGCACCGGGCCGTCGGTGTCGGTCTTCGGCCGCCTCGCGCCCGGCGCGACCATCGAGGTCGCGCGCGCCGAGCTGGCCGCGATCGGCGCACGGCTCGCGGCCGACCACGCCGACACGCACGAGCATCTGACCCCGAGGGTCACGACGTACGCGAAGCCGCTCATGCCCGGCGGCCCGGCGCGAATGATCCGCACGATGCTGTACGCCGTGAACGGCATCTTCCTGATGCTGATGGCGATCGTCTGCGCGAACGTCGCGACCCTCGTGTTCGCCCGGACCGCCACGCGCGCCTGGGAGATCACGGTTCGAAGCGCCATCGGCGCGAGCCGCGGCCGCATCATCGCGCAACTCTTCAGCGAGACCCTCGTGCTCGCCGGCCTCGCCACGATCCTCGGTCTGGTCGTCGCGAAGATCGCGCTGCGCTGGGGACTGAACCGGCTCGAGGGGAGCGCGCTGCCGTTCTGGATCGATGCGAGCCTGTCGTGGAAGTCCGTGCTGTACGCGACGCTGCTCACCCTCTTCAGTGCCGCGATCATCGGCATCCTGCCCGCGCTGCGCGTCACGAGGAAAAACGTGCAGGATGCGCTTCGCCGGGAGGGGGCGGCGCGCTCCGGACTCCGGTTCGGCGGCTTCTGGACCGCCGTCATCATCGTGCAGGTCGCGATCACGGTTGCTTTCCTCCCTGTCGCCGCCGGCGGCGCCTTCACATCGAATCGCTTCAACCAGAGGGCGGAGGGAATCGGTGCGGAGAGATACCTGACCGCGAGCGTCGACATCGACCGCGAGGATCACGCGACGGACGCGGATACGTTCGCGGCGCGCGCGCGCGCACACTTCGATGAGCTGGAACGACGGCTCAGGGCGGAGCCGGGCGTCGAGGGTGTCGCATTCGCCGACCGCCTTCCGGTCGAGGATCAGTTCAAGTATCAGATCCAACTCGACACCGATCCGCCGGCCGGCGCTCCCGAGACCGCCTTTCGCATGAGCACGCACGTCCAGGTTTCCGGCGGATTCTTCGCCGCGTTCGGCACGTCGGTCATCGCCGGTCGCGATTTCGGACCGGCCGATTTCGATCACGGCCGCGTACTGATGGTGAACGAGTCGTTCGCGCGCCACGTTCTCGGAGGACGCAACCCGGTCGGCCGGCGCATCCGGATCGTGGGCGGTGAGGACAGCAGCCTCGCCGGCGATGCGTGGTACGAGGTCGTCGGAATGGTGAGGGACTTCGGCTGGCAGTTGCCCGAGCCGCAGGAGCAGTCGGCGATGTATCGCCCGCGCCTCCCCTCGCCGGACAACGACTTCAAACTCGCCGTGCGGGTGCGCGACCAGGAGGCGTTCGCCGGGCGCCTCCGCGCGATTGCCGCCGAGATCGATCCGGCGATCCGGCTGACGGACGTTCAGCTGCTCGGCGGCGTCGGTGGCGGTGAGGCGACGATCAACTGGACGCTGACCTCGGTCGCCTGGCTGATCTCATCGATCGTGCTGCTGCTGTCGGCGACCGGCATCCATGCGCTGATGTCGTTCACCGTCGCGCGTCGCACGCGCGAGATCGGCATCCGGGCCGCGCTCGGCGCGAGCCGCGGGCGCATCGTGTCCGGCATCTTCACGCG
>JBOGJQ010000181.1:0-3611 GCA_050745405.1 Thermoanaerobaculia bacterium | reverse complement strand
GCGCGGCCCGCGTCCGGAGCGCAGCGACCGGGGAGACCGCGGGGACCGCGGTGGCCGCGGCGGACACGGCCGTGGCGGCGGTGGCGGCGGTCCGCGCCGGCGGTAATTCGAGTCGAGAGTCCGGGACTCGGGAGTCCGGAGTCGGAAGACGCCGGACTCCTTTTTTTATTGGCAGCAGTTTTGAACCGTACTGGACCATGTCGGAGCAGCCGGTTCAGCCGGTTCCACCCGGACCGCCCGTCGTAGACCGCCGCCGGCACAGGCGGTGGCTGACGAAGCGCAACGTCCTCCTCCTCGTCGCGGGGATCGTCGCCGTGTTCCTCGGTCTCTCCGTCTGGTCGGAGATCGGCGGTCCCGGCGACGACGATTACGGGCGACTCTACAGCCGGCGCACGAGCGTTCCCGAGCTTCCCGGCCGCCGGCCGTACGACGTCGTCGCCGAGCAGGAAATCGAAGCGCAGGGCGGCGTCGACCCCCTCCTCGTCGAGGGGATGCGCCGCGAGCAGGTCCTCGGCGTCGAACCGGGGATGCTCGAAGAGAAGTACGGCGTCGTGACCGACACGCAGCTCGAGTGGCGCGTCGACTCGCAGGGACACCTTCTCGGCGAGGAGTCGAATCGCAGAGAGGCGGAGATCGCGATCACCGGCGGGCCGGAAGGCGTGCGCGTCGAGAAGAAGCAATAGCTCTGTCCCGTACAATACTCGGGCATGTCGACGTGCCACCGGCACCCGGAGCGGAGGGCGAAGCGGAAGTGTTACCGCTGCCGGCGGGTCATCTGCGTCGATTGTTACTGGCGCGCCTCGTCGCACATCTTCTGCTCGAGGGCGTGTCACCTCCGCTTCCGTCTCGATGACCTTCGCGCCTCGGCGGCGAAGACGGCCGGGCGATCCGTCGCCGCGCCTCTCGCCGCGGCGATCGTCGCCGCGCTCGTTCTCCCTCTCGGCATCGTCGTGCATCGCGCCGCGACCGAGCTGACGCTCGCTCCCGCGGCGCCGCCGCCCGCGCGCGAGGCGAGGGAGATCACCGCCGCGATCGATTCCATCGAAGAAGAGGAGGAGCAGCTCGTTCTCCGCGGCCGCGCCGCGCCGGAAGGAATCGTCTTTCTCCTGCGCGACGGCCAGACCGTCGCGCAGAAGGAGACCGGCGCGCAGGGCGAATTCACCTTCACCGTCCAGACGCCCGACCGCGCCGTCACCTGGGCGGTGGCAGCGGTTCCGCGCGAGGCATTCATCGAAGCGGGCTTCACGCCCACCGCGCGCGCCCCCGTCGCTCCGCCGCCCGTGCGCGCGCGGAGCGTCGTCTACGCGGAGAACTTCACGCGCGGGCCGCTCGACCGTCGCGAGATCGTCCTCTCCTTCGACGCCGGCTCCTCGAGCACCGGCACGGCAGAGATCCTCGACGTCCTCCGCGACCGCGGCGTCCGCACGACGCTGTTTCTAACTGGCGACTTCGTCGACCGCGAGCCGGATCTCGTTCGCCGCATGGTCGCCGAGGGGCACGAGATCGGGAACCATACGTGGTCCCATGCGCATCTGACGAGCTTCGCGCGAAACGGGCGGCACGACACGCTGCCGCACGTCACCCGCGAGTGGCTGCACGCGCAGTTGCGGCGCACCGCCGCCGCATTCGAGGAAGTGACGGGAGACGAGATGGCACCGTACTGGCGCGCGCCGTTCGGCGAGGAGAACGGCGAGATCCGCGCGTGGGCCAAGGTGGCGGGGTACGTTCACGTCGGCTGGACGCACGGGCGGCGGTCGAACCTCGATTCGCTCGACTGGGTCTCCGATCCCGACTCGCCGATCTATCTGCCGCCCGACCGGCTGGCGGCGCGGCTCCTCCGCTTCGGCGAGAGAAACGGCACGACCCTCAACGGGGGCATCGTTCTCATGCACCTCGGAAGCGACCGCGTGGCGCACCAGCGCCTCCATCACGCGCTCCCGGGGATCATCGACGAGATGCGCGAGGCGGGGCTGCGCCTGGTGAGCGTGTCGGAGATGCGGCGGCCGGCGGAGATGCAGTCCGCGGAAGCGGCCGGCGCGAGCGGGGAGGTGGGGCGGTGAAGCGCGATCCGGAAATCGCATTCGGGACCGACGGGTGGCGCGCGGTCATCGCGGACGGGTTCACGTTCGAGAGCGTGCGCGTCGTCGCGGAGGCGATCGCGTACGCGGCGCAGCAGATGTCCGCGCCGCGCGAGATCGATCGCGGGCGTCTCGTCGTCGGCTACGATCGCCGCTTTCTCTCGGGGGACTTCGCGCAGGAGGTCGCGCTCGTCCTCTCGCGGTCGGGCTTCGACGTTCTGCTCTCCGACAGGCCGACGCCGTCGCAGACCGTGTCCTGGGCCGCCGCGCACCGGAAAGTCCTCGGCGGCGTCATCGTCACGGCGAGCCACAATCCGGCAAGGTACAACGGGATCAAATTCAAGGGGTGGTACGGAGGGTCGGCGCTTCCGGGGATGTACTCCGCGATCGCCGGCGCGATCGGGAAGCAGGCGGCGCGCACGGGCGGCGGCTCGGTCGTCGAGACGAACATCGTCGACGAGTACGTCGACGCGCTGCGCGAGCGGCTCGATCTCGGCGTGATCCGGCGCGCGAAGCTGCGGATCCTCCACGATCCGATTCACGGCGTCGCGGCGGAGATCCCGTCGCGAGCGCTCGCACTGGATGGGGTCGAGTCGCACCTCCGGTCGCCGGGGAGCAGCGGCCTGACGACGGTGACGACGATCCGCGGCGAGGCGAATCCGTCGTTCGGCGGCGTGAATCCCGAGCCGATTCCCGAGAACCTCGGCGCGACGCGCGAGGCGATGCGGCGCGGCGCGTTCGACCTGGCGATCTGCAACGACGGCGACGCGGACCGCCTCGGCATCCTCGACGAGACGGGGGAGTTCGTCACGCCGCACAAGGTGCTCGCGCTCCTCGCCCTCTATCTCGTACGCGAGAGGGGCGCGACGGGGGACATCGTGAAGACGTTCTCGACGGGGCGCCTCATCGAGCGCGTCGCGCGGCGGCTCGGCGCGACGTTCCACGAGACGCCGATCGGGTTCAAGCACGTCGCGGACCTCATGCTGTCGGGCAAGGTCGTCGTCGGAGGGGAGGAGAGCGGCGGGATCGGATTCGGGTCGTTTCTGCCGGAGCGCGACGGGATTCTCTCCGGGCTTCTCGTCGCGGAGTACGTCGCGGCATCGGGCAAGAGCCTGCGGCGGCTGGTGTCGGAGATGGAGCAGGAGTTCGGGCGATCGCACTACGACCGGCGGGATCTCTACCGTTCGAATGAGGCATGCGAGCGGCTGATCGATCGAGCGCGGGCGGGGGATCTCGACGGGCTGTTCGGCGTCGACCTCGAGAAACGCGAGGACGTCGACGGCGTGAAGCTGAACTTCACGGACGGATCGTGGATCCTGTTCCGCAAGTCGGGCACCGAGCCGCTGATCCGCATCTACTGCGAGAGCGGCGACGCGGAGCGGGTCGAGGGGATTCTCGACGTCGCGGTGCGGGAGCTGGATTCGTAATTAGTAGCTGGTAGCTGGTAGCAGGTAGATCTCGCTCGTCGCTCGTCGCTCGTCGCTCGTCGCACGTCGCTCGTCGCTCGTCGCACGTCGCACGTCGCTCGTCGCT
>JBOGJQ010000180.1:0-2500 GCA_050745405.1 Thermoanaerobaculia bacterium | reverse complement strand
GCGAGGAAGGATCTCCTCAGCTGCGACTCCACGAGCGAGGATCTCCCGAATTGAGACGCGGCTGAGGAGATCCTTCGCTCACGCCCGCCCATCCGCCTTCGCTCGGGATGACTTCAGCGCGATGGCGCCCGACGCTCGAGACGCCCAAGACGCCCAAGGACACCCAAGACGTCACCTCGGCAGCAGTCGCACGATGTCCTCGAGCAGCTTTCGCCCCTTCTCCCGCTCCTCCTCGTCCTCGCTGCGCAGCAGCGCCTCGGCTTCGCGGAGACGCGTGACCAGAGTCGCGAACGGCACCGACTCGATGCCGGGGAAGAGGCGATCCTCGAGGCGGGCGATCTCGAGGTCGAGCTCGACCGGGTCGGCGGAGTACGCGAGCCGCTTCAGCGCGGCGACGGTCTCGGCGTTCGGGTTCGCGGGATCGTCCTGCGCGACGGCCTGAGGGAAGTGCACTTCGACGAGCGCCTCGCCGCGCGTGCCGGCGCGCGTGGCGGTCTCGACCTCGACGCGCGCCTCGTCGGCGATGACGCCGAGGTCGAAGGTGCGGGAGTTGTCGGGCTTGAGCCACGCCTCGATCGGCCGCTCGATCGTCTCGACCTCGCCGTCCGCCGCGACGCGGATCCGCACCGTCCCGACCCACACGTCGTTGTTCGCGCGGAGGAGCGACCGCTTTCTCGGCACGACGATGCGCACCGCGTACGGTACGCTCGCCTCGGCCTCGAACCGCTCCGTCTCCCCCGCGTCGTAGTCGGCCTGCACGAGCTTCTCGCGCCGGACGACGGGGCCGTCGCTGCCGGGGCGAATCCAGCGGATCCACCGGTGGCCGCCTCCTGGAAGAGGGACGCGGAGAAGATCGAGGTGATGCTCGATTCTGCGTCCCACTTCCCAGCTCTCGGGCCCGGCGGCGAGCATCGCCTCGCGGACGTCGTACAGAGCGCGGAGCGCGTCGATCTCCGCGCACGCATCGGATTGCGCGAACGACGGAGCGGCACCGAGGCAGACGGCGACCACCGCGACAGCGAGCCTGTTCATGAAGAAGGACCTCCGCGCGAATTCTACCCGTGGCCGTGGCGTCTCGCCCCGGAACCGAACGTCCCGGCTCACCCGGGGATTGGGTTCCGGGCCGGGACGGCCCGGCCACATCGCGCTACTGCGGCGTGATCGTCGTGACCTGCTGGCTCTCGTTGTTCGTGATCGAGACGAACGCCCAGACCTTCATGTCGGCCGAGGCTGGCTCGATCTCGATGCGCAGCCGGTCGCCGGGCTCGAGGCCGGCCGGGAACGGCGGCTCGATCGGAATCGACGCGGCCGCGGGATCGGGGAGCCAGCAGGGACCGATCGCGCAGCGGGCGACGGTCCGCAGAAGGACGCGCTCGCTGGCGACCTCCTCCCCCGTATCCGCCCGGAACCACCGCATCGAGACGGTCACGCCGTCGATGCCGCGGAGATCGTAGATCCGCAGCATCCGCCGGAAACGGTCGTCGAGCGGGACGTTCAGGAGGACGATCTTCGACGGGAGGTCGTCCTCTCGTACGACCGGGATCTCCGTTCCCCACGACTCGCTCTGGCGCGAGAGATCGCGCGCGTGGAGCGTCGCGTGCAGATCGTCCGCCCGGTCGCGTGGGATCGCGAATACGTACCCGTTCACCCACGTCAGAAGCTGCTGCGGGCCGAGGACGAGGGACGTGCGCGGCGGGATCGTGTCGGGGCACGGCTCACCCGGAGGGCAGAGGAGGAGCCACTCCCACGGGTCGATCGCCGTATCCGAATCGTTGTAGAGCGAGAGCTGCGTCGTCCACTCCGAGCCGAGTGCTCCCGGGCCCTCGTACATCACCGGCGCGAGGAAGAGCTCGAAGTTCGCCGGGGCGGGATCGACGTCGTTCGTCACGGTGAGATCGCGCGCGGCGAGAAGAATCGGTTCGCCGTCCGCGAGCTCCGCGATGGCCTCGATGCGGTAGGTTCCCGCGGCGACCGTGACACTCACCGTCTCACTCCACGGCGTCAGGACGGCCAGACATCCGTCGCTGTTGTCGGCGAAAAAGATGAGCCGGATCGTCGAATCCGCGATCTCGGTGCGCTGGGGGCGCGGAACACAGGAGTCGCGCCACGTCCCTGAGACGGTGACCTGGAACGGCTCGCCCGGTTCGGGCTGCGACGGTTCGACAACGATCTTGTGATCGACCGATGCCGCGGCCGCCACGAACGCGACCAGCAGAAGCGACGAAAAAAGAAACTTCCTCACGAAAACCTCCGCCGGGACGTCGACGTCCCGGCAAACAACACGGAGATTACGCGGTTCTCGCGGATCGGTTTTTACAAACGCGTAAACCTGCGGTACCCGCTTACGCGCCGACCGGCAGCCCCTCGAGGACCTTTCGAAGATAGTCCCCCGTCGCGGTGCCGCTGCCGGCGACCTCCTCGGGCGTTCCCTTCGCGATGACGAGGCCGCCGCCGTCGCCTCCCTCGGGACCGAGGTCGATCACCCAGTCCGCGGTCTTCA
>JBOGJQ010000179.1:0-9530 GCA_050745405.1 Thermoanaerobaculia bacterium | reverse complement strand
ACGATGATCGTCACGTCCTCGTGCCCGAGCAGCGCGCTCGCCGGGAAATCCGGCGATCGCTCCCCCGAGGCGAGGCGCGCGATCGCCTCGCGTTTGGCGGGACCGCTCGCCATCAGCACGATCGAGCGCGATTCGAGGATCGTCCCGATCCCGACGGTGATCGCCCGCCCCGGGACCGGCTCGCCTTCGAAAAAGGGAGCGTTCGCCTGGCGCGTGGAGTCGTGAAGCCGGACCACGCGCGTCCGCGAGTCGAGCGGCGATCCCGGCTCGTTGAAGCCGATGTGCCCGTTGCGGCCGAGCCCCAGGAAGGTGACGTCGATCCCTCCCGCTTCGGCGATGCTCGATTCGTAGCGGGCGCACTCGATCGCGAGCGCCTCGTCGAGCGGGAGCTCGGGGCGGTCCTCGCGTACGCCGAGCGCGAGACCGTCCGGGACGTGCGTCCGCTCGGGGTCGAGGTCGATATGGCGGAACAGGCGCGTCTGCATGTAGGTCCAGTAGCTCCCGGGATGATCCCGCCGGATCCCGACGTATTCGTCGAGGTTGAACGTCGTCACGTCACGGAAGCAGTGATAGCGCGAGCGGCACGCCACGACGACGTCCTGGTACATCCCCTCGGGTGTGGTTCCGGTCGGCAGCAGGAGAACGCTCTTCGGCTGCCCGTCGACCGCCTCGAGGAGCATGCGCGATGCTTCGCGGGCGAGAGCGGCATAGTCGTCGACGACGGTCCAGGTGGGCATGCGTCTCCTGCGCCGCTCAGTCGAGAGCGACGCCTCCCCGAAAGATTCGTTCGATCGCGAAGCGGGGCGAGAGGACGAGGAGGTCGGCATCGTAGCCGGGGGCGATACGCCCCTTTCTGCGGTCTGCGCCGAGGACCCGGGCCGGGATCTCGGTCGCGAGGGGGATCACGGTTTCGAGGGGGAGTCCAGCCAGCTCGACCATGTTACGGAGGGCGTCGCGCATCGTGAGGACGCTGCCCGCGAGGGCGCCGTTCGCGAGGCGCGCCGCGCCGTCCTTCACGATCACGTCGTGCCGGTAGAGGCGGTACGTGCCCTCCGGCATGCCGCAGGCGCGCATCGCATCGGTGACGAGAACGGTGCGGTCGAAGAGCTGCGCGGCGACGGTGTGGAGGATCGCCGGGTGGAGGTGCACGCCGTCGGCGACGAGCTCGACGGTGCAGCGCGAATCGGCGAGCGCGGCGCCGACCGGCCCGGGCTCGCGGTGGTGAAGCGGCGGCATGGCGTTGAACAGATGCGTGAAGTGCGACGCTCCCGCTTCGATCGCGGCGAGGGTCTGTCCGTAGTCCGCCGTGGTGTGCCCGATCGAGAAGGTGACGTCGCCGTGAAACCGCTCGATGAGCGCGAGCACGCCGTCGAGCTCCGGAGCGACGGTCATGATCCACGGAAGGTCCGGAGCGAGCGCGCGCCATCCCTCCATCTCGTGAATGTCCGCGGCACGGAGCGACGCCGGGTCCTGCGCTCCGCACTTCGAGGGATGGAGATACGGCCCTTCGAGATGGACGCCGGCGATCGTCGCCTCGGCGGCGCTCTGCCGCGCGGCGGCGGCGGCGATGGACGCGAGCGCCGCGGCGATCGCCTCGCGCGATCCCGAAAGGGTAGTCGGCGCGATCGTGGTCGTGCCGTGCCGGAGGTGGTGCGCACAGACCGCGTGGACGGCGTCCTCGGTCCCGTCCATGAAGTCGGCGCCGGCGGCGCCGTGCACGTGGAGGTCGATGAGGCCGGGGACCATCACGCCGTCGCCGACGTTCGGCGCCGGGTCGTCGACGCGCGAGGCGAAGCGGACGTCGGCGAAGCGCCCTTCCTCCATCACGACGACGACGTCGTCCTGGATCGCGCCGGCCGCCCACGCGCGGCCACGGAGGATCTCACGGCCGGCCATCGCGTCAGAGAACCTCGCGCAGGCGGCCGCCGTGCGATGCGAGCAGCCGCTCGGCCTCCGCGCGGTCGACGCCGCGCTTCGCCATCACGATCGCCGTCTTGACGTTCGCGCCGCTCGCCGCGAACGCGCGCTCTGCCTCCGCTCGCGCCGCGCCGCTCGCGAGCTGCACCATGAGCACCGCGCGCCCGCGCAGCTTCGCGTTCGTCGCCGGCATCTCCACCATCAGGTTCGAGTACACCTTCCCGAGCCGGATCATCACGCCCGTCGACAGCGCGTTCAGAATCAGCTTCTGTGCCGTTCCGCTCTTCATCCGCGTCGATCCGAGAATGACCTCGGCGCCCGTGTCGGCGACGATCGGGATGTCGCACTCGGCGGCCAGCGGTGAGCCGGGGACGGAGGTGACGGCGACCGTCAGGGCTCCGGTCATATTCGCCTTCCGGACCGCGGCGACGGTGAACGGCGTCGTTCCGGACGCGGCGATCCCCACGACCGCGTCTTCGGGACGGACGCGTCTGTCGATCTCCGCGACCGCCGCCTCCTCGCTGTCCTCGGCACCTTCCGCGGCGGCGTGAAACGCGGCCTCACCGCCCGCCATGATCACCTGCACGCGCGAAGGGTCGATGCCGTACGTGGGCGGGAGCTCGGAGGAGTCGACCATCGCGAGGCGGCCGCTCGTTCCCGCGCCGACGTAAAAGAGGCGGCCGCCGTTCGCGAGGCGGTCGGCGATCGCGTCGATGGCGCGCGCGATCGGCCGCGCCTGCGCGGCGACGGCATCGACGGCGACGCGGTCGTGACGCTGGATGATCTCGACGATGCGCTCCGACGGCAGCAGGTCGATGTCGAGGCTTTCCTCGAGACGGTCGCGCCTCATGCGGCGGCATTCTAACGGGAGTGGGGCCGCCCTGTGGCCTCGCCGTCCCTACTTCGCCCGGCTCAGGACCATCAGCGTCAGGTCGTCCCCGAGGTCCTCGGTGCTTGCCGCGTGATCGAGGACGCACTCGTGCAGTGCCGCGGCGACTTCCGCCGCCGGTCTCCCCCACGCCGCCTCTACCGCCGCGCGGATGCCGCTCATTCCGAGCTCCTCGCCGTCCTCCGAGCTGCACTCCATCGCCCCGTCTGTGAAGAGCACGAGCGAGTCTCCCGGTCCGAGGGTCAGCGACTGGGTCGAGTAGCGCGCGTTCGGGAAAAGTCCGAGGAGGAGGTCCGTCTTTCCGAACGGCTCGGTGCCTCCGTTGGTGAGGTGGATCGGATGCGGGTGTCCGGCGTTCGTGAGCTCGACCCTACCGCTGGCCGTATCGAGCCGCCCGGCGATGAGCGTCACGAAGCGCGTCGACGGGATCGACTCCCGCAGCGCGTCGTTGAGCTTCGTCACGAGGACTTCCGGCGCGGGGTTCTCCTTCA
Source organism: Thermoanaerobaculia bacterium (assembly GCA_050745405.1). GTDB lineage: Bacteria > Acidobacteriota > Thermoanaerobaculia > Gp7-AA8 > Gp7-AA8 > JBOGJQ01. The sequence continues at coordinate 6,233 of JBOGJQ010000179.1, read as the reverse complement.
CGAAGATGCGGAACGCCGACTGCAGGCTCGCCATGATCAGCGCCGCCGTGACGCCCTTTCCCGCGACGTCGCCGATGACGAACCAGACGTGTCCGTCCGGCCTCGCCACGAAATCGTAGTAGTCGCCGCTGACGGTCCGGCACGGCCGGTTCGATCCGGCGAGCGTGAATCCGGCGATCTCGGGCGGATCGCCGGGAAGGAGCCGCTGCTGGATGGTCGCAGCCGTGCGGAGCTCTTCCTCGAGCAGACGCATCTCCATCGCCTCTTCGCGAAGATGCGTCGTCTCGAGCTTCATCGAGGCGAGGCGCGCGATCTGTCCCACCAGATGAACGTCCTCGTCGGAGATCGGCCGCGTCTGGCGGTAATCGAGGTAGAGCATCCCCGCCACCGTGTCACCCAGGATGAGAGGGGCGACGATCGCGGAGCGGATCCCCTGCATGACGATCGACTTCGCGGAGGCGAGTTTCTCGTCGGCGGAGGTGTCGACGAACGAGAGGACCTTCTTCTCTTCGACGACCTCCCGCACGAGTGTGCGGCTGATCGTCAAATCCGCGTCATCGGTCGGATCCTTCTTCCGGAGCTCGATCGACCGGAAGTTCGTCCCGTCCTCGTCGAGGACGCCGATGGCGACGCGCGAGGGCTCCAGATGATCGAGAAGGCGATCGACGATGAATCCGAAGAGGCTGTCGAGCGGGCGGTCCTCGATGAGCTCCACGGCGAGCGCGTTGAGGACGCGAAGGCGCTCCTGGTCGACGGTCGCGCCGGGCTGCGTATCGACGATGTCGCGGTAGGGGATGGAGATCGTCGCCGAGACGGGCGCTTCGCCGAGGGCGATTCCGCTATCGGAGGAGACGCCGGATCGGAATATGATCTCGCTGTCGCCGAGGCGGATGCGGTCGCCGGAGCGGAGGACCTTCTGCGCCTCGACGCGCACGCCGTTCACGAACGTGCCGTTCGCGCTGCCGCAGTCCTTCAGCATCCAGCTCGCGCCGACCGGCACAATTTCGGCATGCTTGCGCGACAGATAACGGTCCCGGATTGGTATCGTACATTCCGAAGCGCGCCCGATACTCACGCTTGCCGAAGGAAGAGGTTTCGTTTCCGGTGCGCCAAGCGGCGAGTAGACTGTGACTTCGGCCTGCGGAGGACGATCGAGCGTTTCCAAGGGAACCCTCCTGGGATGTCGGGACTAATAAGTATAGGCTATGCGTCCGGGCCGGCAAGATGCGCCGATGCCGCCCGGGCGAATGTCATTTTTTCCGAGGCCGGCCTTTTTTGCCGCGGGCGCGACTCTGATGGAGGAGCTCTGGTTGAGCGTGGACGAAAGCGTGGATGAACGGGCGGAACGCGCTCCCCAGGGGATGGATGCCGACGTGCTGATCGTCGACGACGATCCTCCCATCCGGAATCTCCTCCGGCAGGTCTTCCGCCGCGTCGGCCTCGATGCCCGCGAGGCGAAGGACGGCCAGGAGGCCCTCTCGCTCATCGAGGAGCGCCGCCCGCGCCTCATGATGCTCGACCTCATGATGCCGCGCATGAACGGCTGGCAGGTCCTCGAGCATCTCAAGGACAACGATCTGCTCGAGTCGATCCCGGTCGTGGTACTCACCGCGGTCGGCGGCCACCGGACCGAGGGACTCAAGGAGAACTTCGGCGTCCGCGCCATCCTCGGGAAGCCGTTCGAGATCCACGACCTGATCACGACGGTGAAGAGCATTCTCGAAGAGCCCGTGTCGTAACGGCTCGTTGCTCGTTGCTCGTTGCTCGAGAAGAAACGTAGCCGGTGTGGCGCCGGAGGCGCCGAAGAGGGTAGCCGGTGGTGACGGCCCGAAGGGCCGGAACCACCGGGTAAGATGCACCCGGGCGATTGCGCCCCGGCAGGGGCGCCGCCACTCCGCGGCCCCTCCGGGGCCGAATGAACATGAATCGCACAATCCGGTGGTTCCGCCGCTCCGCGGCGTCACCACCGGCTACCCTCTCCGCGCCTCCGGCGCGGATCACGCCGAGCGCGGGAAAGCCGCATCAATTCTCGATGTTTCTTGGCAGCGGCGGAACGACGCCCAAGACGCCCAAGACTCTCAAGACGCCCAAGACGCTACCCACCGCCGACGAACTCGACGATCTCGAGGCGGTCTCCCTCGTGCAGGCGCGCCGTCGCGAGGTCGCGCCGCGGAACGAGCTCGCGGTTCCGCTCCACCGCGACGAGCTCGACGTCCAGCCCCAACTCCGCGACAAGGTCCCGGATCGACCGATCCGCCGCGATCTCTCTCGGCTCGCCGTTGACGGTGACGCGAAACATCGTGGTGGCGCTCATGTCCGTGAACAACGTCCGGCGGCGCTCATCTCTTTCTCTTGACGAGTTGCTTGACCTCGTCGTTGCCGACCTCGCTCTGCGCCGAGATGATCAGGGCCGCGGTCCCCTCGGAGAACGACGGGATCGTGCAGCGGATCGTCGCCAGGCCGTCGGAGGCGGTCTTCCCGCGGAAGATGACGCGGGGCGCCTCGACGGTCGAGATCACGCGCACCTCGAGCGTCGCGGCGGGGATGGGGGCCTGGGAAATGCTCTTGCGCGTCGCGACCCGCAGCTCGATCGGCTGTCCCGCGACGAACTCGGTCGTCCCGAGGAGCGCCAGCTCGAGATGCTCGTTCTCCGCCTGCGCCGCGAGGTAGTCGATGATCACCTGATCGAGCGTCCGGTCGTCCGGGGGTGCCGCCATCGCCGTCGGCGGTAGGGCGTTCTCCTTGGTCACGATCGCGGCGAGCGCCTCGTTGCGGCTCTTCGTGTCGCCGAGGTCGTCGAAGCGGCCGCGCTTGATCGCGGCGATGATCGTCTTGTGCTGCTGCTCCATGAGGCGGCTGATCCACTTCTCGTCGACGCCGCTCTTGAGCTGTTCCGCGTACGAGGTCTTCTTCGAGGCGAGGATCTCGCCCCCTACGTAGACGAGCGATTCGATGTACGGATTGGCGACACCTTTGTCTTCAGTCTGGACGTGGAAGACCCGACTGTTGTGCTTGATATCGGTGTTGAATCCGGTGATCACGCCCGTCTCTCGGTACCGCGGATGGGTGGGTGGATCTTAGCAGAGCACAGCCTCTCAGTTCGGGCCGAGCCACCCGCGGAGCCATTCGATCTGCTCGCGAACGGCGAGCCTGTCTTCGGCCGAAGGCATCGCTTCGAGATAGCGCTCGAGGAACTCGGTCGCCTCGTCGTACCGATGGAGCTGCATCGCCGCGAGCCCGCGGTCCTTCAGTTCGTAGGGATCATGGGCGTCGAGCAGGAGGATGCGGTCCATGGCCGCGACGGCGCCGCCCAGATTCTTCTTGGCGAGGTGAGCCGCCTTCAGGTGCGCCAGCACGCGCGCGAGGATCTCGCGCTTCGAGTACGAACGGAGATGGTGCTCGCGCAACCGGACGGCTCCGCCGAAGACCTCGTCCATGATCTCCTGGCACTCCGCCGAAGACAGGACGCGCCCCGCGTCGAACGGATCGATCAGGAGCTCGCCCCACGGTCCGGACACCCGCACCAGGAACCGCCCCGGGAGCGAAACGCCCGTCACGGGAAGTCCCGCGCGACGCGAGATCTCGATGTAGAGAATCGAAAGGGTGATCGGCAGGCCCGCGTGCCGGTCGAGCAGCTCGTTCAGCAGCGCCGACCGCGGATCGTAGTAGTCGTCGTTGCTTCCGTGGAATCCCTCTTCCTCGAACAGGAGCCGGTTCACCGCGTCGATGATCCGCTCGAGGTCCTGACTGCTCTCGGTCCGCTCCCGGACGGCCTCGGCCCAACGCTCGATCCGGTGCAGGTAGGCCTCGACCGAGATCCGCGGGTACTCCTCGAGTGCGATGACGAGCGACGCCTCGCCGAGGTCGAGCCGCTCCTCGGGAAGCTCCACGAGCTCCCGGAATCGTTCGCGTGCCGCAGCCGGATGTGTGAAGACCCGCCCTTCCGTCATCGCTCACTCCTCTCCTCGTTGAAACGCTTCGATGCGCCGCCGCAATGTCTCGGGGATCGGGACTTTGCAGTTCCGTTCCCACGAGAAGTGCACGACGACGACCTTGCCTGTCGCGGCGAGGGCGCCGTCCTCGGCGCGGATCTCCGTGTGGAAATCGAACGAGCTGTTCCGCATCGCACCGATCCGTGTTGCAATCTCGATGCGCTCGCCTAAGCTCAGTTGTTTCAGGAAGTCGCACTCGGCGCGGGCGACGATGAAGGCGATGTCCCCGGGATCGGATGTTCCCTCGAGCGCGAGCCAGTAGCGGGTCCGGCCCCACTCGAAGTAGCTCAGGAAAACGGCGTTGTTGACGTGGCCCGCGGCGTCCAGATCGCGCCAGGTCACATCCCACGGCACGACGAACCACCCGTCCTTCCACGCGCTCCGCGCGTGCGCGGGCGCATCCGCCGGGGCCGCTTCAGACCCGGTTTGCCGGACCGTCTCGCCTCGCCGCCTCTCCATCCTTCGCGCGTGTTTTCATTGTACGACAGAGTTCACGCCGAACTTCTGCCGTCCCCGCGTGCAGGACTGCAGGTACTTTCCTGGAAGCGGGTGATCGAGGTGTGGCGCGATGAGATCGGAGGCGGCGACGACGCGCTCGAGATCGACGCCGGTCTCGATGCCGAGGCCCTGCAGGAGATAGAGGAGGTCCTCCGTCGCCAGATTGCCCGACGCACCGGGGGCGTAAGGGCAACCCCCCAGTCCGCCGGCCGAGGCGTCGAACGTGGCGACGCCCAGCTCGAGAGCCGCGAGCGTGTTCGCGATCGCCATCCCGCGCGTGTCGTGGAAGTGCATGGCGAGGCGCCCGGCGGGGATCACCTGAAGGAGAAGCCCGACGAGACCCTGAACCTGAAGTGGCGTGCCGACTCCGATCGTGTCGCCGATCGAGACTTCGTAGCAGCCGATGTCGAGGAGACGCGCCGCGACCTCGAGCACCTTCTCCGGCGCGACGTCTCCCTCGTACGGGCAGCCGCACGCGCAGGAGACGTAGCCGCGCATGCGGATTCCCTCGGCGCGCGCCCGCGCCGCGACCGGCGCGAAGGCCTCGAACGACTCGTCGATGGACATGTTGATGTTGCGCTTGTTGAACGTCTCCGACGCGGCCGTGAAGATCGCGATCGAATCAGCGCCGCTCTCGATGGCGCGATCGAGTCCGCGCAGGTTCGGGACGAGCACCGGGTAATCGACGCCGGGAAGGCGGCGGATCGCGCGGACGACCTCGGCGGTATCCGCCATCTGCGGCACCCATTTCGGATGCACGAACGCGCCGGCCTCGACGACAGGAAGCCCGGCGTCGGCGAGTGCCTCGATGAAGCGGACCTTCACTTCGGTGGGAACGGTCGCGCTCTCGTTCTGCAGACCATCGCGCGGGCCGACCTCGACGACCTTCACGCGCTCCACGTCGAATCTCATGACGCCTCCTCGGGAACGATCGCGATGAGGTCGACGCCCGGCTGAACGAGCTCGCCGACCGTGCAGGCGATCGACTCGACCCTTCCGTCCGACGGCGCGGTGATCTGGTGCTCCATCTTCATCGCCTCGAGCACGATCAGCGGATCGCCTTTCGCGACCCGGTCGCCGACCTCCACGAAGATCTTCAGCACCTGCCCCGGCATCGGCGCGCCGAGCGAGTGGTCCGCGTGGCGCGCTCGCCTTCTCCCCTTCTCCGCGACATCGGCGCGCCACAGCTCGCCGCCGAGGAGAAGCTCCACGCGATCCCCCTGCACGGCGTACGGCACGACGGCGGCGTGCCCGTCGATGCGAACCTCCGCGAGGCCGTCGCGGATTTCGCCGGGCTCGACGAGCAGTTCGCGCCCGTCCGCGAAGCGCACGCGCCACGCGCTCCCTTCGCGCACGAGAGTGACCTCGTGCTCCGTCGTGCCGATGCTCACCGTTTTCGCGATCATCGTCAGGAGAACCGGCTTCCCGGCGTGTCGAGCGGCGTCCCCGACGCGCAGAGCGGGCACCGCTCCGGCGGCCACGCCTCGAGATCGAGCGCCGCGAGAGCCGCGTACGGCGCGGGATCGAACGGATTCGCGCGACCGCTCCGGTTGAGGATGGATGCAAACCCGATGACCTCACCTCCGAGGACGCGGACGACGTCCGCTGCCTCGCGCGTCGACTTCCCCGTCGTCACGACGTCCTCGACGACGACCACCGGCTCGCCGGGCGCGACGGCGAACCCCCGCCGCAGCGTCATCGTCCCGTCCTTCCGCTCGGTGAAGATCATCGGCACGTCGAGCG
>JBOGJQ010000178.1:0-5281 GCA_050745405.1 Thermoanaerobaculia bacterium | reverse complement strand
CTCCACTTCCAGGTCTCGTACACGTACTCCGAGGAGTTCGACAACAACTCCGAGGCGACCTTCGTGGGGCCCGGCGACACGAATGCCACCGGTCCGAACAAGCAGTACGCCTGGGGGCGGTCCCGCTTCGACACCCCGCACCGCTTCACGTTCTACGGCAGCTACAAGCTCCCGTTCTTCCAGGACCGGAAGGACCTCGTCGGGATGCTTCTCGGCGGTTGGCAGATCGCGCCGGTGTATCGCTACGCGACCGGCACCCCGTTCACCGTGACCAGCTCGGGCGTCGATCTGAATTACGACGGCTTCTCGGAAGCCCGTCCGGTTCTGCTCGACGACATCGAGGGCCGCCAAATCGACGATCCGAACACGTCGCAGCAGAACCTGCCCCTCAGCGCGTTCCGCGTGCCGACGCTAGGAGACTCGATCGACATGCTCGTGGCGAGAAACGCCTTCCGGATGGACGACACGGAACGCCTCGACGTCGGCATCTACAAGAGCCTGGGCCTTCCGTTCGGCACCACGCTTCGCGTCCAGGTCGATGTGTTCAACGTGCTGAACTTCGAGCAGTGGGGATTCCCCGATACGAACATCGGTACGGCCACCGCGCCGAACGCGAACTTCGGAAAGATTACGTCCATGGCCGGAGCTTACCAGCCGCGGACGTATCAGCTCGGATTCCGGCTGATGTTCTGATCGCCTTCCCGCGGCGAGCAATCGGGCGGCCCCGGATTCCGGGGCCGCCTTTTTTCATCCCCGCAGATCGGGTCGCGGCTTTTCCTCGCTCTCCCGCTTCGCCCGCTCCTTCTCGAGATCGCGCCGCTCCTCGGCGCGCTCCCTCTCGAGATGCTCGAGCTCCTCGTTCGTTCCCGTCTCGTCGCGCCGCGGCTCGTTTTCCTGCGTCAGGCTTCTCGGATCCACTGTCATGCCCCGGGAGACGTGCAAACCTGCTTCCCGATGCTAAGATGAGTCCACTCCGTATCTTGCGAAGGAGAGCGTTTTGACGACGAAACAGCGCTGGGGCACCCGCGTGGGTCTGGTCCTCGCCATGGCCGGCAACGCCGTCGGCCTCGGCAACTTCCTCCGCTTCCCCGCCCAGGCCGCCCAGAACGGCGGCGGCACGTTTCTCATCCCGTATCTCATCTCGTTCGTTCTGATGGGCATCCCCATTCTGTGGATCGAATGGGCGATCGGGCGCCACGGCGGCCAGTACGGCCACCACTCGACGCCCGGAATGTTCGACCACATGGGCCGGCCCAAGGCGCTCAAGTACGTCGGCGTCTTCGGGCTGTTCACCGCTCTGACGGTCGCCGCGTACTACACCTATATCGAGTCGTGGACGCTCGCCTACGTCTGGCATTCTCTGAAGGGGACGTTCGCTTCCACCGATGCGACCGTATTCTTCCCGCAGTACCTCGGCGTCCGGGCCGACTCGATCTTCGCCCTGCCGGGCGAGGCGCTCTTCTTTTTCCTGATCACCCTCGCGCTCAACGTCTGGGTGCTCTCCCGCGGCCTCGCAAAGGGCATCGAGCTCGTCGCGCGCATTGGGATGCCGCTCCTTCTCCTGTTCGCCGCGATTCTCGTGGTGCGCGGGCTGACGCTGGGAACCGATGCGCCGGGCGTCGTGCAGAGCCCGATGGAGGGACTCAACTTCGTCTGGGAGCCCGATCTGGCAGGCCTGACGAATCCGACCGTATGGCTCGCCGCGGCGGGCCAGATCTTCTTCACGCTCTCGGTCGGCCTCGGCTCGGTCCACTGCTACGCGTCGTACCTGAGCCGGCGCCAGGACATCGCCCTGAACGCCCAATCCGCGGGATGGCTCAATGAATTCGTCGAAGTCGTCCTCGGCGGGTCACTCATCATTCCGATCGCGACGGCGTATCTCGGCCTCGCCGCGGTTCAGGAAGCGACGGCCGGCGGCTCGGGATTCGGGCTCGGCTTTCTCACGCTGCCGACGCTGTTCAACAACTGGGGGTGGTTCGCGCCGATCGCAGGGATGCTCTGGTTCGGGCTTCTCTTCTTCGCGGGCATCACGTCGTCTCTCGCGATGGGACAGCCGGTCATCGCATTCCTCGAGGACGAGTTCAATATGCGGCGCGGCCGGGCCGCGGCGCTCTTCGGCCTCGGCGCGTTCATCCTCGGGTTCTGGTGCGTCTGGCTCTACGCCGGAGGGTCGTTCGACGAATTCGACTTCTGGACGGGGACGGTGTCGCTCGTCGTCCTCGCCCTGCTCGAGGCGTTCATCTTCGCCTACGTGTTCGGGATCGACGCCGGATGGGAGGAGATCACGCGCGGCGCAGACATGAAGGTGCCGCTTTTCTTCAAGTACGTGATCAAGTACGTGACGCCGTACTTCATCCTGATCATCTTCCTCGCCGCGCTGATCAAACCGGCGGGCGACTGGTCCGTCGCTTTCGCTTCGCTGGCCTCGGGTGACGGCTGGCCGTTCGCCCCCGACAGCGTCATCGGGAAGATCTTCCACGTCGGGACCGACTACGTCTGGTTCGATGAAGCAGGGCGGGGGACGCGGGCCTTCGTCGAAGACATGACGCGGCTGCTCCTGCTTCTCGTCTTCATCGGCTTCTCCGTGGCCGTCGCGAGGTCGTGGAAGCGGAAGGAGCGGAACGCCGCAGGGAGGAACGCATGACGGGCGAAGCGTGGGTGATGCTGCTCGTGACGTGGGCCGTGGTCACGTTCTTCATGGTCCGCTTCTTCTACAGGGTGGTGAAGACGCCGGTCGCGCGCGAGGAGGGCGGGGTCGAGGGCGCCGCCGAGGTGGAGGACATCAGCGAGCACGATTAGCGCTCCGGGGGCGAGCGCCGCAGGCGCGCTGCCCCCGGAAAGCGGGAGGCGTTACGTGACGATCGCGTCCGCCTCGACCTCCACGAGCATCGCGGGATCGATCAGCGCGCGCACCTCGACCATCGTCGAGACCGGGCGGATGTCGCCGAAGAACTCTCCGTGCGCGCGCCCCGCTTCTTCCCACCTCGAGATGTCGGTGATGAACGTCCGCGTCCGCACGACGTGGCGCAGGTCCGCCCCCGCGGCCCGCAGCGCCCGCTCGATCTTCTCGAGCGCGAACCGCATCTGCGCGTAGACGTCTCCTTCGCCGACCACCCGCCCTTCCTCGTCGCTCGCCGTCGTCCCCGCGACGTGGACGAACGGCCCCACCCGCACGGCGCGCGAATAGCCGACGATCGGCTCCCACGGCGATCCGCTCGAATACGTCTTCCTCTCCATGTCTCCTCCGTATGGCGCTATGCTACGGTCATGTGCCGTCAGCTCGCTCTCTCGCTTCTCGCCGCCATGCTCGCCATGCCGCTCGCCGCCCAGACCCGCACCGCCAAACCGCCCCTTCACGGCAAGGAGTGGATGGCGATCACCGGGAAACCGCTGGGTGCCACCGCGGGCGCCATGGTGTTCCAGAAGGGGGGCAACGCCGTCGACGCGGCCGCCGCGATGATCGCCGCGACCGCGACGATGTGGGACACGCTCGGCTGGGGCGGAGAGACCCAGGCCCTCATCTACAACCCCAATACAGGCAAGGTCATCGGCATCAACGCCCTCGGTGTCGCTCCGACCGGCGCGACCGCGGAGTTCTTCCGCGAGAAGGGGACGAAGTACCCGCCGGAGTACGGACCGCTCGCCGCCACGACGCCCGGCACCCCGGGCGGGATCATGGTCATGGTCGCCGAGTGGGGAAGGCTCTCTCTGGCGGACGTCCTCGCCCCGGCGATCGATCTCGCGGACGGGTTTCCGATCGAGGCGCAGCTCGCGAACCGGATCGAGTCGGCCAAGGAGCAGATCAAGGAGTGGCCGTACTCGCGCACCGTCTTTCTTCCGAATCTCGGCGCGCGTGACGCCGCTCCCGCGGCGGAGCCCTCGCGCGGCGAAGAGGGTCCCGCGCCGGTTCACGACCGGCCGATCGACTCGGTGCCGCGCGGCGAGCGCGAGGGGCCCGAGCCCGGATCGATGTTCCGGCAGCCCGATCTCGCCGCGACGCTCCGGAAGCTCGTCGAAGCGGAGGCCGAGGCGCTGCGCGCCGGGAAATCGCGGAAGGAGGCGATCTACGCCGCGTACGACCGCTTCTATCGCGGCGACATCGCGCGCGAGATCGTCCGGAGCGTTCGCGAGCAGGGAGGCCTCTTCACGATGGAGGGTCTCGCGAACTGGGAGGTGAAGATCGAGGAGCCTCTCACGACGAACTACAAGGGGATCGACGTCTACAAGCTCCAGGTGTGGACGCAGGGTCCCGCGCTCCTGCAGGCGCTCAACATTCTCGAGAACTTCGAGCTGCAGGAGATGGGCTACAACAGCACGCGCTACATCCATACGGTCTACCAGGCGATGAGCCTGGCGTTCGCCGACCGCGACTTCTATTACGGCGATCCGTACTTTCCGCCGGATGAGCCGGTCGAGGGGCTCATGTCCAAGGCGTACGCGCGCGAGCGCGCGAAGCAGATCGGGTTCGAGCGGAACGACCCGACGATCGGTCCCGGCGACCCGTATCCGTTCCAGGGAGGAAAGAACCCGTTCCTCGAGCAGCTCCGTACGTGGAACGCGCCGGAGCCGACGGCCAGCGTCGCGAAATTCATGGAGCAGTTCTACGCCGGGACGACGTCGGTCCAGGCGGCCGATGACGAGGGGTGGGTCGTGTCGGTCACGCCGAGCGGCGGATGGGTCCCGGCGGTGATCGCCGGCGAGACGGGAGTCGGCCTGAGTCAGCGGATGCAGAGCTTCGTCCTCGATCCGGCGGAGAACCCGTACAACGTCGTCGAGCCGGGCAAGCACCCGCGCGTGACGCTGACGCCGACGCTCGCGCTCAAGGACGGCAAGCCGTTCCTCTCGTTCGCGGTCCAGGGGGGCGACACGCAGGACCAGAACCTGCTGCAGTTCTTCCTGAACGTGGTCGAGTTCGGGATGACGCCGCAGGAGGCGGCCGAGGCGGCGAACTTCAACAGCTATCAGATGCGGAGCTCGTTCGGCGAGCACGACATCCGGCCGGGGCGGATCCTGCTCAACGAGGAGACGCCGGATTGGGTCCGGCGCGATCTCCGCAACATGGGCTACACCCTCGTCTACAGCGAACGGACCTCGGGGCCGATCAACGCGATCTGGTTCGACCGCGAGCACGGCACGATGTGGGGCGGCTCGAGCCATCACGGCGAGGACTACGGGATCGCGTGGTAGGGCCGGACACACGCTGACCCGTCCGGCACCCCTGCCGGGGTGCGAAATCGTACAATTTCCCTTCCGTTCCGTGGGTCGCTTCGCGGCGCGACCC
>JBOGJQ010000177.1:0-7472 GCA_050745405.1 Thermoanaerobaculia bacterium | reverse complement strand
GACATCCTCAGTCCTTCCGCCTCCTAGTAGTCGGGAAGGTATGAGAGATCTTCGAGGATGCCTGTAGCCACCTCTCTGGTGTATCCGAAGAGCAGGCAGAATCCCGCCATAAACTCGGGAAAATGTCTTCTTCCTGGCGATGAGTCGGAAATCCAACACGTCTTCATCGACACCTTCAAGGCGCCACAAATACACGCGTGTCGGAAAGGGATCGACGAGCGTCCTTCCGGGGCCGACCGGGAGGCCGGCCTGGGCGATTCCGTACTCGGTCATCTGCGCGGTCTCCGTGCCGCGGTTGGTCACGACGAGACTGGTGGTCCAAGTGCGGCCCCAGGCTCCCGGATCCATCCCCGGAGGGATCGGGAAGAGAACGAGGGCAGGCGATTCCTGGCCCGTCGCTAGAAGCGGACAAAATATGAAGAAGCCGACCAAAATCAGGTTCTTCATCATGATTACGATTAGCCCGCCGGTCGCTGCCTGTTAATTGTATAAATCATGAGATTGGACGGTCCCCCAGGATTCACAACTGAGGCCGTGGCCTTATGCTTGAGGATTTCTTCCACAGTAGTCGGCTGGCGCTGCGAATAGTTGATCGCCATGAATTTTGCGACGGTCCCGGATGTCAGCGCGGCTGCTGCAGAAGTCGCTCCAGCGCTCGAGTAAATTGTGTTCCCCGCAGGATCTTCCGCACGGAAGGTTATTCCATTCGGACCTTGACCCGGAGCGAAGATTCTGCGTGTGAGAGCTCGATATGAGAATACGACGAGGGCTCAACGTATCCCACACGCGAATCGCTCCGCGTCCGACATACAAAAGGGCCGGAACCCCGTGCGAGTTCCGGCCCTTGCTTTTCATCGAATTGGTGGAGGCGGCGGGAGTCGAACCCGCGTCCGAAGACCGAGGCGATGGGTCCCTACATGCTTAGCTTTCCATTTGATCTCGCCTGATCCTCCCGGGAAGCGCGGAACGGAATCAGACCAGCCCCAGTTGGTTTTCGAGATCCCCGTCGAGACACCCGGAAATCCTTAGCTCACCGCATGACGCCTGACGCGCGGACGTGAGCATTCCGCGCGGGGCGTGACTGTCAATTAAGCAGCCAGTGCGAGTTCGTTGTTCGCAGTTGCGTTTGGTGGATCTGTTTTACGAGCTCATCCAGCTCGGCATGCGACCTCATCTCCGACGATTCCCCGTCGAAGCCGGTACGCCCCCAATTGTCAAAGAACTCCTGTCATTGAGAACGCTTCGACTGCGCGAGGGATTCCGCTTCGAACCACTGGTCTTGAACGCAGAACGCAGAACGCAGAACGAAGAAGGAAGAAAGGGCCGGCTGGCGGGTGGGTTTCTAGCTTCTACGTTCTGCGTTCTGCGTTCAAAGAATCCGCAGCGAAATGTCTAACGCCCGCACCGAATGCGTCAGCGCGCCGACTGAGATCCGGTCGACGCCGGTCTCGGCGATCGCGCGGACGGACTCGAGCGTCACGCCGCCCGACGCCTCGAGCGGCACCCGGCCGGCGGTGACCCGGACGGCCTCGGCCATCGTCGCCGGCGGCATGTTGTCGAGAAGGACGAGGTCGGCGCCCGCGTCGAGCGCCTGGCGCAGCTCGCCGAGGTCGCGGACCTCGACCATGACCGGCTCGGGCCTTCCCGTGGCGCGCGCGAGCTCCACCGCGCGCGCGATCGATCCCGCCCGGTCGATGTGGTTGTTCTTGATGAGGAACATGTCGAACAGACCCTGCCGGTGGTTCTTCCCGCCGCCGCACGTCACCGCGTATTTGTCGAGCCCGCGGAGCCCCGGCGCGGTCTTGCGCGTGTCGTAGATCGCGGCGCGCGTCCCCGCGACGGCCTCGACGTAGCGCGCCGTGACCGTCGCGATCCCCGACGCCCTCTGCAGAAGATTGAGCGCCGTCCGCTCGCCCGTCAGGATCGTGCGGACCGACCCTTCGACCGTGGCGACGACCGTGCCCGGCGCGACGCGCTCGCCCTCGCGCACCCGCTCGTCGCAGCGCGCGTCGGCGCCGAGCGTCTGGAATACCCCCCGCGCGAACGGCAGCCCCGCGATCACCCCCTCCTCCTTCGCGACCAGCTCGGCGCGCGCGCGCTCGTCCGGACCGAAGATCGCCTCGGTCGTGATGTCCGGCAGGTCTTCCGCCAGCGCGCGGTCGACGATCTCCTCGATGCTCGGCGTGGACGGCTTTCTCATGACGGCGCCATGGTATCCGGGCCGCGTCCGCAAGGGGCGGGCCATGGCACCGAGTTTGCCGTTGGGACGGATGTGCCGACACCCCAGACCGCTCCCCGCGTCGCCCTGGTGGACGACGACGACGCGATCCGCAAGCTCCTGCGCCTCGTCTTCGGGCGGGCCGGCTTCGAGCTGATCGAGATCACGACCGGAGGCCAGGCCCGCGCCGAGCTCCCCGAGCTCGACTGGGATCTCGTCATCCTCGACCGCCGCCTTCCCGACATGGACGGGGTCGTCCTCGCGACGGAGCTCAAGAAGAACCCGGCCCTGCGCGGGCGCTACATCGTCATGCTCACCGGCGAGGACGACCAGGCCGACAAGGTCGAGGGGCTCGACCTCGGCGCCGACGACTACATGACGAAGCCGTTCCACGCGCCCGAGCTTCTCGCACGCGTGCACGCCGGGCTGCGCATCGTCGCGCTGCAGAAGGAGCTCATCGAGGCGAACCGCCGCCTCGAACGGCTCTCCATCACGGACGGCCTCACGAATCTCTACAACCACCGCCACTTCCAGGACGAGCTCGCGAAATACTTCGGCGAGTCGGCGCGCTACGAGCGCCCCCTGTCGCTGGCTCTGATCGACATCGACTTCTTCAAGAAGGTCAACGACAACCACGGCCACGCGATCGGCGACATGGTCCTCAAGCGCGTCGCGCGCATCTTCACCGATTCGATCCGCGCGACCGACGTCGCCGCGCGCTACGGCGGCGAGGAGTTCGCGGTGATCATGCCGGAGACCGACATGGAGGACGCGCTCACGTTCGCCGAGAAGATCCGCGAGCTGGTCGAGCGGACGCCGATCCGCGCGGACGGCCGGGAGCTCCGCATCACCGTGAGCATCGGCGTCTCGTCGGTACCGCATCCGAAGATCCACTCGCCGATGGGACTCATCGAGGACGCGGACGCGTGCCTTTACGAGGCGAAGAAGGGCGGCAGGAATCAGGTGCGCGCCGAGCGGCGGAAGGAAGAGGCTCCGATTCCGCGGGCGCGGTGATCGTCGTTCGTTGGTCGTTGGTCGTTGGTCGTTAATCGTCGGTTGTTGGTTGTCGCGACGGACGACCGACGCCTACGCCCCCAGCTCCCGCTTCCGCTCCTCGATGACCGAGCGGAGCTGCGCGATGCGTTCGGTGACGCGGGCGACCTCGACGGGCGACGCTTCGAGATCCTTCTCGAGCGCCGCGGCCTCGGTCGAGATCGTCGCGAATCCGTAGCTTCCGCCGGCGCCCTTGAGCTGATGCGCGAGGTAGAACGCGCGCTCGCGCGAGGCGTCTCCCTCCGCTCCGTCCCCGCGGAGCTGCTCCTCGATTTCGTTCAGCTTGCTCGCCGCGTCGGCGAGAAATTCTCGTTTCAGTTCGTCGAATTCGGGGTCCATGGCCGGCAGAGGATGTGCACGCCGTATGCCCGTGACTCTCCCTCGCGAGGCCTGACAAGCCGCAACCGGAAGGCTAAGATCCCCCCCGCCATGGAGCCCCGCGCCTCGGTCGCCGTCCCGCATCGCGAGTTCGACTCCACCGAGCCGTGGAACATCCCCGCCGGCTGCCCCCCCGTCGTTCTCCGGCGCGCGACCGACGGCGCGACGCCCCGCCTCGCGACCCTCCTCCATCTCTATCGCGACGCAATGCACCTCTACCTCCTCTTCTCGGGAGTCGACGCGTCGATCCGCGCGACGAAGCTCGAGCGCGACGCGCCGCTCTGGGAAGAGGACGTCCTCGAGGCGTTCCTCGCTCCCGCCGATCCGGCGCGCTATTTCGAGATCGAGGTCAGCCCGATCGGGACGCTGTTCGACACGGCCATCGAATCGCCCGACGGCGAACGGGCGACGATGCGCGCCGACCCCCGGTGGGACAGCCGCGGCGCATGGGCCGCGCTCCGCCGCGTCCGCCGCGGAGCCGACTCCCTCTGGCGCTTCGAGACTCTCCTCGTCGTCCCGTTCGCCGACCTCGGCGTCCCCCCTCCCGGCGCCGAGAGCCGCTGGCGCGCGAACTTCTTCCGGATCGACCGCGACGACGATCTCGGCGACGAATTCAGCGCCTGGCAGCCGACCGAACGGAATCCGCCCGATTTCCACGTCCCCGCGGCCTTCGGCGAGCTGGTCTTTTGACGGCTCCGCCCGGAATGCGCCGCTCCCCTTTTCCACTTCTGTAACTCCAGGGCAGTTCCGCCGGGACGCCGGCGGCTCGTACACTCGGCCGACCCATATGCTTCGACGGATCACCATCGTCTTCCTGCTCGCGGCAGCGATCGGGATCGCCGCGCCAGCGGGCGAGAAGAACTCGTGCTCCGCCGCCGCGCGGAAGTGCGAGGAGCAGATCCGCGAGATGCTGCGGGGGCGCCGGTGGCTCGGCGTCCAGTTCGAGAAGACGAACTTCGGGATCATGATCCGCCGCGTGATCGCCGGCTCCCCGGCCGAGGAGGCCGGGTTCCTGCCGGACGACCAGATCATCGCGATCAACGGCGAGGACCTGAGCCGGGCCGAGATTCCCGACGTGAAGAAGGCGCTGCAGGAAGCGCGGCGGACGCGGGAAGGGCACCTCAACGTCGTGGTGACGCGGTACGGGCAGGTCCGGCGCGTCCACGCGCAGCTCGGCGAGCTGCCGAAAGAGCAGGTCGACCGGATCGTCGCGGCGCACCTGCGCGAGGGACACGGGATCGAGCGGGAAGGCCAGTGACGGCGACCCCGCGCACCACGATCCGCTCGCTCTTCGCCGGGCGAAGCTCGGTCCTTCCGGCCTACATCGTCCTGCCGTTCGTTCTCGTCGTCGGGGCGCTCGCGGCTCTCTCGTATCACTCGTACCGGCTCTCGGTCCGGACCGAGCGCGGCGTCGCCACGCTGTCGGTGCAGTACCTCCACCACGCCGCCGAGATCTCCGCCACGCGCGCGGACGCCGCGGTCGACGCGGAAGTGTTCCGCGCGGCGGACGACTGGCAGCAGATCGAGCGGACCTCGCGCCCCACGCGCGAGTCGCTCGAGCAGTGGCTCGGCCACAATCCCTGGATCGTCTCGGCGCTCTACGTCCCGGACGCCGATCCATCGGACGCCGTCTTCGTGATCCAGGAGCTCGAGATCGAGCCGACGCGCACGTTCCGGAACGAGTTCTTCACGGCGACGGGCGCGATCCGCTATTCGTACGATCCGTCGCGCCTTCTGCCGGTGGTGCGCGGCGCAATCGAGCAGGAGGCGCAGGTCCACATGGCGCACCTCCCCGACGCGCTCGAGGTGCGGCGGCGGACGCAGATCGGCGTGGTCCGCCGCGGGCCTCGCGTGGGGCGTGTCGAAACGCCCGTCGGCCCGGCGGTCGTCGTTCCGCTCACGCCCCCGCTGGACGACTACGCGGTACAGGCCTACATCGATCCGCCGTTCCTCGAGAGCTGGCTCGAGGACCCGCGCCTCGTGAGTCTCGCCTTCGCCGTCCTCGCGATCGCCGTCGTCACCGTCGGCGCCGCCTTCGCCCTCCGCGGCCTGCGGCGCGAGTCCGACGCGATGCAGCTTCGGAGCGCGCTCATCGCGAACATCTCCCACGAGCTCCGCACGCCTCTGTCGATGATCCGGATGGGCGCCGAGACGCTCAAGCGCGGCAAGCGGCTTCCCGAAAAGGACCGGGACGACATCCAGGAGTCGATCCACCGCGAGGTCGTCCATCTCAGCCACCTCGTCGAGAACGTGCTCGACGTCGCGCGCCTGTCGAAGAGCGCGCGGCCGCTCGTCTTCGCTCCCATCGATCCCGCCGACCTCGTGCGCTCCCTCGTCGCGTCGTATGAGTCGTGGATCCGGAGCAAGGGCTTCGATCTCGAGCTCGAGATCGAGGGGCACCCGGGCGAGCAGCAGTGGGACCGCGAGGCGGTTTCCCGCGCGCTGCTGAATCTCATCGACAATGCGATGAAGTACTCCGGCGACGACCGCCGCCTCAAGATCCGGCTGTCCGACGATGACGAATTCGTCACAATCGCGGTCGAGGACCGCGGCATAGGGATCTCCCCGCAGGATCTTTCGCGTATCTTCGAGCCTTACTACAGAGCGCAGTTCTCGGATACGCAGACGCGAAGGGGGGCGGGACTCGGACTCACGCTGGTTCAGCAGATCGTCGAGTCGCACGGCGGCCGGGTCGAGGTCGAGTCGGTCCGGGGAACGGGGTCGACGTTCATGCTCCGGTTCCCGAAACCCGAAACCCGCCCCGAGCCGGTGCGCAACCTTCGGACGCGCGAAGCGTAGAACCATCCAGAACGGCTCGAGAGGATGCGTCGGCGTCGCGCGCGCGAGCCGCGACGACGAGCCCGTGGACGGGCAGAAGGAGCGAGGCATGGCCGAGCAGCTTTGGAGCAGCGCGAGCGGTTTCCAGTCCGGGTTCGGCGGTAAACTGATGCCCGGACGTCCGAGGAGCGACCACCGCATGAGCAAGATCCTGATCGTCGAAGACGATGCCGGCCTGCGCCAGGGCCTCGACATCAATCTCCGGCTGGAGAATCACGAGACCGTCCAGGCCGCCGACGGCGAACAGGCGATCGAGATGTTCCACGCCGAGTCGCCCGACCTCGTCCTGCTCGACCTCATGCTCCCCAAGAAGAGCGGCTTCGAGGTCCTCGACCACATCCGCAAGTACTCGAAAGTCCCCGTGATCCTCCTGACGGCGCGCGGCGCCGAGACGGACAAGGTCCGCGGGCTCCGGGGCGGCGCGGACGACTACGTCACGAAGCCCTTCGGTCTCCAGGAGCTGTTCGCGCGCATCGACGCGGTGATGCGGCGGACCGAGATCCAGCAGAAGAGCGTCTACGAGGACGAGCAGATCCGGCTCGATCCGTCGACGCGCGAGGCGAAAGCCAACGGCCAGGAGCTGAAGCTCTCGCCGAAGGAGTTCGATCTGCTGATGTACCTGTTCCGGAACCGCGACCGCGTCGTCCCGCGCGACGAGCTCCTTTCGCGCGTCTGGAATTACCGGGTCGACCTGAACCTCAACAGCCGCACGGTGGACACGCACGTGACGCGCCTCCGCCGCAAGCTCCAGAAGGCGATCGAGACCGAGGCGGAGATCATCGTCGGGGTCGCGAAGATCGGGTACCGGTACATCGGCGTGCCGGCGCAGTAGCGTCTGGGGCGTCGTCATCCCGAGCGTAGCGAGGGATCAGGGACGGGCGGGACGCGCGTGACGCGGAATCGTGAGTCGGCGGGCCGACGAATGTTCGCTGTCCTGCCGACCTGAGACGCTCCGATCATGGATTCCCCGCCCGACCCTGATCCC
>JBOGJQ010000176.1:0-3192 GCA_050745405.1 Thermoanaerobaculia bacterium | reverse complement strand
AAGACCTCTTCGACATCGCGCGCCACGCGACCGGCACGCTCGGATGCGAGCTGATCGTTCTGACGAACGCGACCGTCGTCGCCGGACGCGTGCGGCGCGAGCTCGAGTCTCTCGATCGCAACATGGTGCGCTTCCAGGTATCGGTCGACGGCGCGCGTCCCGAGACGAACGATCCGATCCGCGGCGCGGGGACGTTCGCGCGCGCTCTCGACGGCGGCCGCGCCCTCGCCGGCCTCGGCTTCGACGTCTCCCTGACGACCGTCACGACGGAGCACAACCTCGACGAGCTTCCCGAGCTCGCCGGAATCGCGCGAAGCATCGGCGCCCGCAGTCAGCATCTGATGTGGAGCCACCGCCGGGGGCGCGCGGCCGAGGCGAACAACGGGTTCTTTCCGGAGCAGGCGGCGCTCCTCGCGGCCGTCGAGCGGACCATCGAGGCCGCCGCGTCGGCCGGCGTCGCGCTCGACAACCTCGAAGCCGTCCGCCGCCGCGTGAACGGCGTTCCCGGCATCAAGTACGACCTCGGCAACGCCGGGTGGGACTCGCTCTGTGTGTACGCCGACGGCGGCGTCTATCCGTCCGCCGCGCTCGCGAACGAACGGGCGCTCGCCTGCGGTGACGTCAATGCGAGGAGCCTGGCGGAGATCATCGAGACGTCTCCAGTCATCGCGACGCTGCGCGCGGCGACGCTCGCGGCGAACCCCGCGGTCGCGAACGATCCCTTCCGCTTCCTCACCGGCGGCGGCGATCTCGAGCACGCCTGGTGTTTCTCCGGCGCGTTCACGGGTGCCGACCCGTACTACCCGATCACGCTCGCTCTCACGAAGCGCGTCATGCGCGAGCTCGGCGAGGAGAAGCGCGCGCGGCGAAATCTCCGCTCCGGCTACGACGCCCCTCTGGTTCTCCACGCGATGGGCGACGGAGCGATCGCCTGCGGCACCGCCGACGGCGCGCTCGCGGAGAAGCCCGTGCTCACGCTTCATTCGAACTGCGTTCTCTCGTTCGACGTCGACAAGCCGCGCGCCGCGGTGCGGGAATTCTACGGGGAGGCGGCCGAGACGCCTCAGGCGGAGCTCTGCTGCCCGACGAAGTACGACGATTCGGCGATCGATCACATCCCGCAGGACGTCCTCGACCGGTTCTACGGATGCGGCTCGCCGATGTCCACGGCCGGCATTCGCGAGGGGGAGACGATCGTCGACCTCGGGTCGGGCGCGGGCATCGACGTCTTCATCGCCGCGAAGCTCGTCGGCCCGACGGGGAAGGCGATCGGCGTCGACATGACCGACCGGATGCTCGCCGTCGCCCGCGAGAACCAGCCGCGCGTCGCGGAAGCGCTCGGCTGGGACGCGGTCGACTTTCGCGAAGGATTCCTCGAGCAGATCCCCGTCGAGGCGAAGACCGCCGACCTCGTGACCTCGAACTGCGTCGTGAACCTCTCGCCCGACAAGCCGCGCGTCTTCGCGGAAATGTTGCGCGTTCTGAAAGACCACGGCCGCATCCTCGTGTCCGACATCGTCAGCGACCGGCCCGTTCCGCCGCATCTCAAGGTGAACCCGCAACTGTGGGGCGAGTGCCTCGTCGGAGCGCTCACCCAGGAAGAGTTCCTGGCGGGACTCGAGCGCGCCGGCTTCTACGGTCTCGAGGTGCTGAAGCGGACCTACTGGAAGGACGTCGAGGGATATCC
Organism: Thermoanaerobaculia bacterium; assembly: GCA_050745405.1. Classification (GTDB taxonomy): domain Bacteria; phylum Acidobacteriota; class Thermoanaerobaculia; order Gp7-AA8; family Gp7-AA8; genus JBOGJQ01. The sequence goes on along the minus strand of JBOGJQ010000176.1, from coordinate 1,505 downwards.
GTTCTTTTCGATCACCGTTCGCGGCTGGAAATTCGAGAAGACGTCCGGCTGCGTCTTCAAGGGACACCGCGCCGTCTATCTCGGGCCGGCGAAGGCGTTCGTCGACGAGGAAGGGCACATGTTCCCCCGGAACGAGCCGTACGAGGTGTGCACGGACACGGTCGCGAAGCTGACGCACCCGCCGTACGCGGGGATGTTCGCGATCCTCGATCCGGGCGAAGAGCGCGCGGGATACGCGTGCTGCGGTCCCGACGGGTGCTGCTGATGCCCGGGCTCGCGGGGGCGCTCGTCGTGCTGACGCTGGCGCTCGCGGCGGCGAACGGCGCGAACGACGTGTCGAAAGGGATCGCGACGCTCGTGGGGTCGGGCGTGACGGGATACCGTCGCGCGATTCTCTGGGGCACCGTCTGTACGATGGGCGGCGCCGCGGTTGCGGCGGTCGGATCGCAGGCGCTGGTCCGGACGTTCAGCGGCAAGGGCCTCGTCGCGTCGGAGGTCGCCTCGCCGGAGCTTCTTCTCGCGATCGCGTGCGGCGCGGTGGGATGGCTGATCGTGGCGACGGCGACCGGCCTCCCCGTCTCGACGACGCACGCGCTCGCCGGGGCGCTCGTCGGCGCGGCGCTCGCCTCGTTCGGGGGCGGCACGATTCTCTGGACGGCGGTGACGGCGAAAATCGCGCTGCCGCTTCTCGCCTCGCCGCTGCTCGCCCTCGCTCTCGTCCTCGTCGTCCTGCCGGCGATCCGGCCGCTGCTGCGGCGGCTCGATCGTTACTGCGTCTGCGTCGAGGAGAAAGAGGGCATCGCGGTCACGACGGAAGGCGTCGCGGTGCGCACGAGCCTCGGAGCCGCGCCGCGAGTCGGGAGCGACGCCTCGTGCGACGCGAGCGTCGCGCGCGTCGACGGGGTCGAGGTCCTTCACTGGATCTCCTCCGGGATGACGAGCTTCTTTCGCGGCATGAACGATGCGCCGAAGGTTCTCGCGATCGGCGCCGCCGCCGCGACGGTGATCGGGATGCCGCGCACCGGCCTCTATGCGCTCATCGCCGTGGCGATGGGCGCGGGCAGCCTCGTCGCGGGATTCCGAGTGACGAGGACGCTCGCGGAGAAAGTCACACCGATCGCGCCGCGCGACGGCCTCGCGGCAAATCTGGTGACGTCGGTCCTGGTCGGCCTCGCCTCGCGCTTCGCCCTTCCCGTCTCGACCACGCACGTGTCGTCGGGCGCGGTGATCGGCGCCGGCGTCGCGCGCGGCGGCCGCGACGTCCGGTGGCGCACCGTGCGCGAGATGCTCCTCGCCTGGATCGTCACCCTTCCCGTCGCGGCCGGACTCGCCGCGGCCGCATACGGCGTCTTGAGCGTCTAGGGCGTCTTGGGCGTCTTGGGGCGTCTTGGGCGTCTTGGGAGTCTTGGGCGTCTTGAGTGTCTTGGGTGTCTTGGGCGTCTTGGCGCTTGGGCGCTTGGGCGCTTGGGCGTCTCGAACGCGCGCCGGAGGCGCGCCGGAGAGTA
>JBOGJQ010000175.1:0-3377 GCA_050745405.1 Thermoanaerobaculia bacterium | reverse complement strand
CGGGAGGCTTGGCCGCCGGCGGTTTCGGCGCAGGCACCGGCGCCGCTTTGACGGGGGCTGCAGCCTTCGCCGCCGGGCGCGGAGCGGGAGCGACGGTTTTCCGCGGCGCCGCCTTCCGCGCCGGCTTGGCCGCCGCCTGCTTCCGCGCGGGGGCCTTCGCCTTCGAAACGGAACTCTTGGTTACCGTTTTCGACCGTTTAGGTGGTTTTCGAACGTCCTTTTTGGGGGACGATTTCGGGGCGGCCTTGCGCTTGGCCGACTTCGTGCGGGACTTCGCCGCTGCCCGCCCGCCCTTCTTCCCCTTCGCCGCCGGCATAGGCACTCCGTGGCTCCTCTTATTTGGGATTGTTTTTGCGGCGCGGACTATAACACGGGATGCCGGGAATCGGACTCATGGGCGGGTTTCTGCGAAAGATTATTCGCCCTATTTCCTTTTTACACCCTCGCGGCAATCTCCTCCCGGAGCACCCCCACCAGCCGTTCCCCGATCGCCCGGATCTGCCCTTCGTCCTCTCCCTCCACCATGACGCGCACGAGGTTCTCGGTGCCGGAGTAGCGCACCAGGATCCGGCCGCGGCCGGCGAGCTCCGCATTGGCCCGTCCCAATTCCCCCTGAAACCGGCCGAGGGTCTCGAGCGGCGGCTTGGCGGCGACGTTCTCCCCCAGAAGGATCTGCGGCATCCGAGGGAACGTCCGCATCGCGGAAAACGGATGGGGGGCCGCGGCGAGGAGCTTCGCGACCTCGACCGCGGAATGGATCCCGTCGCCGGTGGTGTGGACGCGCAGGTCGATGATGTGTCCCGACTGCTCGCCGCCGAGAACGGCGCCCTCGCGCAGCATCGTCTCGAGGACGTACTTGTCGCCGACGGGAGCGCGCAGGAGACGGAGGCCCTCGCCCGTGAGCTGTTTCTCGAAACCGAAATTCGACATGACGGTGGCGACGACGAGGTCGCCGCGCAGGGCGCCCTCGCTCCAGAGCCGCGTCCCCCATAGATAGAGGATCTCGTCGCCGTCGCGGATGACGCCCGCGTCGTCGGCGAAGATGGCGCGGTCGGCATCGCCGTCGAAGGCGACGCCGAAGCGCGCCCCCTCCTCGACCACGCGCGCGGCCATGCGCTCCGGGTGGAGCGCGCCCGACCCCTCATTGATGTTCCTTCCGTTCGGCTCGGCGTTCATCACGACGACCTCGGCGCCCGCGCGGCGGAAGACTTCGGGGGCGATCCGGTACGCGGCGCCGTGCCCGGCGTCGAGGACGACCTTCATCCCCTCGAGCCTTCCGTCGGCCGCGCCGTCGAGGAGAAATTGTTCGTAACGTTCGACGAGCTCCGGGTGATCGGGGATGTCGCTCGCGCGCGTGGTCTCGCCGTCGTCGCGCCGCTCCATCAGGGCGACCTCGATCTCGAGCTCGATCTCGTCGGCGAGCTTCATCCCGTCGTCGCCGAAGATCTTCACGCCGTTGTCGACCCACGGGTTGTGCGACGCGGAGATCGAAATGCCGGCGACCGATTCCGAGGTCCGGCAGAGGTACGCGACGCCGGGAGTCGGAATGACGCCGATCAGGACCGGTCGCCCCTTCGCCCGCTCGATACCGTCGGCGAGGGCGCGCGCGATCCGCGGTCCCGACTCGCGCGTGTCCATCCCGAGAAGGATCGCCGGGTTCGGGTCGCGCGTCGTGCGGAGACGGCGCGCGAGGACCTCGCCGAGCGCGATCATCGTCGCGTCGTCGAGAGGAAATCCTTCCGCGTTGCCGCGAATCCCGTCCGTTCCGAAGAGCTTTCTCAAGGTGTGTCCGCTCCGACGTCCACTGGTTCCGGAGGCGCCAGGGGCACGATGCTCACCGCGACCTCCGCCGTCGCCGGCTGCAGGACCTGAACCAGAGGGTAATCGGAGATGACGGCGACGGTCTCGCGGAACGGAGTCCGCGTCTCCGTCAGGATGATCCGCTCGGTCGGGACCTCGGTCACCTCGTCGACGATGGACGAGGGGCCGGTGATGAGCGCGTTCGCCGGGCGCACCTCGTAGCCGTCGAACACGAACCCCTCGGCCGGCGAGCCGACCCAGTACGGCCGGATCGAGACGACCTTCTGGCGCCGCAGCTCGAGCTCGAGCCGCAGCCGTGCCGGCTGGATCGACGCGACCTCCACGTTCTCCGGCAGGTTCAGCGACGAACGGGAGATCGGAATGTCGAGCCGCCCCGGCCGCGCGTTCATCAGGTCGATCGTCGCCTCGAGGTTCTCCGAGCTCAGCGCGCGGATCTGCGAGGCGGGTCCGCGGAGACGAACCGAGAGCTGATCGTCGGTCAGATCACCGGACATCACGACATTCGAGGGGATCCCCACGAAGGTGATCGGGATGTCGAAGTTCTTCTCGACGATCTCCTCGCGGCGGTCTTCGGACGCGCCGACCCACACCGCGACGGCGATCATGAGCGCGAGCAGCTTCGGTCCGTGACGCCGGATCATGCCGGGACGACCTCCTTCCGGGCGTCGGGCTTGAGGTGAAAGCGCATCAGGTGCGCGAGCTCGGCCGGCTTGAGGTTCTCGTGCAGCCGGCCGTCGAACGCGGCGCCGATCGAGCCGTTCTCCTCCGACACCACGACGATGAACGCATCGGACTCCTCGCTCAATCCGAGGGCGGCGCGGTGGCGCGTGCCGAAGTGCTCGGGAAGCTCGAGGCTCGCGCTGAGAGGCAGGAACGTTCCGGCGGCGGCGATCCGGTTTCCCTGGATGATCACGGCGCCGTCATGGAGCGGCGCGCTCGGCGTGAAGATGTTCTGGAGGAGCTCGGCCGAGATGACCGCGTCGACGGTTTTGCCGGTCTCGATGTACATCCGGAGGCTCTGGGTCCGCTCGATGGCGATGAGCGCGCCGACGCGGCGGCGCGCGAGCTCCTTCGAGGCGGCCACGACGGCGTCGAACTGCGACTCCGTGCCTCGGTTGCGGAGTACGTCGAGCCACCCCCGCCCCATCGACGCGAGCGCGCGCCGGATCTCGTGCTGGAACAGAACGATGATCGCGAACGGCGTGTAGAAGAGGATCTGGAACGTGATCATCTCGAGCGCCACGAACTCCATCGCGCGGGCGACGAGATAGGTGAGGCCGAGCGTCGCGAGGCCGATCGACATCTGCATCGCCCGCGTCCCCTGGATCAGCCGGATGACGCCGTAGGCGATCAGGGCGACGATCACGATGTCGATGGCGTCGCGCCATCCGAACTCGAAACTCTCGATCCAGGCGATCGCCCTGCTCACCACTGGCGCCTCCTGGCGATCGGGAGGAAGACGCGCAGGAAATCGACCGTCTCCGGGACGTCGTGGACGCGCACGACGGCCGCGCCGGCGACCGCGGCCGCGGCGACGGTCGCGAGCGACCCCGCCG
>JBOGJQ010000174.1:0-7689 GCA_050745405.1 Thermoanaerobaculia bacterium | reverse complement strand
ACCGACGTGCTGAACTCGTGATCCATCCACGCGAGGCCCGCGCACGACTCGGCGGTCTCGCCCGCGCGGATCGACCCCTCCGCCTCGAGGCGCGTCATCGAGTAGTAGTGGGACGCGGCGCCGGGCTCGTCCCCCTTCACGCTCACGCCGGCCTCGCCGTGCACGGCGGGCGGCTTGCGCGATCGCAGAACGAGATCGAGCTCCATCTCCGGCGAGCCCGCGCGGATCCGCCACGAGCCGTCCGGCTGCGCGGTGGCCGACCACCCTTCGTTGAAAATATCGAGAGCTCCTTCGGCCGCGTCCGCCGTGAACCGGCTGCCGCGGTTCACCTTCTCGACGTAACGGAAGCGCCCGCCGGAGACGTCGGTGATCGCGAAGTGCGCGAGGGCGAGGTCGCGGAGATCCCATGCGGTCCGGCGCGGCGCCGAGGGCGGCTCGACGCCGACCCGGAAGAACGTCAGCTCGAAGCCGTACTCGCGGCCCGAGTCGCCGCGGAGATTGCCGGTGAAGTACCACCATTCGATCTGGAACTCGGGGTGGGCGCCGTGGTCGCGGGGAAAGGCGAGCTCGCGCCCGGGAACGGCATACCGGAACCCGCTCGGGTCGCGCTGCGGCGCCTCGGCGGCGCCCAGCGCGAGAGCGAAAAGGACGATCGTCAGGAAACGGTTGCGCGCGGGCGTCATCGGGTCGGGAGCGAGGCGGGACGTATAATAGCGCCGCCCACATGAGCCAGCAGGCCGCCGGCGGAGGCCGCCCCCGATCCCTCGCGAGCGACGAGACGATCCCGATCGAATTCGACGATCTGATGCTCCTGGCTCGCCGCTACGCGGACCAGGGGATGGTCGACGAGGCGATCCATCTCTACGAGATGGCGGGAAAGCTCCGCCCGGGGTCGGTCGAGATCAAGATCCGCATCGCCCGCGCGAACGAGATGAAGCGGCAGGCCGAGGAGGAGCGGTACGGGCACCTCCGCGAGGCGGTCGTTCTCGGAACCGCGCGCGACCAGATCGACGCCGCGGAGTACATCGGCCTCGCCCAGTTCTACATGTCGCGCGACCAGAGCGCGAAGGCGATCGAGCTGCTCGAGCTCGCGAAGGTGAAAGCACCGAACAACTACCGCGCGTGGCACATCCTCGCGCAGGTCTACTTCAAGCAGGGGGAATGGGAGCTCGCGCGGCAGGAAGCCGATCGCGCGCGCGAGCTGAACCCGTTCGACCGCGGCCTCGCCGAGCTCGCCGGACGCGTCTGGTTCGAGCTCAAGGAGTTCGAGCGCTCTCTCGAGGCGTTCATCGACTCGTTTCTCCTGTCGAACGATCAGAAGGGCGAAGGGACCGAGCCGCTGCGCCGGATGATCAACACGGTCAAGAAGGTCCTCGAGCTCGACCCGAAGACGCTCAACACGCGGATCAAGGAGCGCGTCGAGGCTCTTCAGGGAAACACCGAGAGGCTCGAGCTGCGCAAAGAGACGCTGCTCAAGAGCGACCTCCGCAACGAGCTGCAGTGGATCGCGGAGAAGGTCGCGCGCGACGGCGAGCGCCGCCGGATCTCGGAGGAAGTCGCGGGCGAGCTGCGGCTGCTCGACGTTCTCGAGCAGCTCAAGGACGAGCACCTGATCCGCATTGCCCGCTCGGTGAAGCTGCGCGACCTCGCCCCGGGCGAGTTCCTCTTCCATGAGAACGACCGCTCGATGGATTTCTACGTCCTCAAGAGCGGCCGGATCGAGGTGCGGAAGGAGACGCCGTTCGGACCGCAGCATCTCGCGATGATCGACTCGAAACAGATCCTCGGCGAGATGAACTTCATCGACCGGACGCTCCGCTCGAGCGATGCGCTCGGCGTCGACCCGACGACCTGCTACAGCTTCTCGTTCAGCGCCGTCGACCTCGCGATGGAGGAGAGCCCCGAGCTCGCCGTCGGGCTGCACTGGGCGTTCTGGCGCTCGCTCAGTATCAAGGTGCGCGAGGCGAACGAACAGCTCAAGTCGTTCTTCCAGGAAGAGGGCGGGAAGGCGGCGGCGACGCGGAAACGCGCCGAAGGAAAACGCGAGATGCAGCAGGTGCGGATCGCGTCGGCCGACAAGGTCGGCCTGTTCCGCGAGCGGGGTCTCTCCGCCGCCGAGATGAAGCTGCTCGCGACGTTCTCGGCCGAAGAGCGGTTCCGCGCCGGTTCGATGGTGTTCCGCGAGGGAGATCGCGGCGACAAGCTCTACATCATTCTCGACGGCCGCATCCGCATCTCGAAATTCATCCCCGGCGTCGGCGAGGAAGCACTCGCCGTTCTCGATCGCGGCGACTTCTTCGGCGAGATGGCGCTCATCGACGACCAGCCGCGCTCCGCCGACGCGAAGGCGCACGAAACCGACGCCACCGTCCTGTCGATCGATCGCGCGACCCTGCGCGAGGTCCTCTCGATGGACCCCGGCGCGTCGCTGCAGTTCCTCTCGCTCCTCTGCCGCATGATCAGCCACCGCCTCCGCGAGATCAACGACAAGATCGTCCAGTGGAAGTTCATGTCGGGCGGGTTTTGACGTCATCCCGAGCGTAGCGAGGGATCAGGGACGGGTGGGAAACCCCTGATCGCAGCGGCCGCGATCGGCGGGCGAACGAATCTTCGCTCTCTCGCCAAAGGACAGCCCCGCGTCCCGCGCGTCCCGCCCGACCCTGATCCCTCGCTACGCTCGGGATGACGGCGAGGACCGACAACGGACGACGGATAACGGACAACGGCCAACGGCCAACTAATCCGCGTACCGCGCGCTCGCGAGCGAGACGATCTCGCCGATCGTCTGTGTGTACGTCCGGCCGGAGCGGCGCGCGGCCATGGTGAACTCGGCGGAGGAGGAGAGCCAGGGGTTCGGGTTCGCCTCGAGCAGGTAGATCTTGCCGTCGCGGGCGAGGCGCATGTCGATGCGGGCGTAGTCGCGGAGGCGGAGAACCTGATACGCCGTGAGCGCGGTGTTGCGGAGGCGCTCGGCGGTCTCCTCGTCGAGGTCCTCGACCGGCGCCGAACGCGTCTTCTTGTACGCCTCGGAGTCGCGGTCGAACTTCACGTCGTATCCGGCGATGCGCGGCGTTCCCTCGGGGAGCTGCGACAGATCGAGCTCGATGAACGGAAGCACCTCGGGGCGCTCGTTTCCGAGAATCGCGGCGTAGATCTCGCGCCCGTCGATGTACTCCTCGATCAGCGCGGGGGAGTCGAATTCCTCGTCGATGTAGTGGATCCGCTCCATGAGCTCCTTGACGCTGTTCACGACCGCGCCGGAGTCGATGCCGATGGAGCCGTCCTCGTGCGCCGGCTTCACGATGAGGGGAAAACAGATGTCCTGCGCGGCCTGGACGCGCCCGCGATAGGAGACGGCGAAGAAGGGAACGTGGAGATCATGGAACTGGAAGATCTTCTTGGCGAGTCCCTTGTCCTGCGCGAGGATCAGCCCTCTCGCGTCGGAGCCCGTGTAGCGCTTGCCGATGAGGTCGAGCCACGCGGCGATGTTCATGTCCTTCGTATCGTCGCCGCCGAACGACTCGGTGAGATTGAAGAACAGATCCGCCTTGCACTTCACGAGCGCGGTGAGGGTGGCTTCGTTGCCGTCGATGAGCTGATAGAACGGCTCGTGCCCGAGCTTCTGGAGAGCCTCGAAGATTTCCTCGCGATCGAGTTTCGGGCGCCGTATGCGCCGCCCGCTCTTCTTGCGCGCCTGCTCGTCCGCCTCGGCGCCGGGATACTCTTCCGTTCCTTCCCACTGCTCGTACAGAACGGCGATGCGCATCGCGCATCATTGTAGCAGCGCGCGCGATACAATCGCCCGCATGAACGAGAACGATCGAGTGGTCGGATACGCGGGCGGCGCGGTCATCGCGCTCTTCGTCGTCGGCGTCGTCGCGTTCGCCGGCGCGGCGGTCGCGACGGCCATGGGGAACCTGACTGGTGCGGGCGTGTGTCTCATCGCGTCCGCCCTCGCGTTCGGCTTCATCGCGTCCGCTCTGCTGCGCCGCTGAGCATGGACAGTTGCGACGTCGCCGTGGTCGGCGCCGGGGCCGCGGGACTCATGGCGGCGATCGCGGCCGCGCGCGAGAGCGGCGGGCGCGCCCGCGTCGTCGCGCTCGACGGAGCGACGCGCATCGGTGCGAAAATCCTGATCTCCGGCGGCGGCCGCTGCAACGTCACCCACGAGCGGGTCGAGCCCGAGGACTTCAACGGATCGAGCCGGAACGCCGTCGCGAAGATCCTCAGGACCTTCACCGTTCCGCAGACCATCGCCTTCTTTCGCGACATCGGCGTGGCGCTCAAGCGCGAGGAGACCGGGAAGCTCTTTCCCGTCACGGATCGGGCGCGGACCGTCCTCGACGCTCTCCTCGGGACCGCGGCGGAAGCGGGCGCCGAGGTGCGGCCGGGATGGCGCGTCGATGCGGTCCGCGCGACCGAAGACGGATTCGTCCTCGAAGGAGCGCGCGGAACGCTCGGTGCGAGGCGCGTCGTGCTGGCGACGGGCGGACGGAGCGTCCCGAAGACCGGGAGCGACGGCGCCGGATACGACGTCGCGCGCGCCTTCGGTCACTCCATCGTCGCGCCGTTTCCGGCTCTCGTGCCGCTCGTCCTCCCGTCCGATCACTGGATGACGTCGCTGCGGGGGACGAGCGCCGAGGTCGAGATCCGCGTCCCGCCGAAGACGACGATCCGCGGCGCGATGCTCTTCACCCACTTCGGCGTGAGCGGCCCGGCCGTACTCGACGCGAGCCGTCACTGGATCGCCGCCGGGCGCAACGGGGACGTCGTCGCGTCTCTGCTTCCCGGCGTCGCGCCCGAGTCGCTCGACGCGGAGATCGTCGCGACCTCGCAGGCGCGGCCGCGCCTCGAGGCGGGACATCTCTTCCGCGACCGTCTCCCGGAACGTCTCGCGGAGGCGATCGTGGAGCATGGTGCCGGCGAGGATCCGCGGATGCCTCTCGCGCGTCTCAGTCGCGAGGCGCGCCGCCGGATCGTCGCCGCCGTGCTCGCCCTCCCGATCCCCGCCGTTCGCGAGCGCGGCTGGGACTTCGCCGAGGTCACCGCGGGCGGCGTCCCTCTCGCGGAACTGCGCCTCGCGACGATGGAATCGCGCCTTCAGGCGGGCCTGTATCTTTGTGGAGAGATTCTCGACGTCGACGGGCGGATCGGCGGGTTCAACTTCCAGTGGGCATGGGCGAGCGGACGGCTTGCGGGAGGGGCGGCGGCGCGGTATTCGAAATAGGACGTAGAGGACATATGGGACGAATAGGACGTATAGGACGATTTCCAGTCCGATGTCGATTTCTATGACTCCTGCTCGTCTTCCCGGTGAAAGGAGAAAAAACCAATGGCCAAGTACATGCTGCTCCTGAGAGACAACGGGACGTTCGATTCGGGGATCAGCCCGGAAGAGATCCAGGCAATCATTCAGCGATACGGGGATTGGCGCGACGCTCTCCGGAAGCGGGGGAAGCTCGCCGCGTCGAACAAGCTGAGCGACGGCGAGGGGAAGCTCGTGCGGCGGAACGGCTCGTCTCTGGCCGTGACGGACGGACCGTTCGCGGAAGCGAAGGAAGTGATCGGCGGCTATTTTCTTCTCGAGGCGGACAGCTACGACGAGGCGCTCGCGCTCTCGCGCGACTGTCCGCACCTCGATTTCGGCAGCATCGAGATCCGCAGGGTCGATGAGCTCCCCGGCTGAATCGGTGTCCGGCCTGGTCGACCATCTCTTCCGGCGAAAGTCGGGAGAGATGGTCGCCGCGCTGACTCGCACGTTCGGGCCCGCGCGGCTCGACCTCGTCGAGGAGGTCGTCCAGGAGGCGATGATCGCGGCGCTGACGACGTGGCCGTTCCACGGGGTGCCGGAGAACCCGGGCGGGTGGCTGTTCCGGGCGGCGCGGAATCGCGCGCTCGACCGCCTGCGCCGCGAGCGGACGGCGGCGGCCCACGCGGAGAGCGAGCGAGAGACGGATCGGAGTGAGGCCTTCGCGATTCGCCCGGCGGTCGAGGACGATCAGCTTCGGCTCGTCTTTCTCTGCTGCGCGCCGGAAATTCCGCCGGAGGCGCGCGTCGCGCTCACGCTCAAGCTCGTCTGCGGATTCTCGGTGGACGAGATCGCGCGGGCCCTGCTGGCCGAGCCGGCCGCGATCGCGCAGCGGATCGTGCGGGCGAAGCGGACGATCCGCGAGCAGCGGATCGCGATGGACGTCCCGGCCGAATCGCGGGTGCTTCGGGAGCGCATCGACGTCGTCCTCGATGTGCTGTACCTCCTCTTCAACGAGGGACACAGCGCGTCGGCGGGGGAGGATCTCGTGCGGGTGGAGGTGGCCGAGGAGGCGATCCGGCTCGCGACGGTGCTGACGTCCGCGCCCGCGACGGATCTTCCGGCCGCGCGCGCGCTGCGCGCGCTGATGCTCTTCCACGCGGCGCGCTTCCCCGCGCGGCGCGGTGCGACGGGGGACGTGATTCTGCTCCGCGAGCAGGACCGCGCGCTCTGGAACCGCGCGCGGATCGCGGAGGCGTTCCGCGAATTCGACCGGAGCCTCGAGGGCGACCGCCTCACGCGGTTCCACGTCGAGGCCGCGATCGCCGCCGTACACGCGGAAGCGGCGAGCTTCGACGCGACGGACTGGCCGCGGCTGCTCGGGCTCTACGACCAGCTCCTCGAGATCGCCCCCTCGCCCGTCGTCCTTCTCAACCGCAGCGTCGTCCTCGCGCGGCTCCACGGTCCGGCCGCCGCCGTCGAGGCACTGCAGGATCTCGCATCCGACGCGCGCCTCCGGCGGTATCCGCTCCTTCCGGCGCTCCTTGCCGACTACTGGATCGAGCTCGACGAGCGCGCGAAAGCCGAGGCATATCTCGAACGAGCGCTGGAGATGCCGATGTCGGAGCCGGAGCGGCGCCTCCTCGAGCGGAAGCGCGAGGCGTGCAGGCACGCCCGATGAATCCGTCTTCCCTCATGCGCCGCCGCTTCGTCCTCCTCACCATCGCGCTCACCCTCGGCTGCGCGACGGCCGCGGACATGCCCGTCGTGTCTCCCGGCGACAGCATGCGGCTCGCCATGACGGACGCGGTCCGCGTCGAGCCGCCGGGGATCGTGGTCCAGTTCGCGGCGGTCGTCGCGGACAGCCGCTGCCCCCGCGACGTCACGTGCGTCTGGGCGGGCGACGCGGAAATCGCCCTTCGGGTCTCTTCCGACGATGGTGGGGCGGCGGACCTCCGGCTTCACACGAACGTGGAGCCGCGGAGCGCGACGTTCGAGGGCGTCCGCTTCACGCTCGCGGAGCTCGAGCCGCTCCCCGCCGCCGGCTCCACGCCGCGCCAGGCGGAGTACGTCGCGACGGTCGAGATCGAGTAACGTTGTTCGTTGTTCGTTGTTCGTTGTTCGTTGTTGATCGTTGATCGCCAAGACAGCAGCGCATAACAACGACGCGTGCGTCATCCTGAGCGAGGTGGGGCGGGCGGGCGTGAGCGAAGGATCTCCTCAGCCGCGTCTCAATCCCGGCACGGCATCGCAAGTCGGAGTCGCGGATCAGGAGATCCTTCGTCGCTTCGCTCCTCAGGATGACGACACTACGGAAACGGAGAACCGGCAACCGACAACCGACAACCGACAACGGACAACGGACAACGAACAACGAACAACGAACAACGAACAACGAACAACGAACAACGTTACTCGATCTCGACCGTCGCGACGTACTC
>JBOGJQ010000173.1:0-10312 GCA_050745405.1 Thermoanaerobaculia bacterium | reverse complement strand
TGGTCGTCGTCTTCGCGATGAACCTGTTCGGCGTCTTCGAGATCCGAGGATTCTCGTTCGGAAGCGCGGTGGCGGGCGGGCAGGGGGCGGGCGGCGCGTTCGTCCACGGCGTGCTCGCGACGGCCCTCGCAACGCCCTGCACGGCGCCGTTCCTGGGCACCGCGATCGGGTTCGCCTTCACCCAGTCGAATGGAGTCCTCTTTCTCGCCTTCACGGCCGCGGGCATGGGGCTCGCGCTGCCCTACGTCATTCTCGCGTGGCATCCCGGCCTGCTGCGGTGGCTGCCGCGGCCGGGACCGTGGATGATCCGGTTCAAGCAGGCGATGGGATTCGTGCTCCTCGCGACCGCGATCTGGTTGCTGTCGGTTCTCGGCGCGCAGCTCGGCCCCGAAGGCGTCGTCTGGTCGCTCGTGTTTCTGACGTTCGTCGCGTTCGCGGTCTGGCTGGTGGGGCAGGCCGATCCCTCGTCCGGATCTCTCGCGCGTGCGGGGACGTGGGTAGTCGCCGTCGCGATCGTGGCGACCGGGTACGTCTGGGCACTCGAGCACGAGCTCCGGTGGCGCGAGCCGGTGGCAGCGAGCGCGGACGCCGGCTCCTCCGGCGCGATCGAGTGGGAAGATTTCTCGCTCGCCGACCTCGAGCGGCGCGTCGAGCGCGGGGAGACGGTGTTCGTCGACTTCACCGCCGACTGGTGCTGGAGCTGTAAGGTGAACGAGCGGACCGTCCTGGCCACCACGAGCGTCGAGGAGCGGATCCGCGACCTCGACGTGACCACGGTGAAGGCCGACTGGACCAACGGCAATCCCGAGATCACGCGCCTCCTTGCGAATTCGGGCGCGTCGGCGTGCCGTTCTACGCCGTCTTCCCCGCGGCCCGCCTCACGCAGCCCATCGCCCTCTCCGAAGTCATCACGCCCGTCGCGGTCATCGAGGCTCTCGATCGCGCCGGCCCGAGCCGGCCCGGGAAGAATTCAGAATGAAATCGACCAACGCGCTTCTCGCCGCGACGGTCCTCGCGCTATCCGGATCGATTGCTCTCGCCCAGGAAGAGGGGGAGCGGGCGCTCCGTGTCGGCGAAGTCGCCCCCGTGCTCCAGGTCACGGAGTGGATCGGCTCCGCGCCGCAGACGCTGCGCGACCTGCGCGGCAGGGTCGTCCTGCTCGATTTCTGGGCGACGTGGTGCAAGCCCTGTATCCAGATGTACCCGGAGATGCGTACCTGGGCCGAGGACATGGGTCCTCGGGGCCTGGTCATCGTCGGCGTCACGAGCCACTCGCGACAAACGCCGGCGCGGATCCGGCGCTTTCTCGAGCGGCAGAAGCTGCCGTGGCCGGTCGCGATCGATCCGGAGAACCGCACGCAGATCGAGTACGGCGTCTCGGCGCTCCCTCCCACGTTTCTCATCGACCGTCGGGGGATTCTGCGGTTCGAGCATCGCGGCGGCGGCGATTTGAGTGAGATCGAAGCGAAAATCCGAGAGCTTCTCGAGGAGAGGCCGCCGGAAACAAGTCCGTCAACGGCCGACTAGTGGACTGCAACGGCTATTTCAGTAGTGTCGTTGCGCGCGCGACGGGGCCGGATTCGCGAAGCGACGACGAGCCGATGCGGCCTCGCGGCGGCGCCTTTCCGTCATCTCGCTTCCGCTCGGGATGACGGCGCCCTCCCATCTGGTTGCACAGCCGTAACCCCCGCATCGCCGCGGGAGTCCTAAACTGCAATACGCCCGATGACCGGCCTGTCACCGTTTCGATACTTCCTCCTGCTGGCGGGAGTGCTTCTCGCGCTCTCCTGCACGACCGAGCTGCCGGCAGCACAGAGTCCAGTAGCTGATGGCGACCTCATCGTGCGCCGCGGCGACTTCGCCGACGTCTTTCTCCTTTCGGGCGAGTTCGACGCGCCGGAGGGGGCAGTCGTCGCCGTCCCGCCTCTGCCCTCATGGCAGAGCTCGATCAAGTGGATGGTGGACGAGGGGGCGCAGGTCGCCGAGGGCGACCCGGTCGTCGAGCTCGACGCGAGCGAGTTCGCGAGCAGCCTCGAGAGCCGGCACTCCACGCTGACGCAGGCGCAGCACGAGCTCGCGCAGAAGGAATCGGAGCTGAAGGCGTCGCTCGCCGAGAAGGAGTACGAGCTCGAGAAGCGGCGGGCGGACCTCGAAAAGGCGAAGCTCGAGGCGGCCGTGCCGCCGGACCTCATCTCGCGCCGCGAGGCCGAAGACCGGCGCCTCGGGCTGCAGCGCGCCCAGACGGAGTGGGAGAAGGCGCGGTCGAGCTACGAGGCGGAAAAGGTCAAGGGCGAGTCGGATCTCCGGAACCTGCAGCTTGCTGTGGAGAAGGCGCAGCGCGAGGTCGACATCGCCGAGAGTGCGATCCGGATGCTGACGCTCCGCGCGCCACGCACGGGGATCGTCGTCATCGGCGAGCACCCGTGGGAGGGACGAAAGCTCCAGATCGGTGACACGGTCTTCGTTTCCATGCCGCTGGCCCAGATCCCTGATCTCTCGAGCCTGCAGGTCGTCGGAATGCTTCCCGACGTCGATGACGGGAAGATCGCCGCCGGGATGCCGGCGACATTGACGATCGATGCGTATCCGGACCGGAAGTACGCCGGGACGGTCAGCGAGATCGCGCCGGTGGCGCAGGAGATCGGGCGGGGGTCGCTGCGGCGCGGCTTCCGCGTGATCGTCCCTCTGGAGGAGGTCGATCACGAGCGCATGCGTCCCGGTCTGTCGGTCCTGATCGAGGTCGAACGGCGCCAGGCCGACGGCGTCCTCCTCGCGCCCCGCGTCTCTCTCGACGTCGCCGCCGGGAAGGCGCGGCTGGCGAACGGACGCGAGGTCGACGTGAAGGTCGGGCCGTGCAACGCGCAGGAGTGCGTCGTTGCCGAAGGCCTCGACGAGCGGGCGCGCCTCGCGCCGTGGCGGATGACGGCGGGAGGTGCGGTGTGAAGCGCCGCCTCCTCGTCGCAGCCGCGATTCTCGCCGTCCTCTCGGCGGGGTGGATCGCCCAGAGCCGCCTGCTCGCCTCGCGCGAAGGAGAGTGGGTCACCGTGGACCGCGGCGATCTCGTCATGGGCGTCGAGGTGGCGGGGATTCTCGAATCCACCGATTCGAGTCGCCTCGGGCCTCCGCCTTTCCCCGACATGCACAACTTCCGGATCTCGATGATGGCCCCCGAGGGGAAAGAAGTGAAGGCGGGCGAGCCGGTCCTCGCGTTCGACGCGACGGAGCAGCAGAAGACGCTTCAGGAAAAGACCGCGGAGCGGGATTCGGCGCGGAAGGAGATCGAGAAGGCGCGCGCCGACCTCGCGATCCGCCGGGAGCAGGAAGAGCTCGCGCTCGCGCAGGCCGACGCGCAGCTTCGGAAGGCGGAGCTCAAGCTGCAGGCGCCCGAGGAGCTGCAGGGAGCGAACGAGCGGCGGCAGATCGAGCTCGACCGCGACCTCGCAAAGCGCGAGATCGAGCACCGCCGTCAGCGCCTCGCGTCGTTCGACGCCGCGGCCGCTCGCGAGATCGCGCTCCTCCGCGAGAAGGAAGCGCGCGCCGATATGATCGTCCGACGGGCGCAGGAGAAAATCGAGAAAATGCGCGTGCGGGCGCCGCGCGATGGCACGGTGGTGTACATCACGAGCTGGCGCGACGAGAAGAAGAAGGTCGGCGATTCGGTCTGGCGGATGGAGAACGTGATCGAGATCCCCGATCTCCGTTCGATGATGGCGAAGGGAGAAGTCGACGAGGCCGACGCGGGGAAGGTCCGCATGAATCAGCGCGCGTCCATCCGTCTCGACGCGCACCCCGACCAGGAGTTCCACGGCTCGGTGAGCTCGATCGGCCGCACCGTGGAGCGGCAGTCGCCGCGGACGCCGCTCAAGATCCTCAGGGTCGACATCGGGCTCGACAAAACGGACCTGGAGAAGATGCGGCCCGGTATGCGGTTCCGCGGCCGGCTCGAGACCGGACGCGCGAAGGACGTCGTCCTCATCCCGCACGAGGCGGTCTTCACCACAGCGGAGGGGCCCATCGCGGTCCGACGGACGCTGTCGGGACGGGAACGCGTCCGCCTCGAGCTCGGGCGGCGGAACGACGAACGCATCGAGGTGATCTCCGGCCTCGCGCCGGGTGACCGCGTCCTTCTTCGCAAAGCGGAAGACGAATCCGAGGAAGAGGAGGGATCGTGATGCGGCGTCGGCTCATAGGCGCGGTGCTCGGCGTCGCCGGTGTCGTCATCGCGGGGGCGCTCGCGATCGGCGCCGGCGGCGCGAACATCACGATTCCGACCCATCGCGTGCAGAAGGCGCCGTACGTCCGCTCCGTGACGGCCGAGGGGAATCTGACTGCCGCGAGGGCGACGCCGGTCACCGCGCCGAGCGACGCGGAGATGGCGCTCAAGCTCGGCTGGATCGCCGAGGACGGCTCGCCCGTGAAGAAGGGAGATGTCGTCGCGCGCTTCGATTCGACCGATTTCGAGAAGGAGCTGCTCGAGGGGCGCCGGCAGCTCGATCGCGCGGAGAATCGTGTCGAGGGGTCCGAAGCGATGCGCGACGCGACGAAGACGAACCTCGGGCGCGACGCCTGGATCGCCGAGCGCGAGCTCGATGCCGCGCGGATGTTCCAGAAGAAGGACGCGGGGATCTATTCGCGCTTCGAGCTCATCGAGAGCGAGATCGACGAGAGCCTCGCGGTCGAGAAGAAGGAGTTCGCCGAGGAGATGCTCTCGGTGCGCGCGCGCCTATTCGGCGCCGAGCGGGAGATCCTCGGCATCGAGGAGCGGAAGGCGGATTATCGGATCGATCAGGCGGAGAAGGCGCTGTCGGCGCTCGAGGTACGCGCGCCGCACGACGGCATTCTCGTGCTCCGGCGGAACTGGCGCGGCGAGATGCCGCGCGTGGGCGACATGGTCTGGCGCGGCAATCCCCTCGGGGAAATCCCCGATCTCGAAGCGATGAAGGTCGAGGCGTTCGTCCTCGAGGCCGACGCGGGCGGCATCGCGGAAGGGCAGGAGGCGGTCGTCATCGTGGAGTCGCATCCGCGGGAGGAGTTCGCGGCGAAGGTCGAGAAGGTCGATCCGATCGCGAAGAATCGGTTCCGCGGCTCGCCGGTGCAGTACTTCGGCGTGACGCTCGCGCTCGACCGGACCGACCCGGAGATCATGAAACCGGGGGCGCGCGTGCGAGCGACGATCACGCTCGAGAAGAGCGAGAGCGCGATCTCCATCCCGCGGCAGGCGATCTTCGAGAAGAACGGCAAGCGCATCGTCTGGGTGCGGAGAGGGGAGGAGTTCGAGCCGGTCGAGGTCGAGCTGGGGAGCACGTCGATCGGCGCGGCGCTCGTGACGAAGGGACTCGCGGAGGGCGACGTCATCGCTCTCGAGGAGCCGCGGAGAGAGAGCGCGCGATGATGGATCTGCGCGAGTCGGTCGAGGGCGCGATCACGAATCTCTCGGCGCGGAAGCTGCGCACGGCGCTGACGATGCTGGGGATGGTGTTCGGCGTCGGCGCGGTGATCGCGATGCTCTCGATCGGCGCCGGTGCCGAGCGGAAGGCGCTCGAGCTCATCGACCGCCTCGGCCTGCACAACGTGATCGTGCGCGCGATGGAGATCAAGCAGGAAGAGCGGAACGAGATCCGGAAGAAATCGCTCGGCGTCTCGCTGCGCGACGGGGAGGCGATCCGGCAGGCCGTGGCGGGCGTCGAGATGGTGTTGCCGCGCCTCGAGGTGAAGACCTGGAAGGTGCGCGCGGCGGGGAACAAAGCGGACGCGCGGGTGTTCGGTGTCTCGTCGCGGCAGCCCGACGTGACGGTGGTGCCGATCAGCGAGGGGCGCTTCTTCGACGGGCGGGAGGAGACGACGCACGGGCAAGTCGCGGTGATCGGCGAGGGGGTGCGGCGCGATCTGTTCGGCTACGGCTCGCCGCTCGGAAAGCGGATCAAGGTCAACGACGTCTGGCTCGAAGTCGTGGGCGTGCTCGCGCCGGAGAGCGGGACGGCGAGCCAGGGCGAGATTCCAGTCGGCTCGACCGAGGACGAGATCTGGATTCCGGTGTCGACGGCGATGCGGAAGTTCGACCGCGACCCGCTGGAGGCGCCGCTCGACGAGCTGATCGTGCGGCTCGATCCGTCGGTGTCGAGCCGCGCGGCGGGAGAGCAGATCGAGGCGCTGCTCGACCGGCTGCACGGCGGCGCGAACGACTTCGAGCTCGTGGTGCCCGAGGCGCTGCTCGAGCAGAGCCGGCGGACGCAGCGGCTGTTCAACATGGTGATGGGATCGATCGCGGGGATCTCGCTTCTGGTGGGCGGGATCGGGATCATGAACATCATGCTGGCCTCGGTGCTCGAGCGGACGCGGGAGATCGGCGTGCGGCGGGCGCTGGGAGCGACCAAGAAGGATATCCGGTCGCAGTTCGTGGTCGAGTCGTTCGCGATCAGCGTGCTGGGCGGGATGATCGGCGTGGCGATCGGCGTATCACTCGCGCGGATCGTCGCGGCGCTGGCGGGGTGGCCGACGGTGGTGACGCTCTGGTCGCTCGCGCTCTCGACGGGCGTCTCGATCGCGGTCGGTCTCGCCTCGGGGATCTACCCGGCCGAGCGCGCCGCGAACCTCGATCCGATCGAGGCGCTGCGGTACGAGTGATGTGGCCGCGCCGTCCCGGCGCGCCCCCATGCGGCCGAAGTACCAGGTCGATGGATCGAGTGTGGCCGGGGCGTTGATGAGAAGGGACGCGAAGACCATCACTCCGGCGAGCGTCAGCACACCATAGCGCCGGAAGATGAATACGATCAGAACGGCCATGGGAATGGTCGCCGTGAGCGGTGGCGCACTGAAGGAAGGCTTGACCTCAGTGAAGTCGCTCATGGGATCGATGGTTTATTGTCCGCCCGTTCGCTCCTGATCGATCTTCAGAAGCTGCGCGCCGATGTCCCGGTGGTAGCGGATCGCCGCTGAACGCAACTCGCCCCATCGGGGGTCGCGGCGCAACGACTCGAAAAGCGGGTTGCTGTCCATCGCCGGATAAATCGAGTAGCCTCCATCCAGCGATCGGCGCAGCAGACGGAACGCTCCATCCGAGTCACCGCAGTAGGCGATCTCCCCGGCCTGGATGTAGATCGACTCCGGATCGAGTCCCTGCAGGGCCTTCGCAACGAACCGCGCGGTGTCGACCGGCTGCTTCCCGATGCAGAGCGAGAAGATCGCGGCTTGGTCGGGGCGCGACTCGAACCGCTTCAGCATCCGCAACGCCTCCGCGGGCCTTCCCTGTTTCAGCAGGATCGGATAGAGAGCGAGCGCTTCCCACTCCGAGCCCTCATCCAGGCGCGCAAACTGGATGGCGCGCTCGTAATCGGCGAGATGGTCGAACACCAGTGCGCAGGAGCGGAGACCGAAGTATGGGTTGAGCGCCCGCGCCTTCTCGCACTCCTGCGCCGCTTCCTCCAGCCGGCCGGCATAACGGAGCACATAGCTCACCACGAAATGAGCGTCGGCATCGCCGGAACTCCGCTCCAGCAACACCCGGGCCTGACGATAGGCGTCGGCAATCTTTCCCGCCTCCGTATCGTAGATGACGAGGGAGCGGGCCGCGTCCCGGTAATCGGGATCGATCTGCAGCGCGCGCTGCGCTGCCGCGCGCGCCGCGTCACGAGCTTCCACTCCCCCGCGACCATAACTGGCGCGATAGTACTGCCGCAGCGCCATCGCGTCCCAGGCTGGTGCGAAGTCCGGGTCGAGAGCGACCGCTCGCTGCAGAAGCGCCAGCGCCTGCGCCGTCGGCTCGGGATCGGATGAGAGACTCACCGCTTTCAGATAGAGCGCGTATGCCTCCGAGTTGTTCGGCTGTGCCGACTCCTTCGACAGACCCGCGACGCCGAGCGCCGGAAACAGCCCCTCCCTCACCCGCGACGAGAGGGACTTGCGCAGCGCGATGAGATCGGCCGACAACCCGTCGATGTTGTCCCGCCACACCACGCGATTCGACGCCACGTCGATCGCTTCCACGGTGACGGCGAGCTGTCCCTCCCCGCTTCGCCAGGAGCCGGTCACGACCTTGTCGACCCTCAGATCCCGCCCCGCCTCGATCGGATCGGTATCGAGCAGCCGCCGCGTCGTCGCAAACGGTCGCACGGCCACGGCGCGGTTGTAGCTCAGGATCGTCGTCAGCTCATCGGGGAGCGCGTACTGAAGATGCTCGAGGTCGTTCCCCGCGCTGAGACTCGAGAAAGGAAGAACGGCGACCGTGACTACCGGCAGCTCCGCGGCGTGCGATTCAGCGGGACCGGCTCCCGATCGATTCATCATCGCGAAGAGAACGATGGCGACGGCCACGAACGCGATCGTGCCGGCGAGCGCCGGGAGGGTCAATCGCCGGCGCGGCGCAGGAGGCGGCGTGGAGACTCGCTCGCCGGACGTGGAGTCGCGACGCAGGCTCTTCAGATCGACGATGACCTCGCGCGCCGACTGATATCGCCACTCGCGGTCCTTCTCCAGAGATTTGCGAATGATGCGCTCCAACTCGGGCGGGGCGCTGTAGTTGAGGCGCGCCACCGCCTCCGGCTGTTGATGCACGATCCGCTCGATGATCTCCGTGCTGCTTCCGCCGGTGAACGGACGGCGGCCGGTGGCCATCTCATACACGATCACGCCGAAGCTGAAGAGATCGCTGCGAGCATCGACGTCACGGCCGAGCGACTGCTCCGGACTCATGTAGTGAACCGTGCCGAGGACCAGGCCGGGATCGCTTTTCACGTCGGTCGGGGCGGCGGTGTCGCCGGAGGTGTCTTCCTGGAGCTTGGCCAGGCCGAAGTCGAGCACTTTCACGTGGCCGCGCGTATTGATGATGATGTTCGACGGCTTGAGATCGCGATGGATGACGCCGCGGCCGTGCGCTTCATCGAGCGCGTCGGCGATCTCCAGCGCGATGTCGAGAGTCTGATTCAGCTCCAGCGGCTTCTCGCCGATCACGGCGTCGAGCCTGCGTCCCTCCACGTATTCCATGGCGATGAAGGGGACGTCGTCGCCCGAGTCGCCGATCTCGTGAATGACCGCGATGTTGGGATGGCTCATGATCGAAGCGGCATGAGCCTCGCGGAGGAAGCGCTGCACGCGCCGCGGATCCGCCGCCACGTCGGACGCCAGCAGCTTCAAGGCCACCATCCGGTGGAGGCGCATATCCTCGGCGAGATAGACCTGCCCCATCCCTCCGCGCCCCAGCTCCCGCACGATCCGGTAGTGCGAGACCGTATCAGTCATGGATGAGCGTCATTATGCCCCGTCAGTCCCTATGGGGCGAATTTCGGGACGAAACGCCGCTGCGGAGTTTGCGCGTGCAGTTCGTGAGAGGAAGGGCTGACTTGCGGATGTTGAGATCGGAGCGGTTACCGAGGGCCAGGCCAATGTAGAGCTGCAGATTGTTCAGGACGAGAAAGGCGACGTGGCGCAAGAGCGGGAAGAGCGGCGAATGCAAGTGCTATCAACATGCTCGTTGGACGACGAAACCGAATCGCTGGTTAACAGGACCCTTGACCGGCCCTCAACCCGGCTGAGGCGACGTGCGAGACCGAGCTCCTCGTTCAACGCCGAGGAGACGCGGCTTGTCCAGGAAGCACAGCGTGCATTCGCAGAGTGTGCTCGCAGATATGAGTTGCCGGACAACGGCATGCAGCGGACGGCGCTTCGCGCCGCCGCTGAGCTGATTCGGTGGCCTTAAACTGACCGCGGGAATCGGGGATCCGCAGATTCCCGCAGATTCTTTCTGTCGTCGCGCCGCGAAGGTCAGGCGCGTCACCGTGTATTTCGCCGCAGCCGACCGAGTGCTGCGATGCGACGGAGCCTGATCACATGCGCAATGCACATCGAATCCTCTTTCTCGCCGTCGCACAGCTGATGGTCTGCGGCTGCATGCTGCAGACGCAGACCGCTGCGGACGATATCGACGGGTTGCGGTCGGGCGCACTCTTCGAAGAGCTCGCGCGGATGGACAGGATCCTGTTCGATGCATCGTTCGTGTCCTGTGATGCGCGCAAGGCGAACGCCATCTTTGCCGCGGATATCGAGTTCTATCACGATGAGACTGGATTCACGGCCGGCGAGCAGGTGCGGGAGAACACCCGCCGTCTGACCGCGTCGTGCCCGGGTTCCCGCGGCATCACCCGGACCCTCATTCCAGGCAGTCTGCGGGTGTATCCGATCGTGGGTTATGGGGCCGTGCAGATCGGGATCCATCGGTTCGACGAGCGTGGCGCGATCACGAGTACGCTGGCGCGGTTCATTCACTTGTGGCGCTTCCAGAATGGGCAATGGCGCTTAGCTCGTGTGTTCAGCCTGGACC
>JBOGJQ010000172.1:0-4663 GCA_050745405.1 Thermoanaerobaculia bacterium | reverse complement strand
GATTAACGCAGATTTTGTTTGGCTTTTGATCTGCGTCAATCTGCGTAATCTGCGGCTCCGTCTCTCTTTAGCGCGACTCGAGCACGAGGTTGGCGATCGCTTTCGCCTGATCGATCGGCTGTCCTTCGTTGCGGTTGGTCAGGACGATCACCGTGAGGCGCTCTTCCGGGATGCGAAGGAGCGCGTTTCTGAAGCCGATCGTCGAGCCGGTGTGGAAGACCGTACGCCGTCCCGCGAGCTCGCCGATCTTCCAGCCGAACCCGTAGGAGACCCCTTCGACGTCGGTTTCGGTCGCGGGCGTGAACGCCATCGCGAGGAGCTCGGCCGACAGGAGCGTCGGCCGCTCGAGCTCGGCGTCCCAGCGGGCGAGATCGAGGACGGACGAGTAGACGCCGCCGTCGCCGAGTACGGCCGAGGTGAGGCTCTGATCCGTGCGCGTCCATGCGGCGCCCTTCCGGCTGTGGCCGAACGCGCGCTCTCGCACGGTGCTCTCTCCCTCGACGAACGCGAGCGTGTCTTTCATCCCGAGCGGCTCGAAGATCCGTCCCCGCAGAAAATCGGGAAACGTTTTGCGCGACGCGCTCTCGACGACGAGCGCGAGAAGGGCGTAGCCGCTGTTGCTGTAGCGGTAGCGCGATCCCGGCTCGAAGCTCGTCGCGTCGTGCCGCCGGAGAATGTCGAGCACGTCGCGGTCGTGGACCTGCTCCGTCTGCTGCTCCGGAATGAGGTCCTCGTAATCGAGAACGCCGGAGGTGTGCGTGAGGAGGTGCCGGATCGTGACTCGCTCGCCCCACGGCGGGAGGTCGTCGAGCCAGCGGGAGACCGGATCGTCGAGGCGGACGACGCCGTCGTCGACGAGGAGAAGGCTCGCCATCGCCGTGAACTGCTTCGTCACCGATGCGAGGCGGTAGTTCGTGCCGGATTCGGCGGCGCGGTTCGCGTCGAGATCGGCGAGGCCGAAGCCGCGCGCGAAAAGGATCTCGCCGCGGTGGCGGACGAGGACGGACGCGCCGGGCTCGCCGGGAGCCGTGTACGCGTCGAGAATCGTGGCGACGTCGCGGGCGAGGCGGTCGCCGGACGAGGCACAGCCGGAGAGCGCGAGTGTGAAGAGCACGATGAGGCGTCGCATTTTAGGACACTCACTCTCCCTGGTGCGCGATCGCTGCCGCGCGGCCTCGGACGACGTTGACGGGAAGGAGAAGGAAAAAGGCGATCAGAAAGAAGACGGCGCTGACGAGGATCGCGCGGTGGAGGCCGAACGCGGCCTGCAGAAGCCCGAGGCTGACGAGGCCGAAGATCGAGGCGACGCGCGACGCGACGGCCCAGAATGCGAAGAACTCGCCCGATTTCGAGGGCGGGGAGAGCGTGCCGACCAGAGCGCGGCTCGCCGACTGCGTGGCGCCGATCGAGAGGCCCGCGAAGCCGCCGAGGACGAGGAAGACGCCCTCGACCGACCAGGCCGTCCCCAGCGTACCGTTGAGCGCGTCCGTGATCCCGCTCGTCGCGTAGATCGCCGTCACTGACGCGACCCAGAGAAGCAGCGTGATCCCGAACGTCTTCTTGTCGCCGATCCGGTCCTGGATCAGTCCGAACAGCACGGCGCCCGCGGCCGCGGTGAGCTGGGTTACGACGAACATCAGCGTCTGTGTCGTTCTCGACCACTGGATGACCTGATCGCCGAAGATGAACGCGAAGGAGATCACGTTGATCAGCCCCGCCATGGCGAAGAAGAACGACACGAGGAATCCGACGAAGTCGCGAAAGTCGCGCAGCTCGCGCATCGTCCGGCCGAGGCGCCGGAAGCCGATCGTGACGTAGTTCTCTCCGGGCGGGAGGACGCGCGGCGTTCCGCGCTCCCGGAGGAAGAGAAACGTCGGGATCGCCGCGACGAGGAAGAAGAGAGCCGTGATCGGGCCGACGAAGCGGAGGCGGGGGAAGTTCTCGAGCGTCTGCTCTCCGAGGCCGAACAGGACGATCGCCGTCGAGATCAGGCCGCCGAAGTAGCCGAGTCCCCAGGCGAAGCCGGAGATCTTTCCCATCTGCTCGGGCGGCGCGAGGTCGGGAAGGAAGCTCGCGACGAATCCCTCTCCCGCGGAAAAGCCGTAGTTCGAGACGACGATCAGCAGGATGCCGAGAACCACGTCGCCGGGGCGGACGAACCAGAGGGCGGCGGTGGCGACGACGGTCGTCAGGTACGTTGCGAACAGGAACCGCTTCTTCGACGCCGAGAAGTCCATGATCGCGCCGAGCGGGGGGAGAGAAATCACGACCAGGGCGTAGCTGATCGAGAGGGCGAGGCTCCACATGAGATTGCCGCGCCGGAACTCGGGGGCGTCGCCGACGATGAGACGGGGAAAGATGACGCTGAAGACGACGGTGATGATGACGGTCGTGTAGGACGAGTTCGCGAAGTCGAACATCGCCCATCCGAAGATCTCGCGCCGGGAGGCGAGGCGGCGTTCGGGCGTCGCGACGGCGGTCACGACGTCTATGGTCGGCCATGCGGCATGGCGGGCGCAACCGTCATCCCGAGCGTAGCGAGGGATCAGGGTCGGGTGGGAAACCCCAGATCGGGGCGTCCGTGATCGGCGGCAGGACGAAGATTCGCTCTTCCGCCGAGTGACGACGCTGCGTCACGCGCGTCCCGCCCGTCCCTGATCCCTCGCTACGCTCGGGATGACGGCGACCCGCGACCTACTTCTTCTTCGAAGAGCTCTTCTTTTTCGAAGAGCTCTTCTTTTTCGAGGAGCTCTTTTTCTTCTTCGACTTCGCCCGCCCTTCCTCGGAGCGCTGCTTGCTCACCGTGCGCGCGGCGATCTCCTTCGCGCGCTTGGTCGACCGGCCGCGCTTCTTTGCGCTCGACTTGATGTGCTCGTACTGCCGTTCGTCTTTTTCGCTCCAGGCTTTCGGCATGTGGTGCTCTCCTTCGAGCCGGACGCGGCTGCAAAAACCGGGCGCGCCTGGCACATTCCTGGCTCTCTCGGAAGGCACCGCATACCTCCAGAAGGAGCCTTCGATGACACAGGTTGCAACGCCAACGCGAACGACGTGGAGGATCGATCCCGCGCACACCGCGGTCGAGTTCTCGGTCAAGCACATGATGTTCACCACCGTCCGGGGACGCTTCAAGGGCGTCACCGGGAAGATCGTGGCGGACGAGGACAACCCGGACCGCTCGACCGTCGAGGTCGACATCGATACGACGACGATCGACACCGGCGTCGCCGACCGCGACGCACATCTCCGCTCGCCCGACTTCCTCGACGCCGAGAAGCTCCCGAAGATGCTGTTCCGGAGCAAGCGCGTGGACGGCGCGATGAACCGGGAGGGCGACCGGTTCCGCGTGACCGGGGATCTGACGATCCGCGATACGACGCTCGAGGTCGTGCTCGAGGTGACCTTCGACGGACGCGGAAAGGACCCGTGGGGCGGCGAGCGCGCGGGATTCACGGCGCGCACCGAGATCGACCGGCGCGAGTGGGGGCTCCGCTGGAATCAGGCGCTCGAGACCGGCGGCATTCTCGTCGGCAACAACGTGAAGATCGAGCTCGAGGTCCAGGCGGTGAAGGAGACCGGCGAGGGCGCGTGACGCTGTTATCATGAGTCGAGACGCCGGAGCGGCGTTTCCTACCGATCCGTGAAACGACTCCTGCTCGCGCTCCCTCTCCTCGCTCTTTTCGCGCAATCGTCTCCGGCCGCGGACACGCTTCTCTCCTCCCCGACGATCGGTGCGGCCGACTACTTCGGTTCCCACCTGATCGCGGCGGGCGGCGACGGCTATCTGGTCGTCTTCCACGCGGCGGAGCTCGAGGCGTTCTTCGGCGTCCGGCTGGACGCGAGCGGGACGCCGCTCGATGCGCGTCCGTTTCTTCTGCTGGCGGACGCGCCGATGCGCTTCACGGCGTCGCTCGCCTGGCGCGGCGACCGGTGGGCTCTCGTGTGGGAGAACCGAGGCGACCTGCACTACGCCGAGATCTCGAGCGCGGGCGAAGTCGTCGCGCGGCACTCGCCTTGGGTGGTGGGCCTCTACGCGCCGCGGCTCGCGTGGAACGGCGCGTCGCTCGTTCTCGCCGCCTCCGAGGCGCGGGGATTCCGTTACGCGCTGCACACGCTCGCGGTGGGGGACGGCGGCAGCGTCCTCACCGACCAGGTCGTCTGGAACTCGTATTTCCTGAGCTACGACCTCGCCGCGGCGGGGTCGCAGTTCGGTCTCGCCATCGGAGGATCGGGACACACCCTCGTGCGCCTCGCACCACAGGGCGGAGCGCTCGGATCGACGGCGCTCACGCCCGCGAGCGTTCCGGCGGGAGAGCTCACCATCGCCGGGCTCGGGGACGGGTTCCACGTCGCCGTGGTTCGCGACTCGGGCGGCGAAGTGCTTCATCACGTCGTCGTGAACGCCGCGGGAGTCGTGACCTCGGACCGTGAAGTTCTCCGCGCGGAAGGCTCGGTCTCCGGCATCCGCGTCGACCTCGCCGCCTCGGCGACGCACGTCGTGGGCGTTTTCGGCGGCGCGAGCATCGATTCGTCGGCCGGGGGTGTCGCCGCGGGCGCGTGGGTCGCCGACGCGGCCGGCGCCGTCCTCGAGACCCAGCCGCCGCGTCCCGACCTCGATCTTCCCGCCGTCGCGGCCACCCCCGCGCACGCCGTCGCTCTCGCCGTA
>JBOGJQ010000171.1:0-5459 GCA_050745405.1 Thermoanaerobaculia bacterium | reverse complement strand
GACCATCTGCCGTCTGAACTCCGGTGTGTATCTCGCCATCGTGGACTCCTTCCCAAATCCTCAGGTGTCCACGAAATCGGGTCAACTCCAAAGAAGCCACTCTGCGTAATCTGCGTAATCTGCGGCTCACGTTCCCTTTAGGCGACCGGCAAACGGACGACTGACGACTGACGACTGACAACAATCAGAGAATCCGCCGCCCCGGCAACCCGATCTCGTCCGTCTCGTTCGTGAGGAGCCAGCCGACGACCTCGCCCGGGATGAAGTCGCGCGCGAGGTAGCGCGATTCGTCGAAGGCGGCAGAGCCGGAGGCGACGATGTCGGGGCGCGATTCGGCGATGCGGACGAGGCGCTCGCGCCAGCGGTTGAAATTCTCGAGGCGGAGGTCGACCCACCCCATCGCCGCATAGCGCTCGACCGAGCTCCGGTCGAGGGGAATCGGCGCGCCGTCGGGCGACGGGACGGGGATGTTGAGGCGCGGGCCGCGCGCGAGCGTCAGGTCGCCGCCGTCCGCCTCGCGCACGACGCCGATGCCGATCGTCGCGATGAGGCTCGCGACCCGCGGGTGCTCCGCCAGCCACGCCTCGATCCGCTCCTGCATCTCGACGGCGTCCGTCCCGATCATCGCCTCGAGCTCGCTCGTGCCGAGAGCGACGGAGATGAGATACGCCTCGATGAGGAGCTTCGACAGACGCGGCGGCCCGAGGTGGCCGATCGCAATGGACGGCAGCGACTCGCCGTCGCTGCGGCGCAGCGCGTCCTCGAGCGCGCGCATCTCCTGGATCGCGCGATCGCGCAGAACGCCCGCGCGGTAGCTCGGCTCGGTGATCGCACCGTCGATCGCCGAGATCACGTCACGTCCCGTCGACGACCCGAGGATCTCCAGCACGACTGTCCGCGCCACTTCCTCGGGCGTCACGTACTCCATCTGCCGCGGATACGTGATCGCCTGGAACTCGCCAATGGAAAAGAAGCCGTTCTCCCCCGTGTCGGCGCCGACCATCCGGACGGGAATCCCCTCGCCGCCGCCGAGTCGCGGATACCCGTCGAACGGATGGCGCGGATCGATTCGCTGGCCGAGCCGCTCGGTGCGCGGCGTGAGGAGATACCCCGGCTCGCGGCGGCCGTTCTCCCCCGCGAGCCGCACGTGCGCCTCGCCGAGACGCCGGAACCCGATCATCGCGCCCGGCTTCACCTCCTTGATCATCGTCGCGCGGGACCCCTCCTCCTCCTCGGACGCGATCGCGGGCGTGCGGGCGAGGAGAAACAGCAGACCCGTGTGCGCGAAGCCGATCGCCGACTTCGAGAGGAGCGTCGCCGACGGGCGCTCTTCGCTGTGCGTGTAGGGAATGTTGATGCCCATGCCGCCGGTGCCGGTCGTGCCGACCTTGACGTAGACGTTCACACCGGCTTCCTGGAGCGCGCGGTGGAGGACGACGATGTGCCGCGTGATCTGCGGGACGCCCTGCGCGATCATCACCTCACGGACGGCGTGCACGAAGACGTCGAGGTCCTCCTTCGGGAGGGACCCCTCGTCACTCAGCCGCTCGAGGAGGACCTTCACCTTCTTGGAGGTCGTGTAGACGTCCTGATAGGAGATCGCTGTCGCCGTGTTGATGCAGTCGACGACGACGTCGGGGCGGTGCTGGAGGAGGATCTTCCGAAGGAACGAGCTCGCGTACGCGTCGGCGTCGGGGGCGAAGATGTCGCGGAAGAGCTCCTCGAAGAGGCGGCGGTCGCTGACCAGATCCTCTCGGGGAATGCCCTGGAGGCTGTCGCGCAGAAAGACGTCGCCGGGCGCGGGAGTGAGGCGGAAGGTCCAACCCTCGCGTTGGGACTCCTCGCGCAGGATCGCGATCGCGTCGTCGACCTCGCGCGCGCTGAGCGCGGAGATGACGATCTCGGAGGGGCGCAGCTCGCGCGCCGCTTCGCGGGCCACCTGGAGCCCGACCATCCCTCCGCCCCCGAGTATCAGGATTTTCGTGTCACTCAACGCCTCGCCTCCTCACCCTTTTCGAGATCCCACCTTTCGGTGATCCGCTCGTGGGTGAGCCAGCGCTCGCAATCGAGGGCCGCCATGCAGCCCGTGCCGGCGGCGGTGATCGCCTGCCGGTAAACGTGATCGACGGCGTCGCCGCAGGCGAAGACGCCCTGGATGTTCGTCAGCGTGCTGTTCGGCTTCACGACGATGTAGCCGCGCTCGTCCAGCTCGAGCTGATCCTTGAACGCGGCGGTGTTCGGGGTGTGGCCGATCGCGACGAAAAGACCCTGCGTCGGAAACTCCCTCGACTGGCCGCTCACGGTGTCCCGCAGCGTCAGACTGCGCACGCCCCCTTCCCGGCTGCCGGTGACGTGGTCGACGACCGTGTTGAGGAGAAACTCGATCTTCGGGTTCGACCGCGCTCGCTCGAGCATGATCTTCGACGCGCGGAACTCGTCGCGCCGATGGATGATCGTCACCTTCGTCGCGAACTTCGTGAGGAACGTCGCTTCCTCCATCGCGGAATCGCCGCCACCGACGACCGCGATCTCTTTCCCCTTGAAGAAGAACCCGTCGCACGTCGCGCAGTAGGAGACGCCGAACCCCTGGAGCTCCTTTTCCGACTCGAGACCGAGCTGCATCGCCGAGGCGCCCGCGGCGATGATGAGGGCATCGCACTCGTACGTCTTCTGATCGCTGACGACCGTGAACGGATGCTGGCGGAGGTCGACCTTTTCGACGGCCTCGAACACGAACTTCGAGCCGAACCGCTCGGCCTGCATCCGCATCAGCTCCATCAGCTTCGGCCCCAGAATCCCCTCGGGGAACCCGGGGAAGTTCTCGACGTCCGTCGTGATCGTGAGCTGACCGCCGGGCTGGAGCCCCTCGAGAACGAGCGGCACGAGCTGGGCCCGGGAGAGATAGAGCGCCGCGGTGCAACCGGCGGGACCCGATCCGATGACGATCACACGATGATTTTTGACGGCGTCCATGAGCGACCGGAACGCTACCACCGCACCGGCACGGCGGCAAGGGCGGTTCGTCGAACGCAGAACGCAGAACGAAGAAGGAAGAAAAGGGAACTACGGGCGGGTTTCTCGCTTCTACGTTCTGCGTTCTGCGTTCTGCGTTCCTCCCAGCGCCTCGACGAACGCCTCGCCGAGCAATGATTTCTGCCACCGCCGCAAAGTGGGGACGCCCTCGAGCGCCGCGACCTCGCGCGGGTCGAGCGCCGCCACGGACGCGAGGACGTGCTTCGGCGCGAGGACGGCGGGATCGATCTTGAGGTCCGTCGCGACGCGGTCGCGGACTTTCTTCAGGCGCTCGATGCGCCGTTCGAGATCCTTGTCGCGCTGCCACACCTTCGACGGCTGCTTTTTCGGCAGCGCCTCTTCGGACAGCGAGACGACCTCCTCGACGACCGCCAGGATGTCCGGCCCCCACTGCCGGACGATCCACCCCGACATTCCCTTGATCGCGCGCAGCTCGTTCGCGGATCGGGGGAGCTGCGTCGCGAGCGTCACGATCGCCTCGTTGTTGAGCACCTTGAACGGAGGGCGGTCGAGCTCGCGCGCGATGCGGTCCCGAAACGCGTGGAGCCGCTCGACGACGGCGAGGCCGCGCGCCTCGAGCCGGTTCGATCCCTTCACGCGACGCCAGGCATCCGGGTCCGTCTCCTGCGGCGCGAACCGGATCGCCTCCAGCCGCTCGAACTCCTCGGACGCCCACTCCCACCGTCCCGCGGCGCGCAGCTCCCCCTCCAGGATCGTCGCGAGCCCTAGAAGGTAGTGCGTGTCGTTCACGGCGTAGTCGCGGAGCGCGCGCGGGAGCGGCCGCTGCGCCCAGTCCGCGCGCTGGTGCGACTTGTCGACCTCGAGGCCGAAGTGGCGCTTGAGGAGAGCCGCGAGCCCGAGGGCCTCGTATCCGAGAAGCTGCGAGGCGACCATCGTGTCGAACAGGTTCCGCACTTCGAAGCCGAAGTCGCGGTTCAGGATGCGGAGGTCGTAGTCGGCGCCGTGAAAGACCTTGCGGACCGTGACGTCGGCGAGGAGCGTGCCGAGCGCCGCGAGCTCGATCCGAGCCAGCGGATCGACGAGGAGGTCTTCGCCGTTCGCGGAGATCTGGATGAGGCAGACCTTGTCGAAATAGCTGTGGAGCGAGTCGGCCTCGGTGTCGATCGCGAACGCCGGGGCGTCGCCGATCGCGCCGAGGGCCTCGTCGAGAGCGCTCTGGTCGGCGATCCACTTCATGGGGCGAACACTACACCAAGGTCCTCCGTCCGAGGCCGATCGAGACGAGCTTGCGGTTCAGGCGGTCGCGGTCGAAGGCGTCTCCCGCGCGGAGACGGATCCGTCCGACCTCCACCTCCCACCCCGGGCGTTCCGCCACGAGGACGAGCAGCGCGAGATCCTCGGCCGAGACGATCCGGACGGGGCCGGACGGCGCCTCCGCCTCGACGGCGTCGCGGACCATGCGTCCATAGAGAGCGTTCGAGGCGAATAGAACGTGCACGCGCACCGGCTCCTCCTCCCCTTCCCACCACATCGGCAGCAGGTCGAGCTCCTCCGCGCGCCGTGCTTCCTCGTCGTCGACGCGGAATCCCTCGTCGGCTGCGACCATCGCGATCGACCGCGCGCTGTCGACGCCCATCGCGACCACGACGTCGACCGCGCCGCCCGCCTCGAGCAGCTCGCCGAGCCATGCCGCGCGCGCCACGTCGCCGACGAACGCCGCGCGCGTGCCGAGCCGCGCCAGCAGGCCGGCCGTGGCGGCCACCGCGGCGAGCGTTCTCCGATCTCCTTCGAGCATGAGCCGCGTCATCGTTCGATCAGGCGCGGGCGCGCGCCCGCGACGCCATCATCACGAGCAGCATCCATCCGCCGTACGCGAGAGACGCAAGACCGACGCCGATCGCCAGGAGCTTGACGAGAGCCCCGATCGCCGTGTCCAGCCGAAGCAGCCCGAGCGTGTCGAGGATGTACTCCCAGTCGTGCTGCGCGTCGCCGCCGCCCACCGAGACGTACACGCCGAGCTGCGCGCGCGAGTCCGCGATGTAGCGCGCGATCCCGAAGAGGTTGTACGAGAGCCAGCACCCGAGCACCGCGATGCCGAAGTAGTCGGGCTGACGGAGGAACATGATCATGCCGATGATCGGGACGGCGACTTCGGCGCCCGACCCCGCGAGCGCCGTCAGGAAGAACGGCAGAAACGAGGCGAGGAGATGCCCGAGCTCGTGGATGCCGAGACTGAGCGCCGCGAAAAGACTCCCGTAATCGTCGTCGAAGACGTGACGGACGAACGCGTACGCGAGATAGGCCAGGAGCGGAGCGCGGACGAGCCACGACCGCCCGGCCGCCCATTCGGCGGAATCGTCCAAAAAGGTCCCGAACGTCACGTTCCTATATTCGCACAGGAGAACCGAGCCGCAGATTGCGCAGATTGACGCAGATTAAAGAAGCAAAAGCAATCTGCGTTAATC
>JBOGJQ010000170.1:0-13185 GCA_050745405.1 Thermoanaerobaculia bacterium | reverse complement strand
CCTTCGGGCCGTCACCACCGGCTACCCTCTTCGGCGCCTCCGGCGCCACCCCAGCCATGGTTCTTCTTCTCAGGCGCGGCGTCAGCCGTCAGTGACTCGGGATGGCGCTGGCCCACTTTGCGCACCCATCCTCGGCGGAGAACGCATATGGCCGAGTTTCTTCATGAGTACGAATCGCGCGTCGTCACCTCCGACGGGACGTACCGTGCTCGGGCGCTCGCGGAACAGCGGAAGGACGGCACGTGGTCGGGGTGGCTGGAGTTCGAGCCGGCGGGCGGCGGCAACACGATCCGGACGGAACAGGAAACCTCACAGCCGGACCGCGAGGCGGTCGAGTACTGGGCGACGGGGATCGAGCCGATCTATCTCGAAGGCGCACTCGAGCGCGCGAAGCGGCGCCCGGTCGGCGCGAATCAGTAGCTCGTGGTCGGCGCCTGGCTTCCCGAGCCGAACGGCAGCCGGCCGCGGTTGCGCGGCGGCAGGTTCGGGTCGACGCGCGGATCGGTGAGCTCCCGCAGGTTCGTCATCTCGATGAAGAGGTGACGGTGCCTCAGCCCGTGCACGGCGACCGCGGCGAAGAGGACCGCGAACAGAACGAGCAGCAGCGCGGTCGTGACGGCGATGCCGGTCGACTGCTCGGGTGCGAACGTCACGCGGTGCGCGAGAATCAGGAAGAACGCCGGCAGCGGAACCGAAACGAACACCGGCAGGAACCGCCCCTGAAGCTGGAAGTACGGCCGCGTCGACAGGAACATCGTCGCGAGGAAGAAGCCGAGCACCCACAGCGTCGCGAGGCGCAGCTCGAGGAGCATCTCGAGCGTGTCCGCCTGTGCCGCGGTGAGCCGCGCCTCCCGTTCGAGGAGCGAAGCGCGGAAATCGAGCGCCGCATAAAGACCGGCGGTGACGGCGGCGCTGCACGTCGCGAAAATCGCGAAAAAGGCGGCGAACAGGTTCCGCGGCGCGACGAGCGAGGCCATCCGCAGGAAGAACGCCGCCACCGGGATCGCCAGGAGCATCACGGCGACCACGCCCGTGACCGTCGACCCGCGCAGGAGCTGCACGCTCGAGACCTCGAGCCACTCTCCCGGCACGCCCCGATCGATGACGGCGCCGAGGAGCAGCGCCGAGGCGAAAATCGAGAAGATCACCCCGAGATAGAAGAGAGACTTCGGCATCGGACCCCGTTCATGATAGCGCGCCTCACGAGAACTCGCGCATCCGGACGATCTCGTCGAGGCGCACCTCGATCGTCCCGCCCGTCCCCTGGAGCCGGACCCACTCGGCCCCGTCGTTGGTGTAAACGTCGGCGATGCGCCCTCGCTCGCGCTGCAGGACTCCCTGTTTCTCGAACTCGAGCTCGACCTCCTTTTTCCGCACGGCGGCGGCCTCGAGCTCGTCGTGGTTGTCGCACGAGATCGGTTTGTAGGTCTCGTCGGCCATAGGTCCTCCTGTGCCTCGAGTTACACGTTCGGTGCCGATCCGTATTTTTTTCCCCGTCCCGGCGACTACCGCACAGAGCTATGGAACGGACGCCCATTTTCCTCATTCTCGACGCCGATCCGGAGGTGACCGCGGCTCTCGCGCTCGCCCTCCGGCGGCCGGGACGGCACATCGTGACGTGTCACGACGCCGAGGCGGCCGAAATCCTTCTGGAGCGGCTCCCGATCGCGGTGGCGATCAGCGCTGCCCGCCTGGGCTCCCCCTTCGGGTTCGAGGGGCTCGATTTCGTCCGTTTCGTGCGCAACAGAGCGCCCGGGGCGGCCGTTTTCGTCATGAGCGGCTCGGGCGAGCGCGCCGTCGAGCGCGAGGCGCTGCGACGGGGCGCGACGGCGATCCTCCGCAAACCGGTGGCCGCGCGCTCGCTCGAGCGGGCGCTCGCGGAGGTCTCATGACCGTTCTTCCCGAGCTCACCAGCGTTCCGCCTCTCGACGACATCCTGCGGAGCGAGAACCTGCGCCCCGTCTTCCAGCCGATCGTGCGCCTCGGGGACGAGCGGGCCTTCGGCTACGAGTCGCTGGCGCGCTATCGCAGCGACAATCCGCTGCTCGATCCCGACTTCCTCTTCCGGTACGCGGCGCGCAAGAACCGCGTCTGCGATCTCGACATCGCCTGCCTTCGCCGGAGTCTCGAGGAGGGGGCGGACCTCCTTCCGCACGGCGCGCTCTTCATCAACATCCACCCGACGATGCTGACCGCGCCGGAACGGTGGGTCGTTCTGCTCGAGAGTCTCTCCCGGGCCGGCGCCATCGACACGCGCCGGATCGTTCTCGAGGTGACCGAGCAGGGAGCGATCGACGAAGACCGCGTCTCGCCGGCCGTGTTCGACCGCCTTCGCGCTCTCGGGATCCGTCTGGCGCTCGACGACGTCGGCGCCGCCTGGTCCCAGCTCGCTCTGATCGACCGCATCCAGCCCGAGTTCGTGAAGATCAGTCAGATCTTCGGAACGGGATTCGAGCGCGACTCGGCCAAGGAGAAGATCGTCCGCAGCATCGCGTCTCTCGGACGCGACTTCGGCTGCGCGATCGTCCTCGAAGGGATCGAGACCGCCGCCACGGCCGAGGCCGCGCGCGAGCTCGAGATCGAGTACGGGCAGGGCTTCCACTTCGCGCGGCCGACCGAAGCGAGTCTCCTGCTCGGATCCGCGTAGCGCGCAAGGCGTGCAAACAAAAAGGCAGGCCCTCCGGCCTGCCTTTTTCTCGTCGCTTTCGCGGGATTCCTACTCGTCGTCCTTGCCGGCGAGCGCTCTCTCGAGCGCGAGCGCCATCGCGCTCTTGCCGGGGGCGGCGTCCTGGTCCTTGTTGAACTGCTTCATCACGCCCATGTACTCGGCGCGGTCGACCGCGGCCTTCGCGGCCTCGTGGCTCAGCGCGATCCGGCGGCGCTCCGGGTCGATCGAAATGACCCGCACCATCAGCTTCTCTCCCGGATGATGCGCCTCGGTCGGCGTCTGTCCCGGCGCGAGCTCGGAGGCCGGAATCAGCCCCGTGAGACCCGGCTCGAGGCTGACGAACACGCCCGGCTGGCTCGCCCGCTCCACCGTCCCCTCGACGATCGTGCCGAGCGGGTACTTCTGCGCCGCGTCCTCCCACGGATCGGTCGTGGCGACCTCGCGGAGCGCGAGCGAGAGGCGCTTCCGCTCCGGATCGACCTCGCGCACCCAGCCGCTCACGGTCTGTCCGATGGCGACCTCCGGGCTGTCTTTCGTGACGCCCGCCGGAAGCTGCGAGAGGTGAACGAGACCGTCCAGGCCCGGCTCGATCTCGACGAACAGGCCGAAGTCCGCCTTCCGGACGACCGTCCCCGTGAAGCGCGTTCCCGGCTGATACTTCTCCCAGGCGTACTCCCACGGATCGGGCTCGAGGTCCTTCATCGAGAAGGAGAGGCGCTTGCCATCCTTCTCGATTTTGATGATCTTGACGTCGACTTCCTGGCCGATCGAGACGATGTCGGCCGGATTCGTCACCCGGCGGCGGCTCATCTCGGAGACGTGCAGAAGACCCTCGACCCCGCCGATGTCGACGAACGCGCCGAACGGGACGATCGTCTTGACCTTACCGGCGTAGACGTCGCCGAGCTGGAGATTCTTGCGGATCTGCTCGGCGCGAACGGCGGCCTCCTCCTTGAGGAGCGCGGCGCGCGAGACGACGAGCTTCCGTCCGTCCTCGGACATCTCCGTGACGAGGAACTCGAGGGACTCGCCGATGAACGACTCGGGATTCTCGATCTTGCCGAGGGTGATCTGGGAGAGGGGGCAGAACGCGCGGACGCCGCCGACGCTGACGTCGTAGCCGCCCTTGTTGCGGGCGCCGACCTTCCCTTCCACCGGGATGCGGTTCTCGAATGCGTTCCGGATCGCGTCGACCGAGGCGCGGCGGAGGAGCATCTTGCGCGAGATCCGCACCTGCGGCGAGGTTTCGACGACCGTGGCTTCGACCGTATCGCCGACCTGCTGATCCTCGAGCTCGGCCGTCGCGATGATTGCCTCCATCGGACCGCCGTAGGAGACGAATGCGTCGTCACCGGAGATCGAGACGATCGTTCCTTTCAGCAGGTCGCCCTTCGCGGGCTGTTTGAAATCCAAGCTCGCCTCGAAAGCCTCCGCGAAAGAGGTTTCGGCGTTGTCGCGCGATTCGGTCATGTACGGTAAACCTTCCTGGTGAGTGAGAGTTCCTCGGACGCTGAGGGTCGAGGGCGGGCAGGGATCTTACTCGATTCGCGAGGGATCACCAATTCATTGCCGCAAGGAGCAAACGGTACGCGGCGCGGGTGAATTCCAAGGCCCGTCGTCAGTCGTCAGTCGTCCGTCGTCAGTCGTCCGTCGTCAGTCGTCCGTCGGCAGGGGCTGTCATCCCGAGACCCGGATCTGGGCAGGGGTCGTTCCTTCCTTCGCCCAGAATGACAGCTAGCGCGACCGGCGCCCTGACGACTGACGACTACCCCGCGATCAGCTGCCGTAACACGTACTGCAGGATCCCCCCGTGCCGGTAGTACTCGACCTCGATCGGGGTGTCGATCCGGACGCGGACGGGGACCTCGAGGGTCTCCCCGTTCTTCCGGTGGACGACGAGGGTGGCTTTCTGCCGCGCGCGGAGGTCGTCGCCGACCCCGCGGACCTCGTAGGTCTCGGTGCCGTCGAGCTCGAGGGACGAGGCGGAGGTCCCTTCCTCGAACTGAAGGGGGAGGATGCCCATGCCGACGAGGTTGCTTCGGTGGATGCGCTCGTAGCTCCGGGCGACCACGGCGCGGACGCCGAGCAGAGCCGTTCCCTTCGCGGCCCAGTCGCGCGAGCTCCCCGTGCCGTACTCCTGGCCGGTAACGACGACGAGGGGAACGCCGGCGTCGCGGTACTTCATCGCCGCGTCGTAGATGCTCATCCGTTCGCCGCTCGGCTGATGGAGGGTCACGCCTCCCTCGACACCCGGCACCATGAGGTTTCTGATGCGAACGTTCGCGAACGTTCCGCGGGTCATCACGCGGTCGTTGCCGCGGCGCGAGCCGTAGCTGTTGAAGTCCTGTTTTTCGACGCCGTTCTCGACGAGGTACTTGCCGGCGGGCCCATCCGCCTTGATCGCCCCCGCGGGCGAGATGTGGTCCGTCGTGACCGAGTCGCCGAAGATCGCGAGAGGACGCGCCTTCACGATCTCGTGCACCGGGGCGGGCTGCAGCGAAAAATCGGTGAAGAACGGCGGCTCCTGGATGTAGGTCGACGGAGTCCAGTCGTAGAGCAGCCCGGGCGCGCTCGGAATCTCGTTCCAGAGCGGATTCTGCTCGGCGAACTCGCTGTAGAGCCGCCGGTACGTCCCGGGATCGAGCGCCGTCCGCATCACGTCCCGCACTTCGGCGAGAGTCGGCCAGATGTCCCGCAGATGGACATCGTTGCCGTCGGTGTCACGGCCGAGCGGCTCGTTCGACAGGTCGATGTCGATCCGCCCCGCCAGAGCGAACGCGACGACCAGGGGTGGGCTCATCAGAAAATTGGCCTTCACGTTCTGATGCACGCGCGCCTCGAAGTTCCGATTTCCCGAGAGGACGCTCGCGACGACGAGATCGTCGTCGAGGACGACCTCCTCGATGCGCGGGTCGAGCGGCCCGGAGTTCCCGATGCAGGTCGTGCAGCCGTATCCGACGAGGTTGAACCGGAGCGTGTCGAGGTATTTCTGCAGGCCGCTCCGTTCGAGGTAGTCGGTCACGACGCGCGAGCCGGGGGCGAGCGAGGTCTTCACGCGGGCCGGGACGCGGAGGCCGCGCTCGACCGCTTTTTTCGCGACGAGACCCGCCGCGAGCATCACCGTCGGGTTCGACGTGTTCGTGCACGAGGTGATCGCGGCGATCACCACGTCGCCGTTGTGCATTTCGAGCGCCTCGGGCGGCATCTCCTCGAGCACGGCCGTCGTCGCGACGCGGTCCGGCGTCGGCCGGTTGTTCATCATCTCCGTCTCGGTCTCGGTGCTCGTGTTCTTCGCCTCTCCGACCGGGGCCGTTGCCGGGTCCTGCTCGCCGCCTCCCGCGACGGTCGGTGGAATCGTCTTTGCCAGACCGCCGCTCCTCGCGCGCAGCTTCCCACCCTTGCCGTATCCCCCTTCGGCGGCCGACGCGCCGAGGAGCTCGACGAACTTGTTCTTCAGGTTCGGGAGCTCGATCCGGTCCTGCGGCCGCTTCGGCCCGGCCACGCTCGCGGTCACGTCGCCGAGGTCGAGCTCGAGGACGCCGGTGTAGTCGACCTCCCCGCGGCGCGGGATTCCGAACATCCCCTGCGCGCGGAAGTAGTTCTCGAACGCCTGCACCTGTTCGAGGCTCCGGCCCGTCGCCTTCATGTAGGCGATCGTCTCCTCGTCGACCGGAAAAAAGCCCATCGTCGCGCCGTACTCCGGCGACATGTTGGCGATCGTCGCCCGGTCCGGCAGCGACAGCGACGCCGTCCCTTCGCCGAAGTACTCGACGAACTTCCCGACGACCTTGTACTGCCGGAGCATCTCCGTGATCCGCAGAACGAGGTCCGTCGCCGTGACGCCTTCGTTCAACTTTCCGCTGAGATGGACGCCGATCACGTCGGGCGTCAGGAAATACACCGGCTGGCCGAGCATCCCCGCTTCGGCCTCGATGCCGCCGACGCCCCAGGCGACCACGCCCAGGCCGTTGATCATCGTCGTGTGCGAATCGGTCCCGACGAGCGTGTCGGGATAGTAGACGCCCTCTTTCTCGAGGACTCCCTTCGCGAGGTATTCGAGGTTCACCTGATGGACGATGCCGATGCCGGGCGGGACGACGCGAAATCCGTCGAACGCCTGCATCCCCCACTTGAGGAACTGGTAGCGCGCGTGGTTCCGGCGGAACTCCATCTCCATGTTCCGCGTGAACGCCGCGGACGTGCCCGCGAAGTCGACCTGGACCGAGTGATCGATCACGAGGTCGACCGGGACGAGCGGCTCGACGATCTTCGGATCTTTTCCGAACCGGTCGGCCGCCGACCGCATCGCGGCGAGATCGACCAGAAGCGGCACGCCCGTGAAGTCCTGCAGCAGGACGCGCGCGACCATGAACGGGATCTCTTCGGTCCGTTCCGCTTTCGGCTTCCAGTTCGCGAGCGTCGTGACGTCCGATTCGGTGATCCCGTCCCCGTCGTAGTTCCGCAGGACGGACTCGAGGACGATCCGGATGCAGACCGGGAGGCGCGAAACGGCCCCGATCCCCTTCTTTTCGAGCTGCGGGAGCGAATAGAACCGCCCCTCGGTCCCGAAGCCGGCGTCGAAGGTCTGGAAAGTGTCGAACAGCTC
This sequence comes from Thermoanaerobaculia bacterium, assembly GCA_050745405.1. Classification (GTDB taxonomy): domain Bacteria; phylum Acidobacteriota; class Thermoanaerobaculia; order Gp7-AA8; family Gp7-AA8; genus JBOGJQ01. Next base: position 5,911 of record JBOGJQ010000170.1, on the reverse strand, counting down.
GTGTGGCATCGAAAAAGACTCCCCGTTGCGAGGCGCGCGCTCGAGCGGAAGGAAGGGCCGGAACGGCGCGCGCGCGGCGCGAGTTTATGGTTCGGCCCGCGAGAGGGTCAAGGCGACGGCAACCTGTAACACGAGCTCAGCATGACATTTGCAGGTCGACCGAGCGGGAGTGCGCCCCTCGATGTCCCGCGTCATGCTGATTCTCCTGGCGGCCGCTATCGGCTGCACGGATACGACTCCGCCCACCGAACGCCCGTCCCCGACCGATCCGCCGTCCGCTCCGGCGGTCACCGTGACCGATGCGAGTCCGGTGCCCCCCGCCGCCGGCGTCGACCGAGGCGCCGGAAACGTCATCCTCGAGACGCCGGCCCACGGATCCATGGTCGCGACGAATCCCGTGACCGTGGCCGGTCGCGCGCGGACGTTCGAAAACCACGTCGGGATCCGCCTCGAGGACCAGCGAGGGCATCTCATGAAGGAAGCGTACGCCACGGCAACGGGCGAGATCGGGGAGTTCAACCCCTTCTCGACGGAAGTCTTCATCACCTCCGCGCCCGGCGAGACGATGCGCGTGACGATCTTCGAGACCTCGGCGAAGGACGGGAGCATCCGGAGCCGCGATGCGGCCGTCGTCCTGGTGACGGCGCCGCGGCGGACGATGCGTCTCTATTTTCCGAATCAGCGCACCGGTGGCGAGGACTGCACTGTGGTGCGTCCGGTCGTGCGCACGCTGCCGGCGAGCCTCTCGGCCGCGCGGCTGGCGATGGAGGCGCTCGTCGACGGCCCGACGTCCGCGGAGCGGGTCGCCGGATTCATGAATCCGTTCCCGGCCGGAAGCGCCGTCCGGTCCGTGAATCTCGCGAACGGCGTCCTGACCGTCGATCTGAATGAACGCCTCGTGAACGTCGGCGGCTCGTGCCGCGTCCAGGCCATCCGCGCCGCCATCGACTCGACCCTCCGCGAGCTCGACGGCATCGACCGCGTCGTGATCACGGCCATGGGAAGCGAGGGGCAGGCCCTGCAGCCCTGATCCACAGATTCTGGGGAGAAAAACGCATCCACAGATTACACAGATTTACACAGATCGGATTTCTTAGGCATTCATCCAGCTGCACAGCCAAACCAAAACAAAATCTGTGTAAATCTGTGTAATCTGTGGATAACCCTCTGTGTCAATCTGTGGAGAAAGGGACGAGGGCGTTCGCGTAATAGTCGCGAAGGAGCATCTCCTCGGGATTCCACCGCCATCCTGCCGGTCCGATCTCGATGAGGCGGCGCAGCTTCAGCACGCGTCGAGCCGAGCGCCAGACGTCGGCGGCCGCGTGCTCCCGAATGAGCCATACGTGCTCGCGCCGGCGCTCCGCATCGATCTCGCGGAGGATCTCCGCCTCGCTGAGCGGCCGGTCGGGATGCGCACGGAAGATCTGCGCGACGAGAGTCACCGGCGTGAGCGGGAGCGCCGACGAGATCCGGATCATCAGCTCGCGCGCCAGCGCCTGGAGCGCCGGCTTCCGCTCCTCGAAGGCGTCGGCCAGGAGCGCCGGACGGTCGCGGATCGCGTCATCCACGAGAAGGGGCTCGCCGAAGCTGACGATCGCGTAGCCGTATCGGCGGAAGCGTCCGAACACGACGCGAATCGCGTTCTTGAGGACGAACAGGAGCGTTCCGACGCCCCGCTCCACCCGGCCGCCCGGAGGCGCTCCCGCGAGCTCGGCGGTGAGCACGCGGTCCTCGAGAACGCGGTCGTAATTGATCGCCGTCGAAACGAGCCAGAGCGGCTCGTCGAAGGAGGCGTCGCGCTTGCTGCCGACGATGTAGTCGAGCATCCCGAGCTTCGGCTTCTGCCACCCGCCGTCGCGCGTGAGTCCTCCTTCGAGAAAGATGCCCTGCGTCACTCCGCGCCGGGTGATCGTCGCGACGAACTCCGAGAGAACCGCGTGGTAGAGCGGGTCGCGGAACCGCCGGCGGATGAAGTACGCCCCGAACCATTTGAAGAGGTGGTTCAGCGGCCAGACGCGCGCCCACTCGCCGACCGCATACGACAGCGAGATGAATTTGAAGAGCATGTGCGCCACGAGGACGTAGTCGGCATTCGATCGATGATTGATCACGTACACGACGACGCCGCGCCGCGAGGATCGCTCGAAGAAGCGCCGCACCGGGCCGCGGTTCACGACGACGCGGTAGAGGAGGTTCAGCAGGACGCGCGCGACCGGCGCGCCGACGCGGTAGTACGCGAGGAGGTTGAACTTCGGGACGATCTCGCGGAAGTACCGCCGCGCGGTCTGCTCCGCCTCCGCGACCGTCGCGTTCCTCTCGCGCGCCGACTCCTCGATCGCTGCACGCACGCGCGCGCTCGCGAAGACTTCCTCGGCGATCGCCTCGTGCTTTCGCGCGAGCTTGAAGCGCTCGATCCGGATTCGGCGCGTGTGAATCAGACGCCGCGCGTGCCGGTTCGCGAGGGCGCCCGTCGCCACGATCGCCAGCAGCGCGACGGCCGCGGCGAGCATCCACAGATTAGGGGAGAAAAAACGATCCACAGATTACACAGATTACACAGATTGCTTTGGCAGGGTCGCACGATCCGGATGAAGCCCGAACCATCTGTGCAAATCTGTGTAATCTGTGGATAAAGCCTTCTGAGTCAATCTGTGGACACAGAGCCAGCGATCCGCTCCGCCAGAAACGGCAGCACGGCGGCATCCTGACCGATGCCGCGGGTGAGGATCGCGGCGAGGTAGCGCGTCCCGCCCGGCAGCTCCACGATCATCGCGTCGTGCCGCACTTCCCCGGTCCATCCTGCCTTCGACCAGAGTTGCGACCCCGCAGGCAGCGCTTCGCCGCCGAATCCGGTCACCTGCCCGATTTCCCCTTCGCCGGAGAGCGGCCGCTTCATCAGCGCGAGCATCGCCTCGCTCGCCTCCTCCGAGACGGCGCGCCGCTCCGCGATCCAGAGGAGCAGCGCGGCGACGTTGCGGCTGGTCACGCGGTTGCGGAACTCGCGGTGCGCTCCGAGGATCTGCTTCTCGCGTCCGTAGACGCCCTCGCACCACGTCTTGCCGTTCGCGTTGATCTCGTATCCCATCGAGGTGAACCAGCGGTTCACGAGATTCCTGCGGTGGACGAACCGCTCGAATTCCTCTCCTTCCAGCTCGGGGCCGCTCGTCGTTCCGGTGACCCGGTCGACGACGTACGACGTCGCGTCGTTGCTCGAGTCGACGATCATGTCGCGCAAGGCCGCCTCGAAAGGCGCGTCGATCGCGAGCGAGCCGCGCGCCGCCTCCCGATGTGCCGCGGCGAGATAGAAGAGCTTCACGACGCTCGCCGGGTGGTACGTCACGTCGCCCGCGAAGCTCGCGCGGCGGACCGCGCCCTCCTCGCCCAGCTCGACGACGGTCATCGACAGATGGCCCGGCTGGAGCGCGGGGAACGCGGCGAACGCCTCGGCCGCGATCTTCGCGAGCTCTCCGGCGAGTCTCGGATCGACCTCCGTCTGCTCGAAGCGCCGGAAGTCCGCGCGGACCGGGAGCGCGAAAAACGCGGTGAGGACGAGGATCGCGGCGACGCGGATCACCCGAGCCACGATTCGATCCTTTCGACCACCGCGCCCGGGGTGAAGCCCAGCTTCTCCGCGATGACCTGATAGGGCGCCGAGGCGCCGAAGCGGTCGATCCCGATAATGAGGGCGCGATGGCCGACCCAGCGGTACCATCCGTCGCTCCTACCGGCCTCGATTGCGACCATCTTGTTGCGGTCGGCGCCGAGAACGCGGTCCTGATACGCGGCGTCCTGCGCGGCGAAGAGCTCGAGGCACGGCGCCGACACGACACGCGCGCGCGTCCCTTTCTCCGCGAGCTTCCGCGCGGCGGCCACGGCCAGCGGAACCTCGGAGCCCGTCGCGATGAGCGTGATCTCTCCCTCCTCGAATCCATCGAGAACGTACGCGCCGCGGAGGATCACCTGCGGATCGAACGACTCCGGCCGCGGGATCTTTTCGAGTTTCTGCCGCGTGAGGGCCAGCGCCGTCGGCCCGTCATTGCGCGTCAGCGCATGCGTCCACGCCATCGCGACTTCCGCGCCGTCCGCGGGACGGAAGACGTGGAGGTGCGGGATCAGGCGCAGCGCGAAGAGGTGCTCGACCGGCTGATGCGTCGGTCCGTCCTCGCCGAGAAAGACCGAGTCGTGCGTGTAGACGAAGATCGACGGGATCTGCATGAGCGCGGAGAGGCGCACCGCCGGGCGCATGTAGTCGGAGAAGATGAGGAACGTGCCGCCGTAGGCGCGCCAGCAGCCGTAGAGCGTGAGGCCGTTCACGATGGCGCCCATCGCGTGCTCGCGAACGCCGAAGTGGAGGTTGCGCGCCGTGAACGTGCCGAGCTCCGGCGGCCCGGCGTCTTCGGTCGCGCGGGCGAGGTTCCCCTCCCCCTTCATGATCGTGTTGTTCGACGGCGCGAGGTCGGCCGACCCGCCGACGACGAACGGCACGAGCGTCGCGACGCGCTGCAGGACCTGTCCGGAGAGGGCGCGCGTCGCGACCGCTTTCTCGGACCGCGCCGCCGCGACGAGCTCCCGCGCCGTCTCGGCCGGCATCTCGCGCGCCCAGAAGTGATCCCACATCGCGGCGAGCGGCGGGTTCGCCTCGCGCCACGCTTTCATCCCCTTCTCCCACCGCCCCCGCGCCCGGGAGAGCTTCGCCGTTCGCTTCTTGAACTCGGCGCGGACCTCGTCCGGGACGTGGAAGAGCGGCTTTTCCGGCCAGCCCAGCGCGCGCTTCGTCGCGAGCGCTTCCTCCGCCCCGAGCGGCGCGCCGTGCACCTCGGCCGTCCCGTGCAGCTTCGGGCTTCCCCAGCCGATGATCGTTCGCGCCGCGATCAGCGACGGGCGGTCCGACGCGCGCTGCGCCTTCCGGATCGCGGACCGGATCGCCGCCCGGTCGTGGCCGTCGATCGTCTGGACGTGCCAGCCGTACCCCTCGAACCTCTTCTTCATGTTTTCCGAGAACGCGAGCCGCGTCTCTCCCTCGATCGTGATCTCATTGTCGTCCCAGAAGTAAACGAGGTTGCCGAGTCCGAGGTGGCCGGCGATCGAGGCGGCTTCGTGGCTGATCCCCTCCATCAGGTCGCCGTCCGAACAGAACGCGTAGACGAAGTGGTCGACCGGCTTGAAGACGTCGGAGTCGAAGCGCGCGGCGAGCATTTTCGAACCGAGCGCCATGCCGACGCCGTTCGCGAAACCCTGCCCGAGCGGTCCCGTCGTCACCTCGATGCCGGGCGCGTGACCGTATTCGGGGTGTCCCGCCGTGCGCGAGCCCCACTGCCGGAAGTTGCGCAGCTCCTCGGTCGTCATGTCGGGATAGCCCGTCAGATGGAGGAGCGAGTAGAGGAGCATCGAGGCGTGGCCGGCCGAGAGGATGAAGCGGTCGCGGTTCGGCCAGTCGGGATGTTTCGGATCGTGGCGGAGGAACTCGGTCCAGAGGACGAAGGCCATGTCGGCCATGCCCATCGGGGTCCCAGGATGTCCGGAATTGGCGGCCTCGACGGCGTCGACGGCGAGAAAGCGGATCGTGTCGACGCAGAGCTGCTCGAGGCGCTCCTTCTCGCTCATTGGCTCGTTCGCCGCCTCGGCCGCGCCGAAGCTCGCGCGGGCCTCCGCCGCCGTGCCGGCCGGATCGCGGTCCTTCGTGCTGTCGGGCATTGCGCTCCCCCTTCGTCGTTCGAAAACCGAGGGATTATAGTAGCCGGTAGCTCGTAGCTCGTAGCTGGTAGCTCGTCGCTAGTGTGGTGCGTCAGAGATTCGGGCCATTTTGCGGATGGCGCGTGCGGGCGAGATGTGAGGAGGAGGCGGTGCGGGGCATCGTCGACAAGAACGCACGCCGGAGGCGTGCACGACGGTAGCCGGGGGTCGTGCCGCG
>JBOGJQ010000169.1:0-5055 GCA_050745405.1 Thermoanaerobaculia bacterium | reverse complement strand
GACCATCTGCCGTCTGAACTCCGGTGTGTATCTCGCCATCGTGGACTCCTTCCCAAATCCTCAGGTGTCCACGAAATCGGGTCAACTCCAAAGAAGCCACTCTGCGTAATCTGCGTAATCTGCGGCTTCCGGTCCCCCGGACGCCACTACCGCCGCCGTCGACGCCGCGCATTTCGCGGCGAGGCGAGGTCCATGGTCAGGCCGGCGCGCGCGCACGCCTCGCGGAGCAGCGCGACGAGCTCGTCTCCGTACTCCGCGAGCTTCGTCTCGCCAACGCCGGTGATCCGGCGCAGCGCGTCGTGGGTGGACGGACGCACGGCCGCGAGCTGCCGCAGCGTGCGGTCGCCGAAGACGACGAACGGCGGCACGCCGCGCGCCGCCGCCCGGTCGCGGCGCCACGCGCGCAGCACCTCGAACAGATCCCGATCGACTCCTTCCCAATCGTCCCGCACTTCCGCCGCGCGCCGCCGCGCCGCCGCGGGACGCACGAGCCGCACCGGCGTCTCGCCGCGAAGGACGCCGCGCGACGACGCGGTCAGCCGGACGACCGGATAGCGGTCGCCATCGATCGCGAGATGTCCCTGCCCCACGAGCTGCGCGATCCAGTCGCGGATCTCGGATTGAGAGTGGTTCCCCAGGATTCCGTACGTCGACAGCGCGTCGTGGCCGCGCTCCCGGATCTTCTGCAGCTTCTCGCCGCGGAGCACGGAGGCGAGGTGACCGGCGCCGAACGGCACCTCGAGACGGACCACGCATGACAGGATCTTCTGTGCGATCGTCAGCGCGTCCGGCACTTCCTCGAGATCCCCTAGGCAGACGTCGCACGCGCCGCACGAGGAGGCCTCGTAGTGCCCGCCGAAATACTCGACCAGCGCGCGGTGGCGGCAGAGCGAGGCCCAGCAGAAGCGATTCATCGCATCGACCTGGCGCATCGCGATCTCGAGTCCATCGCCCGACCCGGACATCTCGAGGATCGACCGCCACGCGGCCGGATCGGCGCCCGAGTACAGCAGGACGCACTCGGCCTCGAGGCCGTCCCGTCCGGCGCGCCCCGTCTCCTGCTGGTAGTGCTCGATCGACTTCGGCATCGCCGTGTGGATCACGAACCGGATGTTCGACCGGTCGATCCCCATCCCGAAGGCCACGGTCGCGACGACGACGTCGCACGTTTCCGCGGCGAACGCCTCCTGCGCCGCGTGCCGCTCCTCGGACGAAAGACCGGCGTGATACGCGACCGCGCGATGCCCGCGGCCGGCGAGGTCCGCCGCGAGCGCGTCGACGTCGCGCCGCCGGATGCAGTAGACGATTCCCGCCTCGCCGCGATGCCGCTCGAGGACCTGTTCGACCTGCGCGAGCTCGTCGCGCCGCGGCAGGATCCGGTAGGTCAGGTTCGGCCTGTCCATCTCGCCGACGAGGACGGCAGGATCGCGAAGGCCGAGCTGCTCGACGATGTCGCGCCGCACGCGCGCCGTCGCCGTCGCCGTGTACGCGTGCACGGCCGCCTCGGGAAACTCCTCGCGGAGCGCGCGGAGCTGCCGGTACTCCGGCCGGAAGTCGTGCCCCCACTGGCTGATGCAGTGCGCCTCGTCGATCGCGAACGCCGCGACGCCCGCCTCCCGCAGCAGCTCGCGGAACGACGGAACGGCGATGCGCTCGGGCGAGACGAAGAGAAGGCGGATGCTTCCCTCGAGGAGTTCGCGCGCGAGGGCCCGCCGCTCGAGCCCCGTCTGCGAGCTGTTCAGCTGCGCCGCCGCGACGCCGTTCTCGCGGAGCGCGTCGACCTGGTCCTTCATCAGCGCGATGAGGGGCGAGATGACGATGGTCGGCCCCGACGCGAGGAGCGCCGGCGCCTGGTAGCACAGCGATTTGCCGCCGCCGGTCGGCACGACGACGAGCGAATCGCGCCGCGCGAGCACGGCGTCCATCGCCTGCCGCTGAAGCGGACGGAGCTCCTCGAACCCCCAGTGCTTCGCGATGATCGCGAGGAGCGGATCGCGCCGCGGTTCCGTCTCGGCGGTCACGGCCTCTCCGGCCAGCATCGCACTCCACGCGGGCGGAGGAAATCGACGCGCTCGATCCCCGCCTCGCCCAGTTCCAGATCGAGATCGGCGGTGCCGCGGTCGCAGGCGAGACGGATCCGCACGTCGGTGTCCCCGTCGCCTTCGAGCACGCGCTCGATCGCGCAGCCGCCGAACGTCTCCCGCGCTTCTTCGAGCGTCGATTCGATCGCCGTTCTGTTCGCGACCTCGACCGAAAGCTCGTTTCCGCGCATCGCATCCACGACCGCTTCCGCGGCCCGGCGCGCCCGCGCCGTCAGCGGTTTTCCGCGCCGCACGGACAGGTGCTGGACCAGCGGCGGCCGAGTCGGCGCGAGCGTGATCCGCACGTCGAGCCAACCTTTCTCGCACGGGACGCGGAACGTCGCGCGCAGCGCGTTCGCCGGCTCGATCTCCTCCGGCGCGCCGCAGGCGCCCAAGTCGCCGCGAAGAGAGCGGATCGCCTCCCGCCGCGACGCGAGCGGCTCGTCGAGGAAGAGATTGTCCGCCGCCAGCTCGCGCGCGAGCTCGTCGTCCCAGTCGGAAACGAGCCGCGCCGTCCGCGCGACCGCGTCCTCGAGTGCCGGCGACGCGTCAATGGGCCGCGGCGGGATCGCTCCGGCGCGATCGAGCATCGACAGAACCTCGCGCGTGATTCTCCCGACGGGCGCGTACGTCACGTTCGCCATCGCGAACACCCCGACGCCGCGCTCCGGAAGCCACCGCATGTCCGAACCGAAACCCGGAAGTCCTCCGGAGTGCCCGACGATCCAATCGAACTCGCAGTCGCTCGCCGAACGGAGGCCGAATGCGTAGGCCGAGGCGCCGGCGGAAAGGGGGCCGTCCGGAAAGCGCTGCCCCGCCGAGACCGGCGGCGTCAGGGTTGCCCTGTGCATCTCGCGCAACGTGCGGCGCGCCACCGGCGCCGTCTCCGCGTCGTCGCGCGCGGGAAACGCCGAGAGCATCAGCGCGACCCACCGTCCGAGATCGTCGCGCGAGGTCCAGAGACCGCCCATCGGCCCGAAGGCGCCGTGAGCCAGCGGCTCTTCCGCGACGAACTCCCCCTCCTTCCGCCGGTGCGCGGTCGCGCGCCTCTCGTCCGGAACGTCCGAGGCGTCCCAGTAGCTCGAGTCCATGCCGAGTGGAGCCAGGATCTCGCGATTCATGTAATCCGTGTAGCTCGTCCCCGACGCGGCGGCGACGATGCGCCCGAGGAGGGCGAAGCCGTAGTTCGAGTACTCGTAGTTCGTGCCGGGCGCCGTCGAGAAGGGGATTCCCTCGCGCAACCATGCCGCCACGCGCTCGTCGGAGACCGCGAGCTGCCGGTCGCCCCATGGGTTGTCCTCGGGGAATCCTGCCGTGTGCGTCAGAAGCTGCCGGATGGTGATCGGGCCGGAGTCGCGCGTCGGGAGCGGCATCGAGGCGAGCTCCGGGATGAAGCGCGACGCGGGATCGTCGAGCGCGAGCTTCCCTTCGTCGCGCAGCTTCAGGATCGCGACCGCGGTGAAGCTCTTCGTCATCGACGCGATGCGGAAGATGGTGTCCCGGGTCACGGGCGCGCCGCTCGCCACGTCGCGGTCGCCGGCTGTCCGGACGACGACCGTCTCGCCGTCGGCCACGATCCCCCAGGCGAGCCCCGGGAGGTCGAGCTCGCGCCGGAGCTCCTCGACGCGCTCCTCGATCGCGGGGAGCGCCGCCTCGATTCCGGCGGGGCGGGCGGCGGCGGTGAGGGCGAGTGCGAGGACGAGAGTGCGATGGATCACCGGGCGATGATACATTTGGAGTGCGGCACTCCAAAAGATGTCCCTAGCGCGATCGATCCTCCTGCGCGCGTCGCGGAGCACATGGCTCGCGGAGCAGTTCCGCCGCCGGGCGTTCGGCCGGCGCGCCGTCCGCCGGTTCATGCCGGGCGAAGACGTGGAGTCGGCGTATGCCGCGGCGCGCGAGCTCGGTGACGGCGGTCTCGGCACCGTCTTCACGAATCTCGGCGAGCGGACGACCACGGCCGAACAGGCTGCCGCGGTCCACGCGCACTATCGAGACGTCATCGACGCGATCGGCCGTCTCGCGCTTCCCGCTCACGTCTCGGTCAAGCTGACGCACCTCGGCCTCGCCGTCGATCGCGACGCCTGCCTCGCTGCCGTCGTCGATCTCGCCAAACGCGCGGAATCGATCGGATCGATGCTCTGGGTCGACATGGAGGAGTCGGAGTACGTCGATGCGACGCTGACTCTCTATCGTGAGGCGCGCCTGGCGAGCCCCCGAGTCGGCGTCTGCCTTCAGGCGTATCTGCGGCGGACACCCGCCGACCTCGACACGCTCCTCGCTCTCGACCCCGCGATCCGCCTGGTGAAGGGTGCATACCGGGAGCCGAAGGAGATCGCGTTCGAGAAGAAGCGGGAAACCGACGCCGCCTACCTCGAGCTCGCCGAGCGGCTGCTCGACACGGCGGCGGCGCGCCGTGCGTTCGCCGTCTTCGGGACGCATGACATCGCGCTGCTCTCCCGGATCGGCGAAGCGGCGGCGACCCGCAACGTCTCGCGGGAGGCGTGGGAAGTCCACATGCTCTACGGCATCCGCACCGGCGATCAGCGGGCGCTCGCGTCGCGGGGTGTCGCCGTCCGCGTCCTGATCAGCTACGGGGAGAACTGGTTCCCGTGGTACATGCGCCGTCTCGCCGAGCGCCCGGCGAACGTCTGGTTCGTCGTGAAAAACCTCTGGTGATGCGGCCGGCACCCCTTCGGGGTGCAAAATCCATGGGAAAACGAACGATCCGGGGGTCGGCTGCGCCGACCCCCGGCTACGCGTCCCGCACGCCTCCGGCGTGCTCTCGAGCTCGCGGCATGCTCTCGAGCTCCCGGCGTGCTCTCGAGCTCGCGGCATGCTCTCGAGCTCGCGGCGTGCTCTCGAGCTCTCGGCGTGCTCTCGAGCTCGCGGCGCGTTCTCGGCTCGCCGCTCGCTCCGACGCGACATGGCCCCGACCGCGGAGCGGTCGCAGACGCGTAGCCGTGGGTCGTGC
>JBOGJQ010000168.1:0-3842 GCA_050745405.1 Thermoanaerobaculia bacterium | reverse complement strand
TACCATCTGGCGCGCCTCCGGCGCGACCGGGCACCTCATTGTGACGCGATGGGAGTCGGGGGTCACGAGCGCTTACCATCTGGCGCGCCTCCGGCGCGACCGGGCACCTCATTGTGACGCGATGGGAGTCGGGAGTCACGAGCGCTTACCATCTGGCGCGCCTCCGGCGCGCGTAGTCGGCCGGCCTACTCGGCGGCTCGCGACGACGCGAGCTCCGGGATCTTCGCGATGAAGCGGTCGAGACGCGCGAGGACGCGCTCCTTTCCCAGCGCCGCGGCGACGTCGAAGATGGGTGGGCTGGCGCCGCGGCCGGTCAGCGCGAGACGGAGCGGGTGGATGTACTTCGCCGCCGACAGTCCCGTCGATTCGGCGAGCTTCCGCAGGCGCTCCTCCGCCGGTGCCGGGTCGAGCGCCTCGAGCGCGGAGAGCTCGGCGCGGAGATCGCGCATCCGCCGTTCGAGATCGTCGCCCTTCACGTGCTTCCGGACCGCCGCCTCCTCGTAGTCGATCGCGTCGTCCGCCGCGAAGAACGGCGCGGCCTGTTCGGCCATCTCTCGGAGCGTCCGCGCGCGCGGCTGCAGCATCCGGACGATCGCCTCGAGGCGGGCGGGGTCTCCCGGCTCCGTTTCGAGAAACGGCACCAGCAGTGGAGCGACCGAGGCCGCGTCGAGCTTCTGCAGGTACTGGTGATTCAGCCAGAGGAGCTTCTCGAGGTCGAACACCGCCGCGGACCGGTTCACGTCGCCGATGTCGAAGAGCGCCTCCGCCTCGGCGCGCGACAGGATCTCCCTGTCTCCTCCGGGACTCCACCCGAGAAGAAGAAGGAAATTGAACAGCGCCTCGGGCAGGACACCCATGGCGCGAAACTCCTCGACAGAGGTCGCTCCCGTGCGCTTGCTCAACCGCTTCTTGTCGGAACCGAGGATCAGCGGGACGTGCGCGAACTCGGGGACGTCCGCGCCGAAGGCCTCGAACAGCAGGACGTGCTTCGGCGTGTTCGAGAGGTGATCCTCGCCGCGAGCGACGAGGGTGATCCCCATGTCGATGTCGTCGACGACGACGGAGAGGTGATACGTCGGATTTCCGTCCGACCGCAGCAGGACGAAATCGTCGATGAGGTCGCCCTCGAACTCGACGTCGCCGCGGACGTGATCCCGGAACCGGATCGATCCGGCGGGGACGCGGAAGCGGACGATGTGGCCCTCGTCGCGATCCGCGGGCGCCGTCCGGCATGTCCCCGAATAGCGGTACTGCTTCCCCTGCGCCTCGGAAGCCGCGCGCTCCGCCTCGAGCTCTTCGACCGTGCAGTAACAGCGGTAGGCGCGGCCGCTCGCGACGAGCTCGCCGACGCGCTCGCGGTAGCGGTCGAGCCGCTCGCTCTGATAGTGCGGCCCCTCGTCCCATTCGACGCCGAGCCAGCCGAGCGAGGCGACGATCTGGTCGGCGTGATGCTGCCGCGATCGCTCGACGTCGGTGTCTTCGATCCGCAGGACCATCGCTCCGCCGTGACGGCGGGCGTGAAGGAGATTGAAAATCGCCGTCCGCGCGCCGCCGACGTGGAGATAGCCCGTCGGCGAGGGAGCGAACCGGAGCTTCAGGGGGCGCGGCATCGGGCGGCGATCTTAGCGCAGACGACGACACCCTAGAATGGCGGTGTGCGCGACGCGACCCGTGGCTTCACGCTCGTCGAGGTCCTCGTGGCGCTCGTCATCCTGACGATCGTCGTGACGACCTCGCTCGGCCTCCTGTACGACAGGCAGAAGCGCCTCCTGAGCGCGGCGCAGGTCACGCTCGCGTGGCAGGCGCTCGCGAACGAGGCGGAGGCGCGGCGGCACCAGCCGTTCGCGGCTCTCCAGCCCGGCGGGGAGACGGCGTTCCTCACGGACCTCGTCCTGCTCGAGCCGCTCGGCGACGCGCAGGGGCGCGTCACGATCGAGTCCGAAGGGGCAGGCATCCGGCGCCTCGAGCTGAGAATCGAGTGGGACGAGGGGCGCCGCAACGCGGTGGCGACCGTCTACCGCACCGATACGGGAGGGACGTCCTTGTGGTGAGAGCCCGATCCGCGCGCGGCGCATCGCTGCTCGAGCTCGTCGTCGCGATGGCCGTCCTCACGGTCTTTCTTCTCGTCCTCACGGCGGTCGCCGGCGAGTTCCGCAGCGCGGAGCGCGCCATCCGTTTCGGCTGGTCGGTTCATCCGGACGACATGGCGGTGATCGCGCGGATGCGCCGCGACGTCGCCGACAGCCACGGCTACCCCGCGTCGCACCAGGGACGCGCGCAGGCGCCGGAGTTTCTGATCCTGACGGCGGAAGGAGGAGAGACGATCACGTGGGAGCTGGAGCCGGAGCGGGTGCGCCGGACGGTTTGGGAGGACGGCGTCGCCATCTCGCGCTGGGTCGCCAACGCGACGCCGCAGTTCGAGATCGACGCGTGGGAGCTGCCGGACGGAACGACCGCGGTGCGGCTCGTCGGCCGGTCGCAGGAAGGAGTCGTCGTTGACCGCATCTTCACGCCGCGGCCGGAGTGAGAACGGCTTCGCTCTGATCGCGGCGCTTCTGATCGCGATCCTCTTCTTCTCGCTGATGGAGCTCACGCTCCGCGACACGACCGACGCGATCCGCCGCGTGCACGCGTTCCGCGCGCGCGTGTCCGCCGAGATCCTCGCGGACAACGCCGCAGAGCTCGCCGCGGAGGGCATGCTCTCTCAGAGCGCGAACCAGATCGAGGTCACGACCGAGGCCGGGCGGATGACGGCGTCGTATACGAGGAATCCCGGCGACGTCTTCGAGATCACCGCCGAAGGAACGTCCTCGGGTCCCATCGCCGTGAGCTCGCGCGTCGTCCTTCGCGGCCGGATCGACGGGAGCAACGTCCGCATTCTCGAGAGCACGACACGATGATCAGGACAGTCACCCTCTGCGCGATCGTTCTGTTCCTGCCGTCCGGCTGCGGCGAGCCCGCGACCCCCGCCGTCCGCGTCGCCACGACGACGAGCGTGGACAACTCCGGCCTCCTGCCGTTCCTCGCCCGCGAGTTCGAGGCGCAGACGGGCATCCGGATCGAGCCGTTCGTCGTCGGATCGGGGAAGGCTTTCGCCATGGCGCGCGAAGGCCTCGCCGACGTGACGATCACGCACGAGCCGGCAGGAGAAGAGGACCTCCGCAGGGACGGCTTCGTGGTCGCGCAGGAACCGTTCGCCGAAAATCGCTTCCTTCTCGTCGGGCCGCCGGAGAATCCGGCGCGGATCCCCCGCGGGGCCACGGTCGTCGAGGCGATGCGTCTGATCCACGACGCCGGCGCGCGGTTCGTCTCGCGCGCCGACGAGTCGGGGACCCACGTGCGGGAGCTCGAGCTGTGGCGCCTGGCGGAGCGCTCTCCGCGCGAGAACAGGGGGTACATGGAGCTCGGCCAGGGAATGAGCGCCCTTTTGAGGTCGGCGAGCGAGCTCGGGGCATACACCCTCGCGGACGAGGCGACGTTCGCGCGGATGGCGCCGTCGGTCCGTCTCGTGCCGATCGCGACGCGCGGCGAGCGGCTGCAGAACGTGTACGTCGTGACTCTGGTCCGCGAGCGCGACGGCGAGCCGTCCCCCTCCGGCATTGCTCTATTCGAGTGGCTCGGCAGCGCGGCGGGACGGCGCGCGATCGAGAGCTTCGTCGCCTCCGGCGGAAGCGGATTCGCGCCCGTCCGCGGGCGGTTCTGAATCCCGTTCCATTTGTCGTACCATGACACGGTTGTTCGACGCCGCACCCCTGACCCTCTCCAGGATTCATCCATCGTGACCGCTCTCACCGGCGACCTCGGCGTCGCCTACGGAATCCTCCTCGCGCGCGGAGTCGGCG
>JBOGJQ010000167.1:0-3948 GCA_050745405.1 Thermoanaerobaculia bacterium | reverse complement strand
CGGCGGACCAGTTTCAGATAGACGAGGGGGACGAAGTCGTCTCGCAGGACGCCCTCCTCGCGGAGGTGGTCCAGGATCTCGCCGCTGTGCCAGCCGCGCTCGACCTCGACGAGCGCCGTAGGCGCGTCGTATCCCCGATACGGCTTGTTCAACGCGTTCCACGCGAAGATGCCTAGGCCGACGACGAAGAGGACGGCGAAGGCGGCGAGGGTCGCGAGGGAGCGGGCGAGGCTCGCGAAGCACCCGCGGCGCGCGCGGGCCATCAGCGGGTCCCTCCCCGTTCGTCGAGATAGGCCTGGAGGATCACGGCGGCGGCTTCCATGTCGATCGAGGTCGGACGGCGCCCGCGCTCGCGGGCGCGGCTGGACGCCTCGGCGGTCGAGTACGCCTCGTCCCAGAGCACGACCTCCTTGCGGGTTCTTTGCCGGAGGCGCTCGGCGAGATCGCGATAGGGTGCGAGGGCCGGATCGGCCGAGCCGCTGCGCGTGCGCCGCGGGAGCCCGACCACGTAGAGCTCGGCCTCGATCTCCTCGCCGATGGCCACGATTCGCTCGATCACCCGCTCGACGTCTCCTTCGTTCGGGATGACCGCGTGGGGCGTCGCCAGAATCCCGGACGTGCTGACCGCCACGCCCACCCTCCGGGTGCCGAAATCGATTGCGACCACGGGCATCGGGCGGATTGTACGGGAACGGCTCATCGAGGCCGCGGAACTACACTCCGGGGGGCTCAGTCGATACAATGACGCCTCGACCGGAAGGACTCCATGAAGAATTTCAATCTCGACGCCATCCTCGAGGCGATGCTGAAGGTGTCGGATCGGGTCT
Source organism: Thermoanaerobaculia bacterium (assembly GCA_050745405.1). Classification (GTDB taxonomy): domain Bacteria; phylum Acidobacteriota; class Thermoanaerobaculia; order Gp7-AA8; family Gp7-AA8; genus JBOGJQ01. The sequence continues at coordinate 3,121 of JBOGJQ010000167.1, read as the reverse complement.
CCGACCTCAATTTCTCCGTGGGGAGGCCGCCGCAGGTCGAAGTCGACGGGCAGCTGACGCCGGTGAATTTCCCGGGCCTTCCGCGCCTGACCCCGTTTCACACGGAGACGATCGCGCTGCACATGCTGCGAGGCGACCGGGAGCTGACGGAGACACTGGTCCGGAACGGCTCGGTCGACCTCTCGTATTCGATCCCGCAGAAGACCCGTTTCCGCGTGAACATCTTCTCGCAGCGGGGGACGTACGCGATCGTTCTGCGCGTCATCCCCGAGGGAATCCCCAGCCTGAAGGATCTCGCGCTCCCGAAGGAGCTGTACAACATCTCGAAGCTCAAGAACGGAATCGTCCTGGTGACGGGGCCGACCGGCTCGGGCAAGTCGACGACGCTCGCGGCGATCATCAACGAGATCAACCACGAGTTCGCGTACCACATCGTGACGATCGAGGATCCGGTCGAGTACATGCACAAGCACGCGAAATCGACCGTGAACCAGCGCGAGGTGGGATCCGACACGAAGACGTTCGCCCTCGCGCTGCGCGCGGCGCTGCGGCAGGCGCCCAAGGTGATCCTGATCGGCGAGATGCGCGACGTCGAGACGATCGAGATCGCGATGGAGGCGGCCGAGACGGGCCACCTCGTCCTGTCGACGCTCCACACGATCGACGCCTCGAAGACCGTCGACCGGATCGTCGGCGTCTTTCCGAAGGAGCAGGAGGCGCAGATCCGGACGCGCTTCTCCCAATCGTTCCGCTACGTCATCTCGCAGCGGCTCGTCCCGAAGATCGGGGGAGGGCGCGTCGCCGTGCTCGAGATCCTGAAGTCGACGATGCGGACCCGCGACTACATCATGCGGGGCGAGACCGAGGGTCGGTCGTTGGCCGACGCGATGCACGACGGCAGTGTCGACGGGATGCAGACGTTCGACGACGAGCTCGAGAAGCTCTGGCTCGCCGGCCGGGTCACGAAGGAGACGGCGCTCGTCTACGCGACGAACCCGACGAACCTCGCGCTCCGCCTGACCGACGACGCGGCTCCCGCCGCGACGGCGGAATCGAAGAAGGAAGACGACATGATGTCGCTCCTGGAGTAACCGGTGAAGATCAGCTGCCCGTCCTGCCAGAAGGCTCTCTCGATCGACGAGACGAAGCTTCCGATGAAGGAAGTCCAGTTTCCGTGTCCCGCCTGCAAGGCGCGGATCACGTTCGACCGCCGCGCGATCACCTCGGACGCGCCCGAGGTCCTCGCGCAGGAGGACGAGGACGAGGAGTTCGCCGAGAAGGCGCTCATCGTCGGCGTCGACTCGCCCCCCATCCGTCAGGCGGCGAAGGCGATCGGCTTCAATCCCCTCCATCTCGGCACCGTCGAGGCGTCCCGCGACTTCTACCTGCAGGAGTATCCCGGCGTCGTCTTCCTCTGCCCGAAGCAGATGACGCAGCCGCCGATCCAGGAAATGCTGCCGATGACCTCGGTCGCCCCGACCGACCGGCGCCGCGGGTTCTTCATCCTCGTCGCCGAGAACCTCCGCACGAACGACGGCAACGCCGCGTTCCTCTACAACGTGAATCTCGTCGTCGCCAGCAAGGACCTCGGCTCGTTCCCGCAGGTCTACCGCGACGCGCGGACCTTCCACGACCGGCTGTACGCACATCTCGCCATCGCGGATTAGTTGTCCGTTCTGCGTCGTCAGTCGTCGGTCGTCAGTCGTCGGTCGTCAGTCGTCCGTCGTCCGTCGTCCGTCGTCCGTCGTCCGTCGTCCTCTATCACACGCCGTCATCCTGAGCGAGGCGGTGCGGGCGGGCGTGAGCGAAGGATCTCCTCAGCCGCGTCTCAATTCGCAACGATGTCGCGAGTCTGAGTCGCAGCTGAGGAGATCCTTCGTCGCTTCGCTCCTCAGGATGACGCGTTCTTGGTACGACGACTGACGACTGACGACTGACAACGCACGATGGTCAACGGTCCAATGAACAACGAACAACGAACAACGAACAACTACCGTTTCGGCATGGCGAGCTGGACCGGCTCGCCTTCCTCGTGGTCGGCGGCCTGGTACGGCTCGAAGCAGGAACGGCACCGCGCCTCGTACGACGCGTCGCCGACTTCGACCTGCGAGTCTCCGCCCGCGATCCTCTGCGAGTAGTGCGCGGGTCCCGAGCAGCGGACGCACACCGCGTGCATCTTCGAAACGTCCTCGGCGAGTGCGAGCAGAGCCGGCATCGGCCCGAAGGGGCGCCGCAGGTAGTCCTGGTCGAGTCCCGCGGCGATGATCCGGATCCCGGCATCGGCGAGCTGCATGCAGACGCCGACGATCCCCTGGTCGAAGAACTGGATCTCGTCGATCCCGACGACCTGGACGCCGAGCTCGACCCGGGCGAACAGCTCCTCCGAGGTCGGGACCGGAAGCGCCTTGAGGCGCCGGTCGTCGCGCGAGACGACTTCCTCGATCCCGAAGCGGTCGTCCAGAAGCGGCTTGAAGACCTGCACCCGCTGCCGCGCGATGACCGCCCGCCGCAGCCGCCGGATCAACTCCTCCGATTTTCCCGAGAACATCCCGCCCGTGATGATCTCGAGCGATCCTCCCTTGTAGCCGTCCAAATGGGTCTCCGATGCGTGAGGTGAACGTCTCCGGAAGGATAGCAGGTGAGCGAAAAAAAAGGCCCCCGCGGTTTCCCGCGGGGGCCTCGTGCTGCGTCGACTGTGCGATCAGTCGGTGATGAGCTGAATGACGACGCGGCGGTTGCGGAGACGTCCTTCCGCGGTGGCGTTGTCGCCGACCGGGTCGGACGTGCCGCGGGCCTCGATCGTGATCCGCGACGGATCGATGCCGTGGCGGCTCACGAGGTAATCGCGAACGGCCTCGGCGCGACGGCGATCGAGATCGCGGTTCGGACCGGTGTCCTCACGATTGTCGGTGTAGCCGATGACGACCGCGCGCGCTTCGGGATTCTGCTGCATCCGGAGAGCGACGTCGTCGAGGATCGCCTTGGCGATGTTGGTCAGGCGCGCCGAGCCGGCCTCGAAGTGGATCTCGTCGGTCCGGATGACTTCCGGCTCCGGCGGCGCGACCACCGGCGGCGGAGGCGGCGCGACGGGCGGCGCGGGCGGCGGCGGGCAGGGCGGCGG
>JBOGJQ010000166.1:0-10155 GCA_050745405.1 Thermoanaerobaculia bacterium | reverse complement strand
GAGCGGGAGAAGGCCGGCGAGCGACTGCGCGCCGACGGACGTGATGGCGATCTCCACACCGGCACCGATGCCGCCGCCGGGAATGTCGAGCGCGACGCCGCCGTCGGTGAGGCGAACGGGCGCCGTCGCTGCCGCTTGGTCCGCACGGCGCGCGAGCCGAATGTCGATCGGCGTGACGCCCGAACCGGCGGCGACGATGATCTGGCGCCAGACCGTCGTGAATCCCTCGGCCGTCACCTCGAGCGTGTGCACGCCCTCGGCGAGGCGGAGCGTATAGCGGCCCCGCGTGTCCGACAGAACCATCGGCGTGGCGTTCGAAGAAGCGCTCATGCCGAACGCATTCACCGGGGTCGAGAGCGTGACGCTCGCTCCGACGAGCGGGCGTCCCGTCGAGGCATCGTAGACCTCGCCCGAGACGAATCCGGTGCCGTCGCCCGGAGCCGGCTCGCCCGAGTCGAAGAGGAACGGCTGGGCGAACGGCGCGTTGAGCGGCGCGCCATCGATGCGGCGGACGGCGGTCGTCACCTCGAGCGTGAAGCTGGCCCGGGTGAGATCGATCGACGGCGTGACGTGGAGCGTGGATGGCGTCGCGAGCGCGATGGTCGCGGACGTGTACGAACCGTCGGAGATGCGGATCCTCACGGAATCGCTGGTTGCGCTCGCGAGGTCGACGTCCGCCGTGAAGGCGATCGTGAGAACGTTCGTGGTTCGATCGAATGTCGCCGAGGAGACCGCGAGGCCGCCACAGTCGACGAGAACGCAGGAATATGCGGCCGCCGAGAGGCCGCCGTCGGCGCCGAGGGTGCGGACGCGGACGAGATGGTATCCGGCGCGGCCGGTGAGCGGCGCGTCGAAGCGGAAGCGACCCGAGGCGTCCGCGGTGGTCGTCAGGACGAGCGGCCCGACGTCGAGACGGACGCGCGCGGAGGGCGGCGCGGAGCCGGTGACGGCGAGCGTCGAGCCGCAGTGCTTCGCCGGGAGTGCGTCGAGAACCGGTGCGGTCGCCGGGGCGGCGAGGCCGATGCGGAAGCGGCTGATCCACTCGGATCCGAGTGGGACTCCACCGGCGTCTTTCGCCGCCGTCGTGATCCGGATCGTGTACTCCGCGCCGTCCTCGAGCGGCGCGGCGGGAGCGAACGTCAGAGCTTCGCGGTCGACCTCGAGAACGCCCGAGACCGCGGAGCCGGAAGGCGACTCGAGCCGGAAGGCGCACCCCTCCCCCGCTCCGCACCGGAGAGATTCGCGATCCATCGGATTCGAGAAGAGGACGACGACCATCGCGCCCGGATCGACGCCGATCGCGCTCTCATCAGGAAAGATCTGCCGCACCTCGGGCGCCGCAGCGAGCTTCGCGATGCGGATCGCGTGATGGGACCCGTTCCCCGCGGGCTCCGAGACGCGCGCGACGACCGGCGTCGGACCCGCCGTCGCGAAGCCGACCGACGCGGTGAACGTGTAGCGCGTACGCGTCTCGGAAAGGGGCTCGGCCGCGACGATCGTCGCGGGATGGCCACCGACCTCGATTGTCGCGCCGTTCGCGGCGACGGCGGTGCCGGTGACCTCGACAGCCGTGGCTGCATTCGAGCCGAACACCGCATGATCGCGCGGCGACTCGATCGCGATCGAAGGCAGGGCGTCATCGCGCGCGATCGTAGCGGTCGCGGAGGCGAGCCGTCCGAGAGCGTCGCGGCCGGTGACGGTGAGAATGTTGTCGCCTTGGTTCAGAAGGACCTCGCGGAAGAGGAACGACCCGCTCCGCTCGCCGGACAGAGATACTTCGGCCGTTGCCACGGAGCCGCCGACTGAGAGCGTCGATGCGTCGAGCCCGCTGAACGTCCCGGAGACAGCGATCGCCGAGGAGCCGAGTGCCTGGCCGGGGAGTGGCGAGGTGATCGCCGTCGACGGCGCGTCCTTTAGATATAGGACTCGCCGAGAGGCGAGGGCCGGCCGCCCCGTCGCGGTGCGCCCACGGACGAGGAGAACGTTGAGGCCGGGAGCGAGACGGACGCCGTCGAGGGAGAAGGGGCGGGCGGCGTTCGGATCGCCCGCCTCGATCGAGGCGGCCAGGCCGTTCACCGTCACCTCGACGACGCCCGGGCCCGCGGTTCCGCTCACGGCTATCGTCTCGGATGCAGTCGCGAGCCCCTCTTCCGGCGCCGCGATCGACACGGCGGGCAACGTGGTCGCCCGGATCAGGACGACCGTCTTCGGCTCGCCGATCGGATTCCCGTCCGCATCGGTGCAGACGACTTCGATCGCGTTCTCCCCTTCGAGGGGCAGCTCGACCGTCGCGCAGAACGAGCCGTTCGCGACGGTTGCGGGGATTCCGCCGACCTTCACTCCGGCGGCGCCACCTGTGCGGCCCGTGAGACCGGTGACCGCGGCGGCGATGACAGATCCGGAGGGAGGATCGAACGCATCGAGAGCGCAGGTCGCAGCCGCGGAGGTCGAGCCGATGAAGAAGGTGCGCTGGAGGCGCGTCTCATTCCCCGCGGCGTCGACGGCGACCGCGGCGATCGTGTGGCCTCCCGCCGCCGCGAAGGTCAGCGGCAGCGCCACGACGTTCCCGTCGATCCGCGCCTCGGCCGAGAGGAGCTCACGCTCGTCAGTCGCATCGACGGCGAGGAAGGCACTCTCGGCGAAGCGCGCCTGATCGGAGAGAACCTGTCCGGACTCGAGAATCCGGAGCGAAGGGGGCGTGCGGTCGGCGATCACGAGTACGGCGGCGGAGGTCGTCCCACCGCTTTTCGAGGTCGCGGTGGCGATGATGGCGTTTTCTCCTTCCGACAGTGGGAACGACCCAAGGTCGAACCTTCCCGCTGCGTCTACGGCGACGGTGGTCGCGCCGATTGTGACCCCGGTGATCGCGCTCGGGTCGAGGACTCGACCGGTCACGCGCACCGATGGCCGGTTCGTGAGATAGCCGTCTGCGGGCGCGGTGATGAGAACTCCGGTCGGCCGCGAGTCGCGCGTGACGACGACCTCGGCGCGGCCGGTGTTTCCCGCCGCGTCCCGCCCGAGCGCGACGAGAACGTTGTCCCCTTCGTCGATCGGAACGGTCGCGTTGAACTGTCCGGACGCGAGAGCCGCTGCGACGCCGTTGACGGTGACCGAGACGCTTTCGCCAGCGGTTCCTTGAACGACGACGGAGTCGCCGGTCACCAGTCCCGGCTGCGGCGCGGCGATCGCGACCGTGGGAGCGGTCGTGTCGATCGTGAAGGCGACTTCGCGCGAGGCGGTGTGCCCGAGGTCGTCGGTCGCGGAGACGGCGAGCGTGTACGCGCCGTCAGTGGAGACCAGAGTGCCGGACGAAAACGGGGCGCCGTTCAACGTCGCTGTGACACTCGCCGCGGGATTGCTCAGGCGGATCTCAGGCCGCAGGACGCGCGCGTAGAGCGCGCCGTCGGCGATCGGCGCGCCGGAGTCGAGGATCTCGATCGACGGCGCCGTGGTCTCGATCGTGAAGCGATAATCGGTTTCCGCGGTATTCCCCGCGTGATCGGTCGCGCGGAGGAGGAGACGGTTCTCGCCCTCGAAGAACGAGAGACCCGCCAGAGTGAACGATCCGTTCGCGGGCACGACCGCGACGGCCGTACCCGCAACGGCGACCGACTCCGTATCGGCGGAGACGCTGCCGGCGATCGACGCCGGAATCTCGCCGATGCGCGCGTCACGCGGCGGAGTGAAGTCGCCGAAGACCGGCGGCGTACGGTCCATCATGAAGGCGACCGTTCGCTCGGCGCGATGGCCGGCGCAATCCGTTGCGACGGCCGTGAGCGTGTGGGCGCCTTCGGCCTCGATCAGGGAGCCATTCGCCCACGGAACACCGTCGAGCGTCAGCTCGATCGCGGGAGCGGGGTCCAGATCCCGAACGGTCACCGTGGGTGCGAAGGAGCGGTTCAGAGGCGGTCCTTCGCCGAGCGGCGCGGCGTCGGCGAGGATCTCAATCGAGGGTGCCGTACGGTCGATCGCGACGGCGAGGGTGGAGATCGCCCGATGCCCCACCGTGTCGCCGGCTTCGACGACCAGCGTCTGCCGCCCCTCGGGGAGTTCGATCGAAGCGGCCCAGCTTCGCGCCGCGGAATCTACAGCGGCTTCGGCGACGGCTTCGCCGCTTCGCACGCGAATTGCGTCGAGGTGCGGATCGGAGAACGATCCACTGATGGCGACGGAATCCGTGTCGAGGCACGCTCCGTCGGCCGGTGATGCGATCACGACTTCAGGCGCGCGCGTGTCGAGGACGAGCACGAGCTGCAGAGTGGTTTCGTTTCCCGCGCGATCGACCCCGCCGATCGAGATCTCGTTCTCGCTTTCCAGGAGCGCGAGCTCGGAAGAAAGATAGGTTCGTGCTGCGGAGTCGATCGGGGCGGGAGCTCCATTGACCGTCACCGCAACGGCATCGTCGGCGGCACCTCCGACCCGTACGCGCGGCGACGCGATCACCTCGCCGGCCGTGAAGTTCGTCACGGCCAGCGATGGCGCCGTCTTGTCGATCGTGAACTCGACCGGGCCCACCTGCGTCGTCCATCCCACGGTGTCGGTGGCCGACGCCGTGAGCTGATAGGCGCCTTCCGCAGAAACCGCGGTGCCCTGCGGGAGTGCGACCCCGCCGATGCGCAGCTCGGCATCGGTGGGCGACAGGTCGGTGACGCGGAGCGACGGGAGAACGTCACGGTTGAACCACGTGCCCGGCGCCAGGGGCTCCCCGCTCTCGAGAATCTCGACGATGGGGGCGGTCTTGTCGACGAAGAAGGTGACCGAAGCGGAACTGCGGTTTCCGGGCTGATCCTCCGCCGCGACCTCCACCGTGTGGAACGCCTCCGTCACGACCGGAGTGCCGGCAGAATACGGCTGGCCGTCGAGCGTCGCGGTGAAGGTGAACGTCGATAGATCGTCGGTGATCCGGATCTCGGGGACAATGTCGCGGTTGAACCCTTCTCCTTCTTCGATCGGATCATTCGATTCGAAGAACGCGATGGCGGGCGGGGTGTGATCGACGGGCGACTTCGCGTGGAGGTCGTCGACGTAGGCATCGCCCTTCACGGCGGACCAGATGCCGATGCGTCCTGACGTCAAACGGCTCGCGGAGGAATCGGTCGCCTCGATCTGGAACGCCTGCGGCTCCGGGTCGCCGTCCGGCCAGAAGCGCGCGCGGACGCGCGTCTCCCCATCGACGGCGTCCGCCTGGATCCGGAAGCGGTACCACCGGTCCGGCTCGAGCGTGACGTTCGAGTCGAGCGTGCCGACGAGCGCGCCGCCGCCGAAGGTGAAGAGCTGCATCGTGAGCCTGCTGGTCCCCGGCTGGGACCACAGACCCACGAGGTAATAGCGGTCCTCCTCGGGATAGAACGAGAAGAACGAGAGGCCGATGCGGGTGTCCGCGTTCGTACGAAGGAGGCGTCCGAAATATTCGAAGCGACCTTCGCCGGAGAACGTCCGGTCGGCGAGCGTGGAGAACGTGCCGATGCGCGGGTTCGTACCGGAGGGCATCCCTGAAGACTGCCGCGTTCCGTAGACGACGTTCGTCTCGTCGAGCGTATCGGGCCAGGTCTTGTAGAGGCCCTTCGCCTCCGGTTTCGACTTCCCGATCGCTGCGTCGATCCATCCGGGGACATTCGCCTGCAAGCCATACGACTGAAAATCCTCGTCCAGCTCGACACCGGTGACTTGACCTAATGCAACAGGCGCAACGAGGACGATCACGGTCCTCGAGATCAGCCGCCAGATGTTCGATAGTCGAATGAGAATCACAGGCTCTCCTCGGATCGTCGATGGAAGGTCAGGGCATTCGTCATGGCCGACGCACGATCTGCACGTGATGGTCGGTCGCGACGTGGATGTCTTTCCCGATCACACGGACGTCCGTAGCATTTCCGACGAGCGGCTGAGTCCCGATGATGATGGGCCGCGTGCGATCGGCGACGTCGATGAACGTGAGTCCGGGTCCTCCTCCGTCCGCGACGACGATTTCGTCCGGACCGGAGACAGCGACGGCGCGAGCAATCCCTGGTGTATCGAGCGTGACGAGGAGACGTGGGGCGGCGGGATCGGAGATGTCGACGATCGCGAGGCCGGCATCGAGACCGACGACGTAGATCGTCGCGCCGAAGACGGCAGCGTCGACGGCGTCAAAGTCCGGAATGCCGAGCAGACCGAGGCGAACCAAAGCGGCCGGATTCGATCGATCGATGATCGTGACATCCCGATCCATTCCGCCGGGTCTGCTCGGAGAAATCGCGATGAGCAGCGACGGCTCCGCGGGGACGAGCGCGACGAAGTTGACCCCGGACGCTCCCGCGAGGCCAGCGGCGCCGATCTGCCGCGGCGACGACGGGCTGCTCAGATCCCATGTGAAGACACGGCCATCGTTGGCGCCGTCTCCCTCCGCGGTGAAGGCGTAGCCCGGAACGACAGCCACCGCGCGCTCGATCCCGACAGGGTCGACGTCGCCGCTCATGAGAGTCGGCGACGTGGTCCCGAGGCTCCACGAGACCAGGCGGTTCCCTACGGCCAATGCCCATTCGTCAAAGAGTGCGGATTCATACAGACCGCCGGCGGTCGTCTGAATCGACGCGACGCTCGCCGCCGCGGAAGCATTCGGAAGCGTGAACAGGAGTGCCTTGTCGCTCACGGGCACGGACGACCCGAAATGCGACCCCGTCGTGGCCACAATGCGACCATCGCCGGACGCCAGCGCGCGCGCACGATAGCTCGAGTCTCCTCCCGCCTCGGCGGGAGTCGCGTTCATGACGTCGACGGATGCCGCGAAGGGCACCGTAAGCGTCAGGGATTGCGACCGGCCGTCGCCGTCTCGGATCGTGAGGACGAGGTGTTGACCCGGTTCCGCGTCAATCGTCACGGCGAAGGAGCCGTCGCCGGCCACGGAGGTCATCGCAGAGACTCCTGCCGGGCCGTTCACTTCGACCGTAGGCATCGATCCTCCCGTAATCGCCAGCGGCAGCCCTCGTACGAGCGCGCTCGTCGGCGTGACTTCGACGAGGATTCGTGTCGAGTCGACGACGGGGGCGATGTCGACGGGCACGATCGCGATGCCCTGATCGTCGGCGACCCAGAGGGACCCGGCGAAGGCAGTGACGTCCCACGCCGGGTTGGTCATGGCGAGTGTGCCCGCGCGCGTGAGCAGCGTCGGGTCACTCGCATCGAACGCGACGAGGCCCGACCCCCCGGCGGCGATTACGGCGTACCCGCCGCCTACTGTGATTCCGTTCGGCTCCGCTCCGGCAAATGCCCGCGCGATCAGGGTCGGCGCCTTGGGATCCGACAGATCTATGGTAGCGGCCTCGGATGAGGCCCGGCTGATGACCCACAGAACGTCGCCGTCGAAGACGCCGCGGAACGCATCGAAATTCTCGATCTCGAGCTCGGCGACTTTCCTGAGGTCGTTCGGATCCCGCCGGTCGATCACGATCAGATCGTGACCGACGTTGTTCGGGCGATTCGGACTGAGCGCGATGAGCCAATCGGTGCCGAGTGCGAGGAGATCGGTGAATGCGAAAGGCGTATAGCTTCCGACTGACTTGGAATACAGGTAGCGCGGAGCAGCCGGAGTCGAGACATCGTAGACGTAGATGACATTGCTGGAGCTGCAGTCCGCCTCGGCAGCGAACGCGTACCCACCCGAGACAGCAAGTGCGTATTCGCGTCCGCACGTGTCGGTCGTGTATACGGGCGCCGCAACCGCTCCGGTGAGGTCGATCGCCCAGAACCGATCCGCTGCGACGAACGCCCACCCGCCGTGAACTGCGAGGTCGCGCACCGCTCCCGTTCCCGCGAGCGTGCTCCGGACGACGGGAGCCGCAGGATTCGAGACGTCGAGGATCACGACGCGGCTCGAGCTCCCCGTACCGTCGACCGGATAGGCTGCGACTGCGATGATCGAGCCGTCGCGCGCGACAGTCCGGGCCCGGAACCCTCCGTCGACGCCCCAGACGGAGCGATCGAGACGGATCGAATCCGGTGTCGACGCCGGCAGCGTCCCCAGGAGGATCCAGGGTGACTCGAGGGCGAAGACATGCCCATCCGTTGCTCGCAGCGAGATCGAGTCGCCGGCGACACCGCTGATCGCGACGACGAACGATCCATCCGAAGAGACGACGCCTCTCGATTCGGCCCCTGTCCTGTCGTTTCTCACGGTTACCGTCGAAGGAGCATCTGGATCCAGCACCGCTTCGGCTTGTCCGATGACGGAAGGACCGACCGTCGCACTGACGATCGCGACCAGAGCCGGGTCCAGCAGCGGCGGCGCCTCATTCGCAGCGACGAGCTTCGAGGCGGGCCCCAGGACTGCAGGACTCGTGAGCCGCAACGGATCCGGCGACTCGAGATTCGCATGAGAAAGCGTGACCGAGTCGAAGTGATAGGCACCTCGCCACGAATCACCGGGACGGATATCGAACGTCTCGCCTCCGATTCGTTCGAGCGTGATCGTCCGTCCATCAATCGCGGCGATGCGGCCCGTACCCTTCAAAACCCGATCGGTATCGCGAATCTCGACGAAGTGGCCTGTGAAGAACTGAGGGATGATCGTTGCGAGGTCGGTAAGGAGCGTGGCACCACTCGATCCAATCGCGGCATAGCCAAAGCCGAGCGACGGCAGGCGCGTCGGCTGCCCCGCCTGTCCCGCGTTGTCGACGATCAGATCGCCGTACACGGAGCCGGGCCCGTGAATCCACACGGTCCCAGCGCCACCACGGACGCCGTCGGTGCCCGAGTGGTTGGCGTAGCTCGGCAGACGCGTCGCCGCCCGCGTGTACTCGATCGCGATCGCGCCGCCGCCTCCCGAGGTCTCGTCGCCATGACCTCCTCGTGCTTCGATCGATCCGGATCCTTCAAATGCGCTGGTCGTGATCCAGACCGACCCGCCCGCCCCTCCGCGCGAGTTGCGCCAGCTCTGCGCATCGGTTCCGTTCGCGCGGATCGCGCCATCGACCACGACCGCCTCCGCCGTGATTCGCACGACCCCTCCGCCCGCGCGCCCGAGCGAGCCGTGCTCGCCTCCGCCGCCGGCCTCCTGCGGCCGGTACACGCTCCCGTACGTGCTCGCCGCCGGCGGCCCCCGCACGCCGCCGATGCCCATGTGACTTCCGGCACTCATCGATCCCGGCGGCGTCGCCCCGGGATACGTCTGCCCCGGCCGGAATCCACGCCCGCTCACGTCGATCGCTCCCGTCGGTCCGATCGTCAGAGTTCCGCTGAGCGCGATCCGGAACGTCTCCGCGGCTCCGGCCGCATGCGCGAGCGTGCCGTCGCGAATGGTCAGATCGTGCGCTTCGACGCCTGCCACGGCGACGTTCCCCGTCACCGTCACGCTCTCGGCCGCAATCGGTGTCGTCAACTCGAGATACTGTCCCGCGCCCGTTGGACCCGACAATTCGATCGCGCTCTCCGCCCCAACGACGATCGGGTCATTGCTCACCAGTTTCTGCGGTCCGCCGACTGCATCCACCGAATCGAACCGGTAAATCCCCGTCCACGAATCGCCGACCGAGACGCCGATGACCTCCGCACCATTCGGCGCCAACGTGATCGCGCCTCCTTCGATGCTCGCGATCCGCCACCGCCCGCGTAGCGTCTCGTCCGGCGCGCGCACCTCGACCCAGTGCCCGACGAAGTACGCCGGAATCGCCGCCCGATCCGTGACGAGCTTCTCCCCGCCGGTTCCCGCCTGGGTCACACCGCTTCCGAGCGATGGCAGCTCCGTCGGCTGTCCGTTCTGTCCGGCGTTGTCGATGCGCAGATCTCCGTAGATCGACGCCGGACCGTGGACCCACACCGTTCCCGCTCCGGCGCGTAACCCGTCGGTGCCCGAATGCACCACGTATCCGGGCAATCGCGTCGAGAGCTCCGTGTACTCGACCGCCACGGCGCCTCCCCCTCCCGAGGTCTCGTCGCCATGGCCTCCTCGCGCTTCGATCGATCCGGATCCTTCGAACGCTCTGGTCCTGATCCAGACCGACCCGCCCGCCCCTCCGCGCGAGTCGCGCCAGCTCTGCGCGTCCGTTCCGTTCGCGCGGATCGCACCGTCGACCACGAGCGCGTCCGCCGTGATTCGCACGACCCCTCCGCCCGCGCGCCCGAGCGAGCCGTGCTCGCCTCCGCCGCCGGCCTCCTGCGGCCGGTACACGCTCCCGTACG
>JBOGJQ010000165.1:0-1266 GCA_050745405.1 Thermoanaerobaculia bacterium | reverse complement strand
CGATCCGGTCCTCGTCGAGAGGCGTGGGGAACCGGCGGCCGTGCTCATCAGCCTCGCTGATTATCGCGAGCGGTTCGTCGATGTCACGGCCGACGAGGAGCGGCGTGAGGTCGTTCGCCGGATCCGTGAAATGGCGTTCTCCCGCCCGGCGGAAAAGACGACGCTCGATCTGCTGCGCGAGCTGCGTTCGTGATCGTCGTCCTCGACGCCTCGGTCGCGCTGAAGTGGTTCGTGCCGGGCGAGCCGCTCCGGGCCGAGGCCATGGAGGTTCTCGACACGATTCAGGAGAACCCTTCCGAGGTCGTGGTCCCCGAGCTCTTCTTTCATGAGATCCTGGCTGTGCTCTGCCGTCTCCCCGGTTCCACGGCTGCCGCCGTCGTGGAAGCGATGACTCTGCTGGAGCGGCTCGGTATCGCCAGGGTAGCCGCCGGCCACGAGCTGCTCGCGCTCGCCGCGGAGTATGCCGTTTCGTCGAAGCTCTCCGGCTATGACGCGACGTACGTTGCGCTCGCCGCGCTGACCGATGGCGTCTGGCTGACCGCGGACGAGCGCGCCGCGCGACGCGTCGGCCGAAAAGGCCTCGTGCGCTTGCTCGGCGGCCGCTGAAGCGGCGGTTGACCACGACGCCGAAACCTCCCGTGTAGGCCGGGCGCCTTTGGAGTGCGGCAGCGCCAGCTGCCGCTTTCTCATCTGTCACAATAGGCGCGACCCATGCGCTCCGACTCGAAGATCTTCGTCGCCGGCCACCGCGGCCTCGTCGGCTCCGCGATCGTCCGCAATCTCCAGAAGAATGGCCACACCAACCTCCTGCTGAAGCCGCGGACGGAGCTCGACCTCCTCGACCAGCGCGCCGTCCACGCGTTCTTCGAAAACGAACGCCCCGAATACGTCCTCTTCGCCGCGGCGCGCGTCGGCGGCATCTGGGCGAACGCAACGCAGCAGGCCGACTTCCTTTACGAAAACCTGCTGATGGCCACGAACGTCATCCACGCCGCCGCGCAGTACGCAACCGAAAAGCTCCTCTTCCTCGGCAGCTCGTGCGTCTATCCGAAGCACGCGGAGCAACCGATGAAGGAGAGCTCCCTGCTCACGGGGCCTCTCGAGCCGACGAACGAGGGGTACGCGATCGCGAAGATCGCGGGGCTCAAGCTCTGCGAGCACTACCAGCGGCAGTACGGCAAGCGGTTCATCTCGGCGATGCCGACGAACCTCTACGGTCCCGGGGACAACTTCCACCCGATGCACTCGCACGTCATCCCCGGCATG
>JBOGJQ010000164.1:0-1384 GCA_050745405.1 Thermoanaerobaculia bacterium | reverse complement strand
GATGGGCGCACGATACCGTGACGCCGTTTAGGAGGCCGGCCTACTCATCGTCTCTGGGGGTCGGGCGCGCGAGATCCTCCGCTCCCACCCGACCAGATCCCTCGCTACCGCTCGGGATGACAGCTCCGTGTCATTAGAAGCGAGCGGCGTGACGACGCCTTTGTTGGGGTCGCGCCAACGACCGAACAACTAGCGACCAGCTAGCTACTAGCTACTTGCTACTAGCGCCCGACTGGCGACGCCTTCCAGAACCGCACCTGAAATATCGGCCGCCCTTCGCGCTGATACTTCGCCTCGTAGTTCGTGCGCGGCGGGTCGTGGACGATCTCCCCCGCCTCGGTCTCGAAGACCTCCGCGAGGACGGGCGCCGCGGCTTCGAAGTAGTCGCGGTGATCGGTCACGTACCACCCCATCCCGTCGGGGCGGAGGATGCGCTCCATCGCGCGCGCGATCTCCGGGCGGATGATCCGCCGCTTTCGCTCGCGCGGCCGCGGCCAGGGATCCGGGAAATAGATGTGGATCTCCTTGATGCTGTCCGGCGGAAGGAGCCGCTCCATGACCGGAGCCGCGTCGTAGTTGATCACGCGGACGTTCGGGATGCCGCGGCGGACGATCCGGTCGACGATGTGGCGGTAGTAGTGGAGCGACTTCTCGATTCCGAGAAAGTTGTGGTCGGGGCGCTCCCGCCCGTGCTCGACGAGAAAGCGCCCCTTCCCGGAGCCGATCTCGAGGATGACCGGGTGATCGTTGCCGAAGAGAGCACCGAGGTCGAGCGGCTCGAGCTCGCGCTCGCGCGGATCGATGCCGACGTCTTCGCTCATGCGCGCGCAGCGTACAATGCGCGCCCGTTGAGCGCGAAGTCGATCTACCACCGTCTCGTTCCCTACGGCGTCCGCGCGCCGCTCGGCCTCGCGCGCAGGAACGTCGCGGACCGGCTGCGGCGCGCCGTCGTCTCGACTCCTCTCCCGCCGCGCGAGCTCCTCGCCGCGACGCAGATCACGCCGTGGGTCGACGAGTACCTCACCGCGGGACGGCGCGCGGCTCTCGCGATCGAGCGCGTCTTCGACGGCGCGGGCCTCGCGGCATCCGCTTCGGCGCGCGTGCTCGATTTCGGCGCCGGTCCGGCGCGCGTCGCGCGGCACCTGACGCGCACCGCGTGGGAGATCCACGCGTGCGACTGGGACGAGCGCGCCGTCCAATGGGCGACGAAGGCCCTCCCGCGCGTTCACTTCACGACGATCGAGAATGCGCCGCCTCTGCCGTGGCCCGGCGAAACGTTCGACGCGGCGTTCGCCGCGACGGCGTTCATCCGCCTCGGTCCCGCGGACCGGAGCGCGTGGGCGGACGAGCTCGCGCGCGTCGTCCGCACGGGCGGCCTTCTCGC
>JBOGJQ010000163.1:0-2014 GCA_050745405.1 Thermoanaerobaculia bacterium | reverse complement strand
ATTCTTGTGCACGTCCATCCCGGCACCTTCCCGCCAACCTGTTCGTTTGAGAGCTTTCAGATTGGCTGAAGCCACCTGGATGGACAACTCTTTTGTGAGAACAACGTCCTGGGACATCACAGCTAGTAGCTAGTAGCTAGTAATAGTAGATCCTACCTAGCTACCAGCTACCAGCTACTAGGTACGAGTTTCCGATCAACAAAAAACCCCCGGGCTTCCCCGGGGGCTCGCCAACTCGATAGCTCTCGCGTCAACTCTCGGCCGGGACGACGCTGATGAAGCGTCCCCTGGGGCCCTTGTCGCGGAACTCGACGCGGCCGTCGATCTTCGCGAAAAGCGTGTGGTCGCGGCCCATGCCGACGTTCTCGCCCGCGTTGAACCGCGTGCCGCGCTGCCGAACCAGAATCGAGCCGCCGGTCACGAACTGGCCGGCGAAGCGCTTGACGCCGAGCATTTTCGGCTGCGAATCGCGGCCGTTGCGCGACGAGCCCTGTCCTTTTTTGTGAGCCATGTCGAATCTCCTGCCGGGCTCAGCGCTTGATCGCGTCGACGCGGATCTCGACGAGATCCTGCCGGTGGCCGGCCTTGGTTTTCGTGTGGTTCTTGCGGCGCTTCTTGTGGAACACGACGATCTTCTCGCCGCGGACTTCGCGGATCACCGTCGCCTCGACGCTGGCGCCCTCGACCAGCGGCGCTCCGACCTTCGGCGAATCCCCGCCGATCATGAGCACGTCGCCGAGGCGGACCTTCTCGCCCTCGACCCGGCCGAGAACGTCGCGCTCCACCAGGAGCCGCGATCCTTCCTCTACCCGGTACTGCTTGCCGCCAGTGCGGATGACTGCGTACACGTCGTGTCCTCCAGGAAACAGCGCTTGAAGCCTTGACGCAAACGCCTCCCCTCGGGCCGCTATTCCGCTCGCCTTCACGGAACCGTCACCGCCTACCCCGCTCCACCGTCCCCGTCAAGCCGGTACACTCCGGTCTCCCCCATGCTCCTCGCGATTCCCCTCCTCGCCGCTCTCCTCGCCGCCCAGACGGCCACGCCGTCGCTCCAGTGGGAGAGGGATTGGGCCGCCGCCTCGGAGCGCGCCTGGCGCGAGCGGAAGCTCGTCGTCGTCTTCGCCGTCTCGCCGGAATGCCGCCCCTGCCCCGCGTATGAGGAGACGACGCTCCGCGACCCGGGCGTCGAGAAAGTCCTGGCGGATTTCGTCCCGCTGCGCACGCCGCTGGTGAGCGCGACGGGGGAGGCGAACTCCCCCGCGGTTGGCCTCTGGATCTTCCATCCGGACAGGACGCCGCTCGCGCCCGTCGGTTTCGCGGGGCCGTCCCTGCTGACCGCAAATCTCGGCTTTTTTCGCGCCGCGACGGCGGACCTCCTCGACGGAGCCGAGGCCATAGCCGGGGGGCGGCCCTACGAAGGGCACATGGAGATGGCGGCCGGGCTCCGGTCGATCGGGCGCACCGAACCCGCACTCGAGCACTTCGAGAAGGCGCTCGAAGTCGCCACGGCCGCTGGCGACGCCGCCGGGGCGCAGCGAGCCGAAATCGAGATCGCCGAAGCGGAGGCCGAGAGGCTGCTCCGGAGCGGCGGCAGGGTCGACAACCCGGCGGCCCGCCTCCGGCGCATCCTCGCCGTGCCGGCAAACCTCGAGGTGGAGGCGGAGGCTCTTCGTTCGCTCGTCGACATCTGGCGGTGGAGCGCCGCGCACGGCGAGGAGATCGCGACGCTCGCGCGAGTGCTCGAGCGGGCGAAGAGCGGCACGCTTCTGCGCTCGACGGCGCTCGAGCTCGCCGGCTTCCGCTCCGACCCGGAAGACCTCCTCGTCCTGACCCCGCCCGCGCCGCTCGTCGGCGAGCTCCCGGTGGAAGTCGCCGTCCGCGACCGGCGTGTCGTCCGCGTCGACTACTGGCTCGACGGCGAGCGCGTGGGATCCAGCAATCGCGCGCCGTTCGGCACGACGATCTCCGTCGGCGACCGTCTCCGCCGCCACCACCTCGAGGCGCGGGCGTACGA
>JBOGJQ010000162.1:0-48387 GCA_050745405.1 Thermoanaerobaculia bacterium | reverse complement strand
GGATCGGCTCGACTTCCTCTTCTGATACCCTCTTCTCATGGCGGTTCTCCTTTCATACTCAGCCGAATCGTACGATCCGGCGAAAGGAACCGCCATCTCCCTTTTCAACTAAACTCGGGACATCCTCATGAGGAAGAGTATGACGCTGATTCACCGCTCATTCTCGATTTGAACGACGATGGAATCCAAACCACCGGCTTCGATGAGCCTGTGCCGTTTGATCTCGATGGGGATGGGGCTACGGAACTTCTGACGTGGACTGATCCCACAACCTTCGAGGGATTCCTGTGGACTGACATCAATAAGAATGGGACTGTTGACAATGGGAGCGAGTTGTTTGGCATAGGTACCGTTTTGCCTGACGGAACAGTGGCTACAGACGGCTTCGCTGCCCTATCTGCTTGCGATGAACCTCAGAATGGTGGCAATGGCGACGCGATGATCACGGCGGACGACTCAGTTTGGGCGCGTCTGCAGATATGGGTCGACGCGAACCACAACGGAGTCAGTGAAAATCGAGAGATTGGACCAATTCATCGCTTTGGGATAACGGCGCTCGACCTCAATTACTCCGTCGACGCTACACCTGACTCAAACGGCAATATTCATCTATACAGGTCCACTTACACCAAACGGATTCCAGCGGGGTCGCGCCGCCTTCCACTTCACGATGTCTTTTTTAGGCGCGTTGAGCGCCCGTGATGACTGTGAGTATTCATGCGAATCCCACATCGTGGGGCTTCCCGCTGGGCGAGCGCCGGGGTCGATGAGCAGGTCCTTCTCGATCGTTCCGCCGCCACCGGTCACGCGCGTGCGAATGCGATAGACGTCGTAGCCGACGTTGACTCCGTCGGTCCACCGCGCGTTCATGGTTGTATTCGGCGACGCGGTTCTGGTGAAAGTACGCGATCGTCTGAGGAGCCGGGGTGGCCGTCAGGCCGATGACGTAGGCGTCGAATTACTCGAGTGCCGGGCGCCAGAGACTGTAGATCGAGCGATGACACTCGTCGGTGACGATGAAGTCGAACGTCTCGATTGGCACGTCGGGGTTGTACACCACCTCGCGCGATCGAGTGGAGCCGAGAGCCTGGGCGAGTTCGGCGCCGGAGAGGTCGTCGCCGCCTTCGGCCAGCTCCTCTCCGCTGAGGACGGAACGTCGACTTCAGACGAGTCCCTTCGGTTTGAGAGGTGCCGTCGCGGCGGCCTGGATCACACCCGCCGTGTAGATCGCATCCGGAACGCGCAGGTAGCGCGCGCGCCGCCGGGGTCCTCCCTCGACCAGAGCGATGATGCCGAGGTCAGCGTCGACCTCGACGTCCCAGAGGGATCGGACGTCGATCTCGAACTTTTTCCCGTCGGTCGCGACGACCCGCTGCGTGGTCACGGTGACTTCCTCCTCCGGCCGCTCTT
Source organism: Thermoanaerobaculia bacterium (assembly GCA_050745405.1). Classification (GTDB taxonomy): domain Bacteria; phylum Acidobacteriota; class Thermoanaerobaculia; order Gp7-AA8; family Gp7-AA8; genus JBOGJQ01. Next base: position 46,977 of record JBOGJQ010000162.1, on the reverse strand, counting down.
CCCAGTGCTCCTCGCGCCGACGCGTTCCGTCGGCTTCGAGCACGCGCCGCACCCGCGGCTCCGTGACGCTGCCGTGGGTGACGTGGACGCAGGTCTCGAGAGGACGCAGCCGCACCCGGCACTCTGCTTTCGGGAGGGAACGCGGGCCGACGCCCTGAAGGCGCTCGAACTCGTCCGCGGCACGTCGCTCGGTCGCGACGTCGTTCTCGGGGATGCCGAGGGCTTCACGGAGCTCTTCGAGGCGCGCGCGGCGCGCGGGCGAGAGGCGATCATCGGCGAGGAGATGCCACCACGCCTTCTGAACGATCGAGAGCCGGATCGCGCGCGCGTCCTCCTCGGTGAGGCCGCACGCGTCCGCGGCGAGGTCGATTGCGCGCGCGACGCGGCGCGGATCCGCGTCGCCCGCCGCGAAAGCGTCGAATCCGACGCGTCGCACCGCCGCGCACGCCGCGGGGCGTGTCCGCTCGTACGGGATCTCCCTCGCCTCGCGCGCGCGGCGCACGGGGTCGAGAGCCGTCTCGTCGTTCGCCGATCGGAGCGCCGCGACGCGATCGATGAACGCGCCGGCGGTCTGCCGCAGCTCCCTTTCCGCCGCCTCCATCTCGGCGAGCTCGCGCGTCCTTCGCACGCGCGCCTCTCGCCGCTTCTTCAACGTCACGACGAACGGCAGCGCGATGAGCGCGACGCCGGCGCCCGCCTCGACCCACCCGCTCATGTAGCCCTTGTTCATCACCACGAGCGGCCCGAGGACGAGGAGAAGCGCTCCGAATCCGACGCAGAGCCAGCCCCAGAACGGGATGAGCATGTCCTCCCGCTTCGCGACGGCGCCGAGGGCGTCGAGCTCCCCACGCTGCCGCTCGCCCGCGTCCGAAAAGAAAAGAGCTTCGTTCCGGAGGTGGAGATACTCCCCCGAGGCGCCCGTGCTCAGACCCTCGGCGCCGGCATGCGGATCGGAGGTGCGTTCCCCGACGCTGAAGCGGATCGCTCCCGACGCGAGAGTGCGGTTCAGGTAGAAGGTCACGCCGCTGGCGCCGAGCAAGAATCCCGCCCGGCCTCCGGTGCTAATTGTCCTATTCGTCTTATTGGTCCTATACGTCCTATTTGTCCCATCTTTCATAGGACCAATAGGACGTATAGGACGTATAGGACATAGGACTGACCACCAAATTCGAACTTCCGCTCGCCCGGCGCGTATATCCTTCGAGACACATGGTCCGATCCCCTATCATGGGCCTCGCCGCATGAGACGACGAGTCGCGACGGGTGGCGCATTCGTTCTGGGCGCACTCGCTCTCTTTTTTCTTTTTCCCCTGTTCGAGGCGCCGCAGCCCCACGGCTTGTCCATCACGCGGGCCGAGGCGCGGCGGATCGCGGACGAGGCGGCGCGGGACATCGGGATTCCCGTCGACGAGGCGTGGCCGGTCCTGAGCTGGGAGGCCGCTCCGATCCTCGAAGGGCAATACCGCGACGATCCGGCGCTGCGGCGTCGTGCCGCGGACGACCCGGCCGTGGGGCCGCGCATCGCGGGGTTCCGCGCGACCTACTTCCGTCCCGGGCAGGAGAAGTTCACTCCATACGGGTTCGTGATCGTCGGCGTCGATGGGCGCGTGGTCGGCGCGCGGCGGATGGCGCCCGGCGAGTACGAGGGCGCGCATCCGGACGCGGCGTCGCTGCGGCCGCGGGCCGACGCTCTCGTCGCGCGCGGCCTGCCGGGCGCGCCCAATCCCGAGCTCGAGTCGGTCCGGCCGAACGTCCTCCGGACGCGCACTGATCACGTCTTCCGCTACCGCGTGCCGACCGACTTCCCGACCGGCCGCGTCGCGCTCTACGTGAGCGTCTATTTCATCGGCGATGAGCTCGCCGGATGGGTGCTCATCGAGGAGTACCTCGACGCGAGCGCGTTCCGCTTCGAAACCGGCGGCGGGATCGCCTCGACGCTCGGCTTCTTCGTCGTCGCACTCGCGCTCCTCCTTCTCCTGATCGTGATCTTCCTGCGCAAGTATCACGCGGGCGAGGTCGGCGTCGGGATCGGTGCGCTCCTGTTCGGAATCGCCGTGGTCCTCTTCACCGTGTCGGACCTTCTGATGTACAAGGAGCTCTCCGTCAACACCGGATTCGGAGGCCTCGACGCGCGCCTCACGGCTCTGGCGCAGATCGGGTTCAAGTTCCTCTTTCTCGACGTCCCCCTGTCGCTCCTCGTGTTTCTCTCCTGGTCCGTCGGCGAGAGCTTCGCGCGGGAGCGGTGGGGCGAGAAGCTCGCCTCGTTCGATGCGCTGTTGCGGCGGCATCCGTTCAACGCGACCGTCGGCGAGTCGCTTTTCGCGGGATTTCTGACTGCGCCCGCCGTGGCGGCGTTCGCCCTCGGCGTCGGCGCCGTTCCGATCGTAGCCGGGTGGGCATGGCCCGCCATGACGGATCTGCAGACCCTCATCGTCGGCTCCGCGGGCGGCGCGCTCACGCCGGTGCTGCTCGCGCTGCTCGAGGCGATCATGCTGCCCGCGGTCGCGTTCCTGTTCATCCTCGCGTGGTCGAACCGGCGACGGATGCTCTGGCTCGGCATCGTTCTCGTCCTCCTCCTCGGCGCGGTCTGGCTGATGCCGCGCGTGCCGATCGAGCCGGTGACGCTGGCGATCGCGTTCGGCTTCGGCGGCGCTCTCGCGGCGACGGTCGTCTTCCTTTCCTGGGACCTTCTCGCCGCGGCGATCTCGATGGCCGGCGCGAGTCTGCTGATCACGTTCGTTCCCTTCATCCGCGCCGCGGAGGGAGAGGTCGAGCAGCAGGCCCTGGCGGCGCTCGTCGTCCCGAGCGCCCTGCTCGCCGCCATCGCCCTGATCGGCATCGCGACCCGGCGGCGCGTCGCCTACGCGTACGAAGACCTCGCGCCTCACGTCCGCCGGATCATCGAGCGGGAGCGCGTCAAAGCCGAGATCGATGCGGCGAACCGGATCCAGGCGGCGCTCCTCCCGCTCGCCGATCCGTGCGTCCCCGGCACGACGGTCGCCTCGCATTACCGAGCCGCGACCGAGATCGGCGGCGATTACTTCGACTTCCTCACGCTCCCGCAGGGCCGCGTCGCGATCGCCTTCGGCGACGTCGCCGGTCACGGCCTCACGAGCGGCATCGTCATGGCGATGACCAAGGCCGCGCTCCTCGTCCAGGTCGACCACGATCCGACGCCGACGACTGTGATGAGCGTCCTGAATCGGACGGTGATGAAGACCGCGCCGAAGCGGATGCTCATGACGTTCTTCTTCGGCGTCCTCGACCCGGAAACGCAGACGCTCCGCTTCGCGTCCGCGGGCCACCTCGACCCCTACGTCTATCGCGCCGCGGAAAAGCGTCTCGTCGCGCTCTCGTCCTGGGGCTTCCCTCTCGGCGTCCGCCGGCGCGATCCGTTTCGCGAGGAGTTCGTCCAGTTCGCGCCGGGCGATCGCCTGATCCTCTACAGCGACGGCTTCATCGAGGCGCTCGACGATGATGGCGAGCCGTTCGGATTCGACCGCTTCGAGAAGGTGCTCCTCGACGCGGGCACCCGCAGCGCCGCCGACATCCGGCAGGCGCTCCTCGCCTCGGTCAAGAAGTTCACGCGAAACCGTCCTCCCGAGGACGATCAGACACTCGTCGTGATTTCGTTCGACGAAGCGGCGGACGAGCGGCAGTCGGCTTAGGCCTCCAGCGACAGCTCCGCTTCGAGGCTGGCCAGGTCGCGGCCGATCGTCGCGACCGCGACGACCTCCCCGCCGCGGCGGTAGACGACGGTGGCATCGTTCGCCTCGAGCGAGCCGTCGATCTCGACGGCGTCCCATCCCGCCGCGCGGCCGACGAAACAGATCACGACGTCGTAGTGCGCGCTCCAGAAGAAGGGCACCCCGTCGAAGGGCTCGCGGCGGCCGAGAATGTTCCGCGCGACGGTCTGTCCATGGCGTCCCGCGAGGACCCAGTGCTCGACGCGCAGCGGCTCCGCCGTCCGCGGATCGGGCCAGCAGGCGATGTCGCCACAGGCCCAGACGTCGGGAGCCGAGGCCTGGAGATACTCGTTGACGAGGACGCCGTCGGCCGTCGCGATCCCGGCGGTGCGCGCCAGCTCGATGTCGGGCGTCACACCGATCCCGGCGACGACCAGATCCGCGTCGACCTTCGACCCGTCGTCGAGGACGACGCCGTCCGCGTCGACGCGCACGGGACGCGTGCCGAGCCGGAACGTCACGCCGTGTGCCTCGTGGATCCGCCGGATGCGCGTCCCGACCTCGGCCCCCATCGGCCGCTCGAGCGGCGTTCGCTCGGGTCCGATGACCGTCACCTCCGATCCTCTCTCCCGGAACGAGGCGGCGACCTCGAGGCCGATGAAGCTCGCTCCGATCACCGCGACGCGGCGCGGTTTCGCCGCTTCGCCGGCGAGACGCTCCGCGTCGGCGCGCGTACGGAGATACTGGACCCGCGACGCCCCTTCGATGTCGAGGCGTCGCGGCGACGCGCCCGTCGCGAGGACCAGCGCGCCGTAAGGAATCCGCTCGCCCGACGAGGTCGCGATCTGCTTCGCGCCCGTATCGATCGCCGTCACGCGCGACCCGAGCCGCAGCTCGATCCGCTGCTCGCGGTAGTACTCCTCCGGATGGAGCGGGAGCCACTCCGCGGGCGCGTGTCCCGCGAGATAATCCTTCGAGAGATTCGGCTTGTCGTACGGCAGGTCGGTCTCGCCGGTGACGAGGAGGATGCGCCCTTCGTAGCCCTCGCGGCGAAGTGTGTCGGCGACGTTCGTCCCGCCGGCTCCGGCTCCGATGATGACGACGCTCTCCGGCCCCGCGGCCGGCACCGGACGCGGCGCCTCGGCCGGTCCCGTGACGGCGATGCGCCCGTCACGCTCCTCGACGTTCCAGAGCGGGAGCGGCGCGAGCGCCGGAGCGCGGAGAACCCCGCCGGTCGCGAGATCGAAACAGGAGTGATGCCAGGGACAGCGGACGGTCCCGTCGACGAGCATCCCATCGACCAGAGGCGCCGAGTAGTGCGTGCACGTCGCGCCGACGGCGTAGACCTTCCCGCCGCTCCGCGCGAGAAGAACGTCCTCCTCGCCGACCTTTCCCGCGAGCATCTCCCCCTCGCGCAGCTCCTCCGCTGCGATCCCCTCGCTCAAATCACGATCCGCCATCCAGGCCTCCTCCATCATTGGAGTCATTTTCTCCCTTACAGTGACACGCAAAGAGGAAACGGGAGCCGCAGATTACGCAGATTAACGCAGATTAAAGACGAGGCGACGGTGCTCGAGACTGAGGCGCCCGAAATTCAGAAGCAGCCCCTTTTTGAGTCCTGACGCCTTAAGATAGTTGATTACCTGCGCCTCTTCCACGACCGTCAAGAAGAGTGAGGCCTTGATCTCGACCAGCAGGCACCCAAAGCAGACCAGATCGGCGCGATAGACGTGTCTGAGGGGAACGCCTCTGTACTGCACGTTGAAGAGCACCTGCTGCTCGAATGGTATGGCGCGTTCCTCGAGCTCCCTCTCCAGGGCCTCCTGATAAACGGCTTCGAGAAAGCCGTGGCCCAGCTCACGATGAACAGCCATCGCGGCTCCAATGACCGCATAGGTGTCGGGATCCCGAACGTCCAGCACGGCGCATTCCATTGTAAGAACGCTCGCCGGCTCGTGCGCGAAAGCGACCGTTTCACCAAATAAATCTGCGTTAAGCTGCGTAATCTGCGGCTCGGTTTCCCCTTCCGAACGAAACACTCTACTGCTCGTGGTTGCCAGCGAGCTCACTCAGGAGTGGGGGGGTGACTTCTCTCTCTGCGAAGCTCTGTGGAGGACTTTTCTCTCACGCATCGGCGTTGCCTACTTCGATCATGACGATGAAGTTCTCTCGCCGGCCTGCCTGCACTGGTCACCGTACCCGCCTCATGCGGGGCTGAGCGCGTTCGCGATCCGTCGATCGCCCGACGCGCCTTTTCACAACTCCAACTCAATTGCACCAACCGCGGAGCGAGACGAGACCGTCTCGCCAGAAGGAGACTTTCCATGACGAAGACCATCACCATCTCGGAGTTCGACCGCAAGCGTCTGCTGGCTCTCGTCGACGCGTACGAGGCCGATGCGCTCGACCGCGGCACGATCCAGGACCTGCTCGACGAGATCGAGCGCGCGCGGATCGTCCCATCGCAGGAGGTGCCGCCCGGCGTCATCACGATGAACACGCGCCTCCGCCTCACCGACACGGACGCCGGCGCCTCGCGCGTCGTGACGGTCGTCTTTCCCGGCGCCGCGGACGCCGACGCCGGAAAAGTGTCGATCCTCGCTCCGCTCGGGACGGCGCTCCTCGGCTATTCGGTCGGCGACGTCATCGAGTGGGCGGTCCCGGGGGGACTTCGCCATTACCGCATCGAGGCGATCGAGTATCAGCCGGAGGCCGCCGGCGACTGGCGCTCCTGACGCCCTGTACGCTCTTTGCAGCCGCCTCGGGATGAAGGAACGAGGTGACCAGTGGCGATTCTCTGTGGAACGGACTTCTCGGCCTTGTCGGATGAAAGCACGGGCATCGCTGCGACGCTGGCAGAGAAAGCGGGAGAGCCGCTCGTGCTCCTGCACGTTCTTCCCGAGCACGTTCCGGGATTCGAGGAACGGGACGCGGCGGACGAGAAGGCAGCGCGCGCGGAGCTCGACGCGCGGACGAAGGCGCTGAACGGAGAGGTCCGCGTCCGGATCGAGCGGGGACTCGCGGGGGAAGTCATTCCGCAGGTGGCCGAGGCGGCGGGCGCGCGCCTCATCGTCGTGACGGCGACGAGCCGACGCGTGAGTCGGTGGCTGCTGGGCACGACCGCGGATCGGGTCGCATCGCAGACGGCGATTCCCGTTCTCGTCGTGCGGTCCGGCTTTCCCGCGGCGGAGTGGGTTTCGGGGCGGCGGCGTCTCGAAGTCGTCATCGCGAGCGACCTGTCCGCCGTGTCGGATCAGGCGATCGCGTGGGCCGCGGCGCTCCGCGCGTACGGCGACTGCCGCTTCACGATCGCGCACGTCGCGTGGCCGCCCGAGATCTTCCACCGCCTCGGCATCGAAGGCCCGCTCCTGCTCGACGCGACGCACCCGAGTGTCGAGCCGCTGATCCAGCGGGAGCTGGACGCGGCGGCTGCGCGCATCGGCGGCGCAGAGATCGCGATCGTCTCCCCCGTCACGAAGCCGTCGGATGCTCTCGTGCGGCTCGCCGACGAGCGAAACGCCGACCTCGTCGTCGTCGGCCATCATCCGACCCGGGAATGGCGGACGTGGGAAGCGTCGGTCGCGCGCTCGGTGATGCGTTCCGCGACGGTGACGGTCGCGTGCGCGCCGCAGATCGAGATCGTCGCACGGCGTCCCGTTCCGCGACTCCAGCGCCTGGTCGCCGCAACCGACCTCTCCCCCGCGGGCAACGCGGCGGCCGCCTGGGCGCTCAACCTCGTCCCGCCGGACGGCCGCGTCACGATCGTGCACGTCCTCGAGCAGCCCGAACCGAACGCCGCCGAACGCCAACGCATCATCGACGGGCTCCGGGAGATGGGGGTCGACCGGAGCCTGACCGAGCGCCGCGTCGACGTGCGGATCGAGCTCGTCGATGACGCGTCGCCGGCGTTCGCGATCGCGCGCATCGCCGAGCGCGAAGAGGCGAATCTGATCTGCATCGCCACGCAGGGACGCTCACGCCTTCCGCGGATCCTTCTCGGCGCCGTCGCGCAGGAGCTCCTGCTCACGAGCCGCATTCCGGTGCTCATGGTGCCGCCCCCCCGCGAGTACGACGGGGCATCTGTGTAATCTGTGATGGCCCTCTCTGTGTGATCTGGGAGGTCTGTACGTTCTTTGCAGCGGCCTCGGGCATGCCGATTTCGGTAGAGTCGCGGAGGGCTCTGACGGCGGCCGCCGTCGTCGTCCTCGCCGCGCTCATCGCCCTCGTCGGGGTCAACGTGCTCCTGACGATGCGCGTGGACCGGATCACGAGGCAGACCGAACGGTTGACCGACACGGCGCGGCGGGACCTCAAGGACGTCAATCATCACCTGAGTCGCGAGATCGCGGCCCTGACCCGTTATACGGCGACGGGCGATTCCGCGCATCTCGCCGACTTCCGCACCGCGGCCGCCGGTCAGCAGAGAACGATGCGGGCGCTGGCGAAGGATGTCCGCGCGCTCGGGGTTCAGGACAGCGAGCGCTTCGCCGCCCTCGTGCAGGCAATCCGCCGCTGGCGCGCGACCGTGGATCGCTATGTCGCCGAGCAGGAGCTGGCGCCCGTGGTCGCGCCCGTGCCGCACGCGCCCATCTATCGCGAGCCGTACCCGGCGGTCATCGACGCGGTCCACGCGCTCGATGAGGAGATAGGAGGGTTCCAGTCCGCACGGCGGGAGCAGGTGCGGTCCATGACGCGCGTCGCCGTCTGGCTCTCGGCTGCGCTGGTCCTCGTCGCTGCCATCGCGGGATGGACCGTTCTCCGCCTCACGACGCAGCTCCGCGCCGCCGCCACCGCTCTCGCGGACGAGGCGGACGAGCGCATGGCCGCGCTCGAGCGGGAGCGCGAGATCCGGCGGACCGCCGAGGCCCTCGTCCGGTCGCGCGACGAGATTCTCGGAGTCGTCTCCCACGATCTCCGGACGCCTCTGACCGCCATCGCCCTGAGCAGTCAGATCCTCGACGGAAGCACGCCCGAGGAGCGCGCCGAGCATGTCGCGACGATCCAGACCTCGGTCCGGCGCATGCAGCGGCTCATCCAGGATCTCCTCGACGTGACGCGCATCGAGAACAGCTCGCTCTCGATCCGGCGCGAGTCCGTCGATCCCGCCCGCGTCGCGCAGGAAGTCGTCGCGGAGCACCGGCCGCTCGCCGCCGAGAAGAAGATCGATCTTCTCGCGGACATCGATGCGCCGCTCCCGACGGTCGCCGGCGACTACGACCGCCTCGTTCAGGTGCTCACGAATCTCGTCGGCAACGCGCTGAAGTTCACGCCCGAAGGGGGCAAGGTCCGCGTTGCAGCGCGCGCGGAGGACCGCATCGTCCGCTTCACCGTCGCCGATTCGGGCCCGGGAATCGCGGAGAGCGATCTCCCCCACCTCTTCGAGCCGTTCTTCCAATCGAAGAAGACCGCGCACCTCGGCGCCGGCCTCGGCCTCATGATCGTTCGCGCGATCGTCGAGGCGCACGGCGGCAACATCCGCGTCACGAATCAGGCTCCGCGCGGCGCCTGCTTCACGGTCGACATTCCCGCGGAATGAAGATCGGACCTGAGTCCTACGGCAAAACGCGTGCGAAGCCCTGACGCTCGGCGGCGTCGCGGAGACGGAGGTCGAGCGTCACGATCTCGAGCGAGCCACGATCGCCCTCGGACGCGACGATCGCCGCCGCGAGCTGGAGAGCGTCCGCCGCCGTGAGCGGATGGATCCGGAGCAGGCGCTTCGCGGTGTCCCGGACTTCCGTCGTCGGAGTGACTTCGTGCCATGCCGCGGCGAGCTCGCCGAGAAGGTCGAGCGCGGCGGCGAGCTGCGGCGGGGCGATATCCTTCTGGCGTTCCAGCCGGCTCAACGCGGAAATGCACTCGGTCTCGGTGCCCCACCAGACGACGACGTCCCGGTCGTCCGCGAGAAGCTCCCGCAGCTCCTTGGTCGGCGACTCCTGGACGATCAAGGGCAGGACGGCCGAGCTGTCCCAGAACCTCATCGGCCTTCGTGCCGTTCGTCGAGCAGCGCGTCGACGGCGCTGGCGCCCCTCTTCAGCCCGGCGACCTTCCGCGCCAGGAGCCTGCGCGGAATCCCCTCGCCTTTCCTAACCAGGCCCGCGCGTTCCAGGCGCCCGAGGCGTGCCCGCTCTGCCGACTCGCTCCGCTCCGCGCGGACGGACTCGATCCTCGCGACCGGAACGCCGCGGTCCGTGATCAGAACGGACTCGCCGTTCCGCACGAGCTCGAGGAACCGGCTCAGATTGTTCTTGACCTCGGTCACGCTGGCCATTCGCATCAAGCTACTCTGGCCTTTGTCTCATGGCCTGTCAAGCTTGATGTCTCTGGTCCTCGAGGCGCGTTCGACGTCGCCTACGACATGCCGTGAGCGGCCACGACGCCTCGTCTGATCAGCGACGGTCGCCGGGCTCCCGAAGGACCGCCCAGGAGCCGCGCGCCGAAGCCGATCGCGAGGAGCGCGTAGATCCCGACGGCACCCCAGGCGAGCGGAGGCGCGGGCGCGCGGCGGACGGCGGAAAGCAGCAAGAGCGCGGCGCTCGCCGTGTACGCGAGATGCGCGACGACGATGGGACGGCCGAAAATCCCTCCGATCGTGGCGTAGCGGGTCATCCAGGCGAGCATCGCGAAGCCGAGATTCGCGGCGCCGACGACCTGCAGGAGCGCCGAGCCCACGGCCGTCGGTGCGGCGCCCGCGAACGCCAGGAGCTCGGCAGGCGCGAACAGCAGCGGGATCGCGCCGGCCAAGTAGATGATCGAGCTCCCGGTGAGCAGAAGATTCGGCTTTTCCATGGCGCCGGCGATTCTTGACGAAATCGAGCTCTGCCGCAAGGATGGCGAGATCACCGCCGGAGGATTCATCATGAAGACGCGCCGCCTCGCCGCCGCCCTTTTCCTTCTCTCCCTCGCTACGACCACGCTCGCCGCGAACCCCGACCCGAACAAGGCTCTCGCCGGCATCGACGCGCTCGTCGAGCGCGCGCTCGCCGAGCAGAAGATCCCGGGCGCCGCCGTCGCCGTCGTGATCGGCGACGAAGTCGTCCTGCTCGAGGGCTACGGCCTTCGCGACGTCGAGAAAAATCTCCCGATGACGCCCGACACGATGATGCCGATCGCGTCGGTCACGAAGCAGTTCACCGTGGCCTCCCTCGGCACGCTCGCCCGCCGCGGAAAGCTCGACTGGGACGAGCCCGTGCGCGACTACCTCCCCGAGTTCCGCCTCTCCGACGACTACGCCACGCTGCACGCGACCACGCGCGATCTCGTCACGCACCGGATCGGCCTTCCCCGCCACGACTTCGCCTGGTTCGGATCGAGCGACTCGCGCGAGCAGCTCTATGGAAAGCTCCGCCACTTCCCCTTCAGCAGGGACATCCGCACGACCTTCCAGTACAACAATTTCATGTACATGACTGCCGGCTATCTCGCGGGGCGCATCGCCGGCACCTCGTACGAGGACCATGTCACGACGTCGCTCTTCGAGCCGCTCGGGATGACGCGGACGAACTTCTCGCTCGCGACCGTCGCTGCCGATCCCGATCACGCGACCGGCTACGAGCTCGACGGCGAGCGCAATCTCTCCCGCGAAGAGTTCGTGTCGGCCGAGGCGATGGCGCCGACCGGGGCGATCAACTCGACCGCGCGCGACCTCGCGCGCTGGCTCCGGATGATGCTCGGCGGCGGCGTGCTCGACGGAGAGCGCATCCTGCAGGCGGCGGACGTCGCCGCGATGATGCAGCCGAAGATGCCGGTGTCGCAGGCGATCTTCCCGGAGTTCGGCTATCGGTCGTACGGCATGGGGCTTTTCGTGCAGAACTACCGCGGCTACGAGGTCGCATCGCACGGCGGAAACATGCCCGGCGCCGCCGTCGCGGTCGCGATGGTTCCGCGCGAGAAGATCGGCGTCGTCGTCCTGACGAACCGCTCCGCCGCACGCCTGCGCGACGGACTTCCCTACGAGATCCTCGACCGGCTTCTCGGACTGCCCAGCGCGAATCTCGTCCAGCGATACGCCGAGATGGAACGAAAGGGGTTCGCGGGAGAGGACGCCGCGAAAGCCGCCGGCGTCAGCGATCGCAAAGAGGGAACCCGTCCCTCCCACGTCCTCGCCGAATACGCGGGACGCTACTCCGACCCGGGCTACGGCACGATCGAGGTCACGCACGACGACGGCGCTCTCGCGATGGCGTTCAACGGCTTCACCGCGCCACTCGAGCACTGGCACTACGACGTCTTTCAGACGCCCGAGGACCGGACCTCGGCTCTCGACCGGGCGCGCGTGCAGTTCCGGACGAACCTCGAGGGAGAGATCTCCGCCCTCGCGGTGCCCATGGACGCGACCGTCCCGCCGGTCCTTTTCGAGAAGCAGCCGCCGGCGGAGATGATGGAGCGCTCGTTCCTCGAACAGTTCGTCGGGACGTACGAGGTCGGCGGCCTCGATCGGGAGATCGTTCTCCGCGAGGACGGCGTGCTGCAGTACGTCGTCCTCGGGAACGCGTACGAGCTCGTTCCGGTACGCGGCATGCTGTTCCGCATCGAGGAGCTGACGGGCGTTTCGATCCAATTTCTGACCGATGCCTCGGGACGGGTCGACCGCATCGCGTTCCACAGCGGCGGAAGCATCGTCGGCCCGAGAAAGAAGTGATGGAGTGTCAGACAGGCGCGTCCGCGGTCCGTGCACGGAGGCCCTGCGCGAGCCGCCGCTCGTGCGCTTCGAGCAGATCGCTCCGCGTGATGAAGCCGACGACGCGCCTCGGATCCTCGCGCGAGACGACCGGAAGACGGCCGATGTTCTCGCGCACCATGTGATCCGCCGCCTCGCGGAGGGAGTTGTCGGGGAAGATCACCGCGGGCGGACGTTTCACGAGCGCCCCGGCGGGCGTCGCGTCGTCCCACCGCGCGTCGAGGAAGTCGCGCCTCGTGATCACGCCGACGAGGCGCCCCTCGCGGTCGAGCACCGGGAAGCCCTGATGCGTATCGCGGAGCGCGCGAACGCTTCCGAGCGGCGCGTCCGCCTGCACGCTCACGACGTCCTCGCTGCACGCGTCGCCGACGCTGATCAGATCGAGAAAGTCCGCCGCGTACTCCGCCGGCACGCGGACGCCGCGGCGCGCGAGCTTCTCGGTCATGATCGTGTTCCGCATCAGAAGCGCAGAAACCAGATACCCCGCGGCACATCCGCCGAGCAGCGGCAGCAGGCCGAGCGGCTGGAGCGTCGTCTCGAAGGCGAAGACGACCGACGCGAGCAGGGCCCGCGACGCTCCGGCGAAGATCGCCGCCATCCCGACCAGCGCGCAGATCCGCACGTCGATCCCGACCTCCGGCAGCGCCCCCGCGGCGAGACCGCCGAGAACGACGCCGGCGGCGCCGCCGATCGTGAACAGCGGCGCGAGCGTCCCGCCCGAGGTCCCGCTCCCCAGAGCGACGGACCACGACAGAAACTTCAGCAGGCAGAGCGCCAGCGCCGCGATCCCGATCAGCCGCCCCGCGAGAAGGTCTTCGATGTTGTAGTAGCCGACTCCGAGCGTGCGCGGCGCGAACAGACCGACGAGGCCGACGACCAGACCGCCGAGGGCGGGCCACCACATCCAGTGAATCGGAAGATGCTCGAACAGGTCTTCGATCCAGTAGACGGCGCGCGTGACGTAGACCGACAGCCATCCGATGACCGCGCCGAGGACGACGTAGGCCGTCAGCGCGGCGCCGTTCGGCTGCGCGAGCGCCGGCATCGGAAAGGCCGGCTCGAGCCCCACCCATGCGGTCCGCACGGCCGTCGCCGCGACCGACGCGAGCGCCACCGGAATGATCGAGCGCGGCCGGAGCTCGAACAGGAGGAGCTCGACCGCGAGGAGCGCCGCGGAGACGGGGCTGCCGAACGTCGCCGCCATGCCGGCCGCGGCGCCCGCGGCGAGAAGGGTCTTCCTCTCGATCGCCGTCGTTTTCAGGAACTGCCCGACGACCGAGCCCATCGATCCTCCGGTCGCGATGATCGGGCCTTCCGCGCCGAACGGTCCTCCCGTTCCGATCGAGACCGCCGCCGAAAGCGGCTTGAGGACCGTCATCCGCGCGGGAATCCGGCTCTCGTGCAGCAGGACCTGCTCCATCGCCTCGGGGATCCCATGGCCCCGGATCGCCTTCGAGCCGTAGCGCGCCATGAAGCCGACGAGGAGACCCCCGAGCACCGGGACGAGGACGACGAGCCATCCGAGACCATGACCGAGGGGCGAGGTCTCGCGAGTCGACCATCGGCCGTGGAACGCGAGGTTCGTCACGAGATCGATCAGCGCGATGAGGAGCTGCGCGACGACTCCGGTCACCAGCGCGAGGAGGAGAGCGAGGAGACAGAGCATCAGGACGCGGCGGTCGACGAGCGATCGCTCGACCGGCACGCTCGCGCGCATGAGCGTGGGAGCGAACGAGGGCGAGACGGGAACGCCTTCGCTGGTGGCCGCGGATTCGATGCGTTGTTCGGGAGGTTCGGTGGGCGTGGTCATACGGCGACAGCAGGATGAGTATCACAGGTGGCGCGGCGGCGCGCGACTCGGAGTAACCTCCAATCATGCCGGGCCCCATTCCGCCGGACCGCAGTAGCGGTTACGAGCAGCGCGCGAGAGAATTCATGGCGATACGCGGCCGCTCCGATATCGGAGCCGCAACCGTCCGCGAGTGGGCCAAAGAGCTGCCGCCCGGCGCATCCGTGCTCGATCTCGGTTGTGGTCCCGGGGTACCGATCGCGGACGTCCTCATCGATGCGGGTTTCCGCGTGCACGGCGTGGACGCTTCGCCCACGCTGATCGAGGCTTTCCGAACGCGATTTCCCGGCGCCACCGCGGAGTGTGCTGCCGTCGAGGACGTCGAGTTGGCCGGAGGATCGTTCGACGCCGCGGTGGCGTGGGGGCTCATCTTTCTGCTCGAGCCGGAGGCTCAGGCGCTCCTGATCCGGAAGGTCGCGCGCGCTCTCGAGGATGGAGGTCGGTTCCTGATGACGGCTCCGTGGCAGACGGGGCAGTGGCCGGACGTGCTGACCGGACGCACCGCGCGATCGCTCGGCCGCGAGGCCTATGTTCGTCTCCTGCGAGACGCCGGGCTACTGCTCGTCGGAGAAACGGATGACGAAGGAGAGAATCACTACTATTTCGCCGCGAAGGCCGGACCGTCGCGTCGATCGCAGCTATGACTCCGCGCTCGCCGGCGGGCGCCGCCGCGCGAGGAGCGCGACCCCGGCCACCGCCGCAATGATCGATGCGAGGAAGATCGCGATCTTCGCCGCCGCGAAATCGCCCGGACGCGGAAACGCCTGCCCCGCGATGAAGAGCGACATCGTGAAACCGATCCCGGCGAGGGCCGCCGCGCCCGCGAGCTGCCGCCACGAGTACGCCTCCGGCTTGACCGCGGCTCCCGAGCGGACCGCGAGCCATGCTCCGGCGATGATGCCGGCCGGCTTGCCGACGACCAGCCCCGTCACGATCGCCGCAACGAGCACGCCCCTCCCGGCGAGGACGTCCGGCGACCAGGCGACGCCGGCGTTCGCGAGGGCGAACAGCGGCAGCACGGCGTAGCTCGACCACGGCTCGATCGTCCGCAGAACGCGCGAGGCCGGCGACTCGATCCGGTCGTGGATCGCATCGAGAGCGCGCAGCGCGGGCTCCGATGGCCCGTGACGGAGCACGCCGCCCGCCGCGCTCGCCGTCTCCATCTGGATGATCGTCTGCGCCTGCGCGATGAGCGCGTCGAGGTTCGCCGGCGGGCGCGTCGGGATCAGCGTGGCGAGAACGACGCCGGCGAGCGTCGCATGCACTCCCGCCTCGTGAAGCACAACCCAGAGGACGACGCCGAGCACCGCATAAGGCAACGGCCTGTAGACGCCCGCGCGGTTGATCGCGACGAGCAGCGCGGTCACCGCGACCGCGCCGCCGAGAGCCGGGAGGTCGACTCCGCCGCCGTAGAAGATCGCCACGACGGCGATCGCAACGAGGTCGTCGACGATCACGGCCGCCGTGAGAAAGACGCGCAGCTCGACGGGCACGCGCTCGCCGAGGACGACGATGAGGGCGATCGCGAATGCGGTATCGGTCGCGATCGTCAATCCCCACCCCGCCGCGAGAGGACCGCTCCGGATCCATGCGAGATAGATCAACGCCGGCGCGATCATGCCGCCGATCGACGCCGCCACCGGGAACGCCGCCGCCCGCCGCGATGCCAGCCGCCCCACCGTGAGCTCCCGCTTGACCTCCAGCCCGACGACGAGGAAGAAGACGGTCAGCAGGCCGTGGTTGATCCAGTCGATCAGAGGGAGAGCGAATGCGTCCGCGCCGAACCCGATCCCGAACGGCGTCTCCCACAGCGCGGTGAACGCCTCGCCCACGGGCGAGTTCGTCAGAACGATCGCCAGAATCGACATCACGAGCAGGAGCACGCCGGTCGACGGCGCCCAGCTCACGAAGTCGAGCGTGGCCGTCTGCAGGCGATGCCCGAGTGAGCGCACCATCGCCTCGGCCAGCGCGGTCTCGTCCCATGCCCCCTCGTAGCGACGTCCGTTGATGAAAAACGTCGGCGTCACGCGCGCGCCGCTCCGCTGCGCGCTCTCGAAGTCCTGGCGCACGCGCGCCGCGGCGGCGTCCCAGGCGTCCTGCGTCTCTTCCCGCGGCGGCAGGCCGAGCTCCGCCGCGATCCCCTCGAGCTCGCGCCGCTCGAATTGCGGTCCGCGCTTCATCAGGACGTCGTGCGCCCGCCAGAACTCCCCCGCCGTCGCCTCCGCGTACTCGGCCACCTCCGCGGCGACGACCGCATCGCGGCTTCCGGCGAGCGGCAGGTGACGGAAGACGTAGCTCATCCCCTCGCCGAAGCGGTCGCGCAGCCGCGCGATCATCTCGTGCGCGGCGTGGCAGTGAATGCAGGAGTAGCTCCCGTACTCGACGAGCGTCATCTGCGCCCGGGGAGGACCGAGGACGTGGTCACGCGACGGATCCACGGGAGGATCGAGCCGGGGAGCACGCGCCGCGTTCATTGCATCCCGATCTTATGTCGGAGCGCCACCACTCCGTTACATAGACCCGGCACCCGGCCACGATAAGATTCGCATCTCGGAACAGGAGGAACACGCATGAATACAAAGCAGCGCGGAATCCTCACCGCGGCCCTCGTCGCGGCGCTCGCCGTCCCCGCCCTCGGAGGAGAGTTCAACGCCGTCGTCGACATCGGCGCCACGATGCCCTCGTTCTCGAACCTGCCGGCGACCGACGGCTCGACCCTCTCCTCGTCCGATCTGACCGAGGACGTCGTCGTCCTCGTCTTCCTCGCGAACCACTGCCCCTGGGTTCAGGGAATGGATCGCGACCTCGTCCGTCTCGTGGACGAGGTGAACGGCAAGAGCGTTCGCGTCGTCGCCGTCTCGGTGAACCACCGCGACGACGACCGCCTCCCCGCGATGCGCGAGCACGCGAAGAAGGCCGGTTACAACTTCACGTACGTCTACGACGAAAGCCAGAACCTCGGCCGCGCTCTCGGCGCGACGCGCACGCCCGAGTACTTCGTTTTCGACGAGGACCGGAAGCTCGTCTACATGGGCGCGATCCACGACTCTCCCGCGCGCCGCGGCCGCGACGGCGAGATCATTTACACGCGCGGCGAGCCGGCGACCTTCCACGTCCGCGACGCGATCCGCGCGACGCTCGCCGGCGGGCCCGTGCCGGTAGCCGAGACGCGCGCGCACGGCTGCTCGCTCGAGTATGAGCAGAACTGAGCTGGCGCTCGTCGTTCTCGCGCTCGCACTCTCCGGCTGCGGCGAAGCTCCCGCGCCGGAGAGCGCCGCGCCGGCGGCCGCGACGACGACCACGGCGCCGGCCGCCGATGCGTACCAGCCCGTCGCTCTCACGATGGACTGGGATCAGGTCCAGCTCGCCCGCGTCACGTTCGACCAGTGGCAGCGCGAGCTCGAGGCCATGCGCGGCCGGATCGTCGTCGTCGACAACTGGGCGACCTGGTGCGTCCCGTGTCTCGAGCGCTTCCCCGCGATGGTGGACATGGCCGCCGAGTGGGAGCCGCGCGGCGTCACGTTCGTGAGCCTCTCGCTCGACGGTGTCGACGACCCGGAGACGATCGATCAGGTCCGCGGCTTCCTCGAAGAGCAGAACGCGCGAATGCCGAACTACCTCATGGACGAGATCATCCCGGACGCTTTCGAGAAGCTCGACCTCCTCGGCATCCCCGCGGTGTACATCTACGATGCCGAAGGGAACCGGACGCACCGCCTGACGGGCGACGACCCGAACGCGCAGTTCACGGAAGCGGACGTCGAGGCGGCGCTCCGGGAACTGACCGCCTCTTAGGCTCCTCGTCGCGCGACGATGTAGAACCCCGTCCGTCCTTCGCTCCCTTTCAGGCGCTTCGCCCACGATGTATGGATCGCGTCCCACCGCCGCTGGGGGAGCAGCCCGCGCTCGACGATCTCGAGTCCGCCTCGCGGTACCGCGCCGCGAGCACGGCGTCGATCCACTCGATCGACAGCGGCGGCATCCCGAGCCGCTCGAGCTCGCCGCGGTCGCGAGCGGGCTCGATGCCGATCACGATCTCCACGAGCGCGCCGGACGCGCAGATCCTGCCGATATTCGCGAGCGTCGCGCGCTCACCGGAGGCGACGGCCGCGAGGAGGCTTCCCCACGGAAAGTGGACGTGAACCTCGTCGGCGACGCCGTCGAGCTCAACGGGAAGTTCTTCGACCGCCGCCTGGAGAAAGAGGACGTTCGCCGCGCCTCCCTTCTCCGGCTTCCGGTGGATCTTCTCCGAGATCTTCTCGAGGGGCCGGGGGCTCGGATCGATCCCGATGTAGAACCGGTCGGGGTTCCGCCGCGCGGACTGGTACACAAAGAGACCGTCGCCGGTCCCCAGGTCGACGATCACTCCCCCGCCGGTACGGAGCGAGGATCTCGAGGAACGTTTTCCGGTCGAGTCATCAGACGGTGCGGCCACGGATGCGCTTCAACATGATCGGTTCTCCTCCTTCATGATACGAGAGGCGGCGAGAAACGGTTTCGTGTGGCCGCGGCGTCTCGCCGCGAGCCCTCCGGCTCCAGCGTCTCGCCCTGAACGGGTGCGCGCCGGGACGGCGTGCCCACATCGCGCCTGCTATCCTTCGGGCATGCTGAGAACGATCGGAATCATCCTGACTCTGGCCTTGGTGACCGCGTGCGCGCCGAAACCCACACCGGAAGAAACGGCCGCAGAAGCGACGACCGAGACCGCGACGACGACCGAGGACGGCGGGTACGTCGACAACGTGACGCGGGCGCAGGGGAAGGCGCGGGAGATCGCGGCCGAGGAGAACGAGCGCGTCGAAGAGGTCGACAAGGAGCTCGAGCAGAACTGAGTCTGCGGCGTCACGGCTCCCGGCGCGACAGCGCGTTCATGTAGCGGTCGAGCGCTGCCCCCGAGGGCGCGTCGAGCGGTACGTGACGCCCGCGCGCGCGGCGGGACGCGATCTCGATGATCCCGACCGAACGCGGATAGTCGAACCGCCGCGGTCCCGCGCTCGCCGGATTGAAGAACAGCGTCCCTCCCACGATCTCGTCGTGCGGAAGATGGCTGTGGCCGAAGACGACGACGTCGGGCCGCTCGTCCGCCACGACCGCGGCCACCTCGGCGGTCAGCCGCCGCGGGCGGTCGATGATGTGCGTGACAAGGAACGAGAGGCCCCCGATCTCCGCGCGCGCCGCCACGCCCGCATCGCCGCAGACGAAGCCGTCGATGTTCCCGGCGACCGCCGTCAACGGAGCGATCGCGCGCAACTCATAGAGGATCGCCTCGTCGCCGATGTCGCCCGCATGGATGATGTGATCGACGCCCTCGAAGATCCCGGCAATGTCCGCGTCGAGCCGCCCGTGCGTGTCCGAGATGACGCCGACCCTCGTGCTCATCACCTACAGCTTAACCCGGCTGCGGAGTGCGTTCCCGCCCGACCCCCTGAACGAACCGGACGCGCTCCTCGCCGATCCCCTTCTCCGCCTCGGCGATGACCGTCCGCTTCGCCGCGATCTCGGCATCGAGCGTCGCGGACTCGCTCCTTCGCGCCTCGAGGCGCGCCGCAGCGAGCTCGCCTGCACGCTCGCTCGCGCGAAGGGCTTCGGTCGCGGCGCGCCGCCGCGCGTCGAGATCGGCCAGGGCCGCGACCGCGCGCTCGAACGTCGCCCCGTCCATCCCGCCGTGGTCGATACGGTCGCGCATCGACGCCGCCGCGGCATCGAGCGTCTCGAGCTCCGCGCGCGCGCTCGCCGCGCCGGTACGGGCCCCATGCAGCTCCCCTTCGAGCTCTTCGATCGCGACCACGACTGCATCGCGCTGCCGCACGAGAGGATCGAGCTCCTCCCGCGCCGCCCCCGCGAGCCTCTGCCACTGCTCGACGCGGAGATCGTGGATCCGCGACTCCGCCGCCGTCTCGCGCCGCCGCGCATCCTCAGAGCGGATCATCGCGTACGTCCGGATGCACCAGTCCTCGAACCGGAGAGGCTCCATCCCGCCGCCGGCGCCGGGGCGCTCCTGTTCCGGAAGGTACGCGTCGAACAGACCCTTGCGGTACTCGCCCCAGACGCTATGGAGTTGCTCGTTGTAGTAAACGGCGACGCTGCGCGGCTGGAAGAGCTTCAGGATGATGAGGCCGAGAAAGAGGAACACCAGAAAGGCGCGCACGGCGAGCTCGGCGCCGGTGAACTCCGGCGTCTCGAGCAGGTCACGGAGGAGCTGCCCGCTCGAATGGACGCCGGCCTGGAGGAACTTCACGCCGTGCTTCTGCTCGAGCTCGGGCCGGGAGAGTGCGTCGAATCGCGCGAGCGCCTCGCCCCGCGCGCGGCCGGCCGCCGCGATCTCTTCGCGCTTCTCGGCGAGCTGGAGCTCGATCGTTTCGAGCGCCGGACCGCGGCCGTGCCGGCCGGAGAGACCGACGCCGGCCGCTTCGCGGACGCGCTCTTCCTCGAGCCCTTTCTGTTCGCCACGAAGCGTTTCGAGTCGCGCGAGGAACGGACGCTCGATTTCCGCGCGCTTCGCCGAGACGGCGGCCGCGTTGCGGCGCGTCATCTCGTCGCTCACGTCGCTGGCGAAGATCGCCTGGGCGAGGAACGGCGCGGTGATGAAGAGCGAAGCCGACACGATCGCGACGCGCGCGGCGACGCCGCCCGCAAGCCGGAACTTCTCCCTCGCGGGGCTCTCCTTTTTCCCGAGCAGAGCCCGCTCGTAGAAGGCCCGCGACAAATCGAGCGTCATGAACGTCGCGTCGACGATCCAGATCAGGGTGAAGATGAAGAGGCTCGCGACGGCGGCGACGGCGAGTGGACTCGACCGTGACATCAGCGCGCCCATGTACCCCCAGGCGATCGCCTCCGCGAGCGCCATCGTGAGGACGATCAGCCGCGCCGAAAAGATCCAGAAGTCCGCCCCCGGCGTGAGCAGCTCATCGCCGTACGGCTTGAGAGAGAGCCGCCTTGCGAGGCGCGACCACCGCGAAGACATTTCCGACATGCCGTTCTCCTCGTGTTACGCGATGCCGGGTCGTTGGTAAACACGTGCTCGTTGTTCGTTGTTCGTTGTCCGTTGATAGGATTCCGCCATGCACTACCTTCTGATCTACGACGTCTCCCCCGACTATCTCCAGCGGCGAGGCACATTCCGGGCCGAGCACCTCCGGCTCGCCTGGGAGGCGCACGATCGCGGCGAGCTCATCCTCGGCGGAGCGCTCGGCGATCCGGTCGACGGCGCGATCCTTCTCTTCTCCGGCGACTCGCCGGCTTCTGCCGAACGCTTCGCCGCGGCCGATCCGTACGTGCGCAACGGCCTCGTCCGCACCTGGAAAGTACGCCCCTGGACCACCGTCGTCGGCGCCACAGCGGCCTCACCCGTACGCCCGGAAAAGTGAAGACGGTCGCGAATTTGTGACGGCGCTCAACGCCCGTTCGGGCGCTCCGCCCTATCTTGGATCTCGTCCACGAAATCCGTGCAACTCGTGACGGGAGAGTGCGATTCGTGTCATTTTGGAAACACACAGCACCCTCGATCCGTTTTACCGGGTACATGGCAAACGAGCGAGGAGGTTTCTTGATGCACAAACGATTTTTTCGAGCGCAGCGGCGTCATCTGCCGCGCGTCGGGTACGCCGCGATTGCCGGCCTTCTGGGGGTTTCGGCGATCACCGGCATCCATCAGCAGCCCGAAGACCGCGTGCCGACTCCGGCCGAGGCCGCCGAGATGCTGCAGCAGCCTGAGCTTCCGTCCTTTCTCGCGGCGTTCGACAGCGATGCCGTGGAAACGGCGGCGACCGAGGCTGCGGCGGATCAGATCCAGTGGGATCTCGCGAACATCGATCATCCGCGCGTCGACTACTGGGTCGAGCGCTTCATGACGGACAAGCGCGATCAGTTCGAGCGCTTTCTCACCCGCCAGGGTAAGTACGAGGAGATGATCACCGCGAAGCTCGAGGAGCGCGACATGCCGCGCGACCTGATCTATCTCGCGATGATCGAGTCCGGCTTTCAGGAGAAGGCCTACTCCTCGGCGGACGCATCCGGGATCTGGCAGTTCATCGCCCCGACCGCGCGACGGTACGGCCTCGACATCAATCGTGCCGTCGACGAACGGAACGATCCGGCGCGCGCGACGGACGCGGCGCTCGACTATCTCTCGGATCTCCACGATCGATTCGACTCGTGGTACCTCGCGGCCGCGTCGTACAACACGGGGGAGAATCGCGTCGGCCGCATCATGCGGCAGGAGACCGGATCCGAGCGCGGCGAGGACGCCGACTACTACCGGATCTGGGATCGCCTGCCGCGCGAGACGCGCGACTACGTTCCTCTGATGATCGCCGCCGCGCGCATCGCGAAGGATCCCGCGCGGTATGGCTTCGACCACGTCGAGCCGCTGCCGCCGGTCGTGACGAAATCGGTGACGGCCGCGCCGGCGACGCCGCTCTCGCGGATCGCGAAGGACGCGGGGCTGACGGTCGGCGAGCTCAAGAAGCTCAACCCGCAGCTCAAGCTGAACCGGACGCGCAACGATCAGCGGTCGGTGGTTCGGGTTCCGGCGTAAAAGATCCGATGGGACCGATGGGACGCATCCGTCCTATCGGTCCCATTTTTTGATCGCCAACCACCCCGCGAGAATCAACACTCCTACCAGGGCGAAAGCCACCACCCGTCCCCCCTCCCGCCGCGCCGGCAGCGCGACCGTCAGCGCGGGATCGCCGATCACCGAGAACGCCGCCCAGTGCCGCGCCGATCCCCACGGATCGTCGCGCGCGATCGCGAGCTGAGCGCGCCGCATCGCTTCCCCGGCCGTCGCGCCGTCCGCGAGCGCCCGATAGAGCTCGCGCACGAGGCGAGCCGTCGCGCGGTCCTCGATCGGCCACATCGTCCCGACGACGGCGCGCGCGCCGGCGAGCTGAAACGCGCGCGCGAGGCTCTGCATCCCCTCGGCGGCGCTCGCCTTGCCGATCGCCGTCGCGCACGCGCTGAGGACGACGAGCGGCCCGTCGAGCGACCACGACAGAATCTCCCGCGCGCGCAAGACCCCGTCGCCGCCGCGATCCGGCGCGGCGAGGACGACGCCCGAGCGCGACGGCGTCACCGGGTCGAGGACCGCATGACTGGCGAAGTGAATCACGCCGAACCGTTCGAGCGGCAGCTCGCGCAGCGCGCGCTCGGTCGCCTCGGCGCCCGCGAGCAGCGTCGCCGGCCCCATGCGTCGGGCGACCTGCCGCACCTCGCGTTCGCTGAACGGGATCGCGGAGAGGTGCCGCGTCGTCCCCGCGACCGCGACGGGGATCGTCAGTCCCGTTCCGGCGAATCCCACGGCGAGCAGCGCGTCCGCGTCGCGAGGGGCCCCGCGGTCGCGAATCCGGGCGAGCTCGGTGAGCGAGCCGACGAAGCCGATCTCGTAGCTCGCGAGCAGCGGCTCCTCGTCGCGCTCGGGATGCGGAAGCGCCGCGAACGGCAAGCCGGCGAGGAACCCGCTCGCCGAGAAGATCAGCCGTTTCGTGCGCGGCCCCGCCGGAGCGAGGACGGGCGCGAGGAGCTCACGCGCGAGACGCTGCCCCGCGACGCGCGCTTCGCCCGGCGCGCCGCTGCTGAGGAGCGCCGTGAAGAAGGTCACGCGCGCCTCGAGATGGGGCAAGGCGCCGAGCTTCACGATCCGCGTCCCCTCCCGCCGCACGACGAACGCGACCGGCTCGTCCGCGATGGAGTACGCGATGAACGCCTCGTCCGCGCCGAGATGCGCGCGAAGACCGGCGATCGCGGCGGGAGGAGCGCCCGCGCTCACGCGCGTTTCGAGCGCGTGCAGCCGCCGCTCCGCGTCGTCGAGCTCTCGATCGAGCGCGATCCGCTCGCCCGCATCGGTCGCGGCCGCGAGCTTCCGCTGCAGCGTCCCGATCCGCGCCCGTTCCGGTGCCGCGCGCGTCGCCGGGCGCACGAGGGTCGTCCGAAGACTCTGTGTCCGCGCGCGCTCGAGGGCGAGAAACGCCTGCTCTCCGCGCGAACCGTCGCCGCGATCGTGCAGCTCGAGCAGAACCTCGAGCATCCCGGCGAACGTTTCGTGCGTCGCGGAGGCGAACGCGACCCGCTGCTCGTGCGAGGGAACGGCCGCGCCCATGCTCTCGATCAGCCGCGCGCTCTCCTCGTAATGCTCCAGCGCCCGCTCGAGCTCTCCTCTCGCCTCGTCGATCCTCGCGAGCCCCTCGATTCCCGCGGGCACGAGCGGCCGCAGGCCGACTTCGACCGCGAGGTCGATCGCCTTCTCGAAGTCGTCGCGCGCCCGCTCGAGCGCGCCCTGCTCGATCAGAATTCCGCCGCGCACGAGTCGCGCCGCGACGAGCAGTCCGGGATCCTGCAGCCGCCCCGCTTCCTCGAGCGCGTCCCCGAGCAGACGCAGCGCGCCGTCCGGATCTCCCGCGGCCGCGCGGAGACGCGCGAGACCGATGAGCGTCTCCGGGATGCCTTCGCGGATCCCGTGCTGCTGGAACAGGCGCAATGCCTCTTCGAAATGGGCGGCCGCGTCTTCGATCCGTCCCGCGTCGAGCTCCGCGGCCGCGAGATGGCGAAAGGTGATCGCGGCCATGTCACGCGATGCGGCGCCGCCGGCGATTTCGAGCGCGCGCTCGTAGTAGCGGATCGCCCGCTCCAGATCGCCCAGCGCCTGATACCACACGGCCGAATCGTGCGTGACGTGCCAGATCGCGGCGAGATTCTGGTCCGCTTCGGCGGCGATCAGAGCGCGCTCGAGCCAGACGAGCGCGCCGCCGTAGTCGCCCGCCTCGCCGAGAGCGCTGCCGAGGTTGTACGGAATCTGAAAATGGAGCTGGGGAGCGATCGCGGTTCCCGCCGGCGCCTCCTCGACGACGCGCATCGCCTCCATCGCGCGCCCGATCGCCTCTTCCGCGCGCCCTCTCCGCCGCGCCATCGCCGCGAGTCCGTTCAGCCCCCGCGCCTCCACGCTCGCGTTTCCCGAGCGCTCGCCCAGGTCGACGATGGATGCGAAGAGGGATTCGGCCTCCCGAGTCTCTCCCTGCTCCGCGGCGAACGTGGCGCGATAGCCGAGCGCCGTCTGCTGCAGCAGAACGTCCTGGGCGTCGACGGCATGCTCGAGGCCGCGGACGAGCGCCTCTTCCGCCTCCGCATATCGATGGACGCCGCCGAGATTGCGTCCCAGGCCGACCCAGGCGCGCGCGAGAAGGCGAGCATCGTCCGTACTCTCGGCGAGATCGACGGCTTCACGGAAAACCGGGATCGCGAGGTCGTGGCGGCGCACGCTTCCCGACTGAAGGTGCTCGCCGCGCGCGAGGAGCTCCTCGAGCCGCTCCGGCGTGGCCGCAAGCGCCGCTCCGGCCAATGCGAGAAGAACAACCGCGGCCGCCGCGCCTCTCATCGCCCGCGCCCCACGCCGATCGGCGGCGAGCGATCCACGATGAGGTGCGCAGCGTCGATCGCATCGACAGTGACGTAGACGCGGCGGTAAGAGCCGAAGTCGGTGACGGGAACGCGCGCGGAAGTTCCCGTTACCTCCATCCGGTCGAGCGGCGTGCCGTCGGGAGCGTGGATGCGGACGCGGTACGAAACGGCGCCGGGAACGGCCGACCACGTGACGGCCACCGCACCGTCGCCGCGCTGCGCCTCGAGATTCCACGTCGTCTCCGCGCCGCGAAACGCCGGCGGCGGCTCGACGCGATCCTGGAGCACGAGCCACCCCATGGCCGCAACGAGAACGACGGCCGCCGCCGCGGGAAACGCCCGCCGGACGAACGAGCGGCGCGCGGGCGCCGCCGGTCGCGAGGTCGCGGCGCGCAGCGCGATGCCGCCCTGCACCTCGGCCCAGCACGCCTCGCACGCGAAGTAGTGCGCCTCGAAGCGCTCCGCCTCATCCTCGGCGAGGCGTCCCTGGACGTAACGCGCGGCCACGTCCGTATCGCGGTATTCGCAACTCGTGGAGCTCACCATTCCCCTCTCCGGGTTCCCGCAGGATCCGATTCGTTTCCGATCGCGCCGAATCGCCGGGCGAGACGCTCGAGCGCGCGATGCTTCCGGACGCGGAGCGCTCCCGGCGTGACGCCGAACCGTCGCGCGATCTCGGCCGTGTCGAGCTCCGCGACATAGATCATCTCGAGGAGGTCGCGATCCGCCGGATCCATGCGCGCGAGCTCTTCGCGGACGGCTCGAGCGCGCTCGTCGGAGACGAGGTCGGCCAACGGGTCGTCGCTCGCGATGGTGTCGGTGCCGAAACGGACGAGGGCGGCGTCGCGACGGCGGCGCGCGCGGCCGTGGTGCATGCAGATGTTCCGCGCGGTCTGGAACACGAAGGCGGGAAGCGCGGCGAGGTCGTCGACGCGCCGCGCACGGAGCGCCTCGACGACCCGCCGGAGCGTCTCCTGCGCGACGTCCTCGGCGGCCGCCGCGTCACCGAGGCGGCGCGCGGCGAACACGCGGACGCGATCGTGGAACCGGCCGTGAAGCGAGGCGATCAGCTCCTCGACCAGTCCTCCATCGCGATCCCCCGCTTCCGGTAGGGATTCTTCGGCTCTCATGGCGGAACGGCCATTTTACGCCCGCTGTAACGCCTCGCCTCTCCCGGGAACTCATCCGGCTAGAACCGAAGGGAGGATTCCATGCGTCGTCTTTCGTCCATCATTTTGTGTGCGTTCCTGCTCTCGCTCGTTCCGGTGGGGGCGTCGGCACAGTTTGGCGACCTCAAGCGGGGCCTCGACAAGCTGAAAGCGGCGGCGAAGGCCGCAAAGACCACGACCGCCGAGAAGAAGAGCCCGGCAGGTCCCTCCGCGTCACGCACCTCGACGGGCGGACCCCAGTTCGATGACGGGGCGCTGATGCTCTGGGTCGCGCGCGAGTACACGTCGTGGGACAACCCGCTCCACAGCGAGCTCGCGATCAACGGGAAGACCGTCAACATCTTCAGCTCCGACACCTTCGAGCCGGTCGGGAACTACATCCAGGACGGCTGGAACACGATCACGCTGCGCACGTACGTGCAGGAGCCCGCCAACAACGACAACGGTCTGCTGTTCCGGATCGGCCCCGCCTACCACGACGAGGACTCGCGCGGGTTCGTCATGAACCCGGTCCTGTGGGAGTTCCGCAACGACACGGACTGGGAGCTCAGAGACGACGGGACGTACTTCCACCCTCTCGGGCCGAGCGTGAAGGAAGTCACGCTGACGTGGAAGACCTACTGGGCCGGTCTCGAGAACGAAATGAGGGAGATCGGCGCGGGCGATTTCATCCTGCAGGGGAGGTCGATCTACGACGGCTGGAACTCTCCCGTGACCGCGACCGTCTTCGTCAACGGCACGCCGCTGAACACCTTCATCCTCGGCTCGCGCGGGATCGTGATCACGCCGTTTCTGAAGACGGGAAAGAACGACATCCGGATCGTCTCCGCGCGCGTCGACAACGCGATCTCCGAGAACGACGTCAAGTTCGCTATCGCCGGTCCCGCGGAGTGGATCGTCGATCGTGGCGAGTACGAGGTCAAACCCCTCATTCAGTTCAATGCGATGCAGGGGTGGACGCAGGACCGGAAGAGCGGCCGCCTGGTGAACCGCGCGGACGCGAAGGCCGACACGATCGAGCGGACGATCACGTTCCTGATCAAGGACGAAGAGGCGGAGTAGTCCTCGGCAAGAGGTCGGGGCCGAATCCGGCTCCGACCTCACAGCGATTTGAATTCCGGCTCCAGCACGCCCGTCGATTTCAGCTCTTTCTCCAGCTTGTCGAGGCGCGTGTAGCTCATCACGCCGAACAAAAACCCCATCATTCCGAAAGCCAGCCCTAAATAGTCCATCGTGATCGACTCCCTGTCGCGAGTATGCCACGCAAACATGCCTCGGCAGCACCAGCCGGATCGACCCGGCATTCGTTCTGCGCGAGCCGTGACGTAAGATCACCGCACGATGACGCGAGAAGAGCCACGCCCCTCGAAGCACATTGGGATCGTCGCGGTGAGCGCCGAGGGGGCGGCGCTCTGCTACCGGACGATCTGCGCCGAGGGCGCCGCCGTTCTGGGACGCCACGCGCACCCGCAGATCACGATGCACACGTATCCGCTCGCCGACTACATGCGGCCCATCTACGACGGCGACTGGGACGCGACCGGCGAGATGCTCCTCGCCTCGGCGGCGATCCTTCGCGCCTCCGGCGCCGAGGTCCTCATCTGCCCGGACAACACGCTCCATCAGGGAGTCGACCTCGTGCGCGATCGCGCCGGAGTGCCGTGGCTCCACATCGCGGAAGAAATCGCGGCGGTGGCCGAGCAGCGCGGATTCCGCCGGCTGCTGGTTCTCGGGACGAAGTATCTGATGGAGGGGCCGGTGTATCCGGCGAAGCTCGGCGTGCGAGGGATCGAGCATCTCCTTCCTTCGGAGGAGGAGCGG
Organism: Thermoanaerobaculia bacterium; assembly: GCA_050745405.1. Lineage (GTDB taxonomy): Bacteria > Acidobacteriota > Thermoanaerobaculia > Gp7-AA8 > Gp7-AA8 > JBOGJQ01. Next base: position 18,384 of record JBOGJQ010000162.1, on the reverse strand, counting down.
CGGCGGATCGACGCGATCATCTTCGACGAGCTCGTCTACGGGCGATTCGACGAGCCGGCGCGCGCGTATTTTCGAGAAGTCATCGCGCGCGGCGCGGAGCGCGGCGCGGACGCCGTCATTCTCGGTTGCACGGAGATCCCGCTGCTGATCGGCGACGAGGACTCGCCGCTCCCGACGCTCGATTCGACGCGGACGCTCGCGCGGGCGGCGCTGAGAGAGGCGACCGCGTAGATCAGGTCTCGCTGTCGCCGGAGGGGCCGTAGATCGCGGGGACCTTCGCTCCCATCGGCCGGAGGTAGGAGCTGAGCTGGCCGCGGTGATGGACCATGTCGAAGATGTAGCCCCACAGCATCTCGTTGAGGGAATCGCTCCACTCACTTCCCCCGAAAACCAGCTTCGCGGGAGCCGCGGCGCGCGCGGCGTCCAGCTGGGCGAGACGGCCGCGGAGATCCGACGTCGCCGCGTCCCAGGCGTCCGCGATGTCCGCGGCGGTCGCCGGCCGCGGGTCCGGCGTCCATCTCGTCTCCCCTGATTCGACCAGATCGACGAGCTGACGCTGCTCGAGAACGAGCTGCCAGGCCAGATCGCCGCCGCTCGTCGAGCGCTCGTGCGGGCGCCAGTCGAGCTTCCCTTCCGGAAGCGCGCGAATGACCTTCGCGAACGCTGGCTGCTCCTTCTCCCACCTCGTGACGAAGAGCTCGTGAATTTCCACTGATGACCTCAGTCGTTCGAAACGGGCGGCTTCCGTGCCCTCTTGACGAAGGCGATTCCAAGCACGACCCACGTCGCCCCGAGGGCGACGAACACGAAGTTCGGCGGCTCGCCTTTGAACAGCGGGATGAGGCCGGCGAGCGTGAACAGCAGCGCAGGCAGGAAAAACAGCCACCACGGAAGTCGAGCTTTCTGCTCCATGTCGGTCATATCTCTCCTATCTTAGCCCGTTCCGATTCAGCACGAGCACGCCGGAGGCGTGGGGGTCGGCGCCGCCGCCCCCGGAAGAGGCGCGGTTCCGGCACCCCTGCCGGGGTGCAGATGCATTCGGCGGCCGCTTCGCGGTCGTCGGACCATCCAAACAGCATCCAAACACAAACAGGGGTCACATCTTCGCTTTTCCGTCTACGAGGGGTGGAGCGACGCGCCCAAGTGCGAGGGTCACACCTTCGCTTTTCGCACCTCAATTCCTTGAGACACGGCGGTGACCCTGCTAGAAAAAGAAAAGCGAAGATGTGACCCTGCTCGAAGAGTGCTCGAAGAGGGTCACATCTGTTCTTTTTCGACGCGGACGGCCTTCACGATGAAGCGGTCGGGGGCGGGACCGACGAAGCGGATCGGATAGCAGGTGATGAGCGTGAGCTCTTCCCTGCCGTGCGATTCGAGAACGCTCACGTCGTCCGGCTCGACGATCTTCAGGGACTCGACGCGATACTCGAACGTCTCAGGAGGAACGACGAGCCGGATCCGGTCGCCGATCTCGATCCGCCGCAGCGGGCGGAAGAACGTGTCGCGGTGGCCGGCGAGGGCGGTGTTTCCTCCCTCCCCCGGCGCCGGCGTGCCGGGAAGCCAGCCGACGGCGCGGGCGAGCGTCTTCTCGTCATCGCCGGCGCGGACGATCGCCGTCACGTCGAGCCGCGGGATCTCGAGGCGGCCGAGGACGGCGCGATCGAGAGCGAGGTCAGGCTCGGGTTCGCGTTCGGGTTTCGCTCCGGGCTCGGGCTCGGGCGCGGGCATGGCGGTAGGCGCCGGCACGAGGACTTCGCGCGCGGCGTTCGCGCTCGCGACGAGAGCGCGCTCCTGCTCCTCCTGCCAATTCCACCGCTGAACCGTGGCCCCGAGCGCCACGCCGAGCAGAGAGAGTCCGAGGGTCCAGAGAAGGATCTCGGCTCGGCGCAGCCACTTCGGGGCCCGGCTCATGAGGTCAGCGGATCGCCATCCGGATGGCGAATGCCGAGACGAGGGACACGAGACCGAGAAGAGCGATCAGCGGCGTGCGGCTGCCGGTCGCCGGGAGCTCCTCGGCTGCGCCGAGAACTGCCCGATCCTCGTCCATGTCGATCTCGGCGATCGGCTCGGTCACGACATAGGTCGTTACCTCGTCCTCCGGGGTGATCACCTGGAGATCGATGTCTTCGTCGATCTCGACCGTCTCGACGGTGTCCGGATAGAACACCACGCGCGATTCCGCGCGGGTCGCGAGCAACCGCGCACGCTCCTCGCCGAACACGATGTCGTGTCCGATACCGCTCGGCGTGTTCGCCGGGAACCACGTCATCAGCACGCGCGGCTCGCCCTCGATCGCCGGGAAGTAGACGAATCTCGTGTCGGGGATCACTTCACTCGGCTCGAGCGGATGCGGCACCGTCAACACCGTGGTGATGAGCTCGTTGTCGGCGTCCAGCACGCGGACCACGTTCCGGTCGGGCTGCCCCGTGTACAGCGTGAGCGTGTACGTGCCCGGCTGGAGAATCGTCCCGCCGATGTCGGTCGGTTCGGTGATCACCAGGGTCGAGGTATCCAGCAGCTGCATCTGCGCCACCGCCGGGGCGGCGAGAAGTGCGGTCAGCATCATTACTACACCCAATCGCAGGGACGTCTTCATGGTTCGCTCTCCTTTTTCAGAAAAAAAGCCTTTCGCCATCCGTTGGCGTAATCCCTACGGCGGTGCACACACTTCGCCAGAATCGGCGAGGTCAGCCGCACGAAATGGACGTCCGTAGGCTCAGTCTGCCTGGATGGAGAGCCCCTGCGGACGCTCGAGGTGAAGCCGAGCCTCGCGTTTTACGTCATGATCGATCGATCAAGTGAGGTGACATGTGGGCCGCACCCGAGTTTCGCCCAAATATCAAGTCGTGATCCCGAAAGACGTTCGCGCGAAGGTGGACGTTCGACCGGGACAGGAGTTCCAGGTGATTGCAAAGGGCGGGATCATCAGCTTCGTTCCGGAGCGACCGCTCGCGTCGATGCGAGGGTTCGTGCGCGGAATGAAGACGACCGGCTTCCGCGAAAAGAAGGACCGGATTTGATCGTCATCGACGCCTCCGGTTGGCTAGAGTTCTTCACAGACGGCCCACAGGCCGAAGTCTTCGCATCCCGCCTCCGCCGCCCCGCCGACGTGGCGACGCCGACGATCGCAATGTACGAGGTCTACAAGTGGATCAAGCGAGAACGATCGAAGAGGATGCGCTCTATGCGGCTGCCGCGATGCGGAAGACACGCGTCATCGATCTCTCCGACGAATTGGCGCTCAGCGCGGCTGACGTGAGCCTCGCCCACGGTCTCGCGATGGCGGACTCGATCATGCTCGCAACCGCGCGCCCTCGGCGCCGAGCTCCTCACGCTCGACGGCGCCTTCCGTGACCTCGACGGCGCGAACGTCATCCCGCGGTAACGTCGACGCGTCCTCGAGCCTCCCAAGCGAGCGTCCCGAGCGAACAAGAAAGATCTGACCCTTTTCTTCTCTTTTCTTCTCTCTTCTCTTCCTGCGGTTCGACTACGAGGTCGGCGGCGGCGGGGCCTCCGGTTTGGGCTGGCCGCGGTGGCACGTCCAGCAGGTGACGCGCGGAGCCTCGGCGTCGCCCCGGACGAGCGCGACGCGCTCGAGCCACGTTCCATTGATCTGCCGGACCATCTGCAGCATGACGCGCGCGACGCGCTTGGTCTCCTTGGCGTCGTTCGGGAAATCGTGCTGTACCTCGGGCTCGGTCGCCGTGACCACATGACAGTGGTTGCAGCGGACGCCGAGCCCTCGCGTGAAGCCCCGCATCGTCGCGAGGAGCTCCTCGCGCGAGATGTCGTCGGGGAGAACCTGGAGGTTCCTGAACTCCGAAGCGGACGCGCGGGGCGTCGCGCTGGGCTCCGGGAGGTTCGCGCACCCGGCGGTCAGGAGGAGGGCGAGGGCAAGCGGCACGGTCCGGCTCGTTTTCATGAATGCTCCACGATGCAGAACTCGTGCTCTGTCGATCTCTTTGCATTTTCGAGGGTACTTCGGTAAAACCGGCTCCAGGTTCAGGCGGTACCGGAGGATCCATGAAATCGAGAACGTTGTGCGCGGCCCTCATCGGGTCGCTGGTATTCGCCGTCGCGTGCGTCGAAGCCCCCGTCCAGCAGGGCGGTGAGGAAGCCGGAGACGGTCCGATCCGGATCGGCTTCTCGATGGACACGCTCAAGGAAGAGCGCTGGCAGCGGGACAAGGCCCTGGTCGAGCAGCGCGCGAAGGAAGTCGGCGCCATCCTCGACGTCCAGGTCGCGAACGGCGACGACTCGGTCCAGACCAAGCAGGCCGAGAACATGCTGATCAAGGGCGTCGACGTGCTCATCGTCGCGCCGCACAACGGCGCGGTCGCCGCATCGATCGTCCAGTCCGCGCACCGGCGCGGCGTTCCCGTCATCGCGTACGACCGTCTGATCACCAACGCCGACGTCGATCTCTACATCTCGCATCAGGTCGAGAAGATCGGCGAGCTCCAGGCGCAGTACGCCCTCGACCGCGTGCCGAAGGGGAACTACGTCCTCATCGGCGGCTCCCCCACCGATCACAACGCTCTTCTTCTCCGCGAGGGCCAGATGAACGTCCTCCAGCCGGCGATCGACCGCGGCGACATCCGCATCATCTCGGACCAGTTCGCGCGCGAGTGGAAAGCCGAGGAGGCGCTGCGCATCACCGAGGACGCTCTGACGCGGACCGGGAACGACATCGATGCGATCGTCGCCTCGAACGACGGCACCGCCGGCGGCGCGATCTCGGCCCTGCAGGCGGCGGGACTCGCCGGCGAGGTCCTCGTCACCGGCCAGGACGCGCAGAAGGACGCCGTGCAGCGGATCGTCCGCGGCACGCAAACGATGACGATCTATAAGCAGATCCAGCCTCTCGCGTTCGGCGCCGTCGAAGCGGCCATCAAGCTCGCGAAGGGCGAGCCCGTCGAGACCACCGCCACGATCAACAACGGCAAGATCGACGTCCCCGCGATCCTCCTCGAGCCGATCGCCGTCGACCGCTCGAATCTCGACGGGACGATCATCGCGGACGGCTATCACGACCGCGAAGAGATCTACGGCCCCACCGGCCGGTGACGTGATGCCCGCGCCGCTTCTCGAGATGCGCGGGATCACGAAGAGCTTCCCGGGCGTCAAGGCTCTCGACGACGTCTCGTTCGATCTCCGCCCGGGAGAAGTCCACGCTCTGGTCGGCGAGAACGGCGCGGGGAAATCGACGCTGATGAAGGTCCTCAGCGGCGTCTATCCTCATCCCTCGTACGACGGCGAGATCCGCGTCGAGGGACGGACGCGGACCTTCGGCGGCGTGCGCGACGCGGAGGAGGCGGGGATCGCGGTCGTTCATCAGGAGCTCTCGGTCGTCCAGGAGCTCTCGATCGGCGAGAACGTCCTTCTCGGGCGCGAGCCCGCGCGCTTCGGAATCATCGACTGGGAGGCTCTCTACAGCCGCGCGCAGGAAGTCCTCGCCGAGCTCCGTCTCGGCTTCGAGCCCCACACCCCCGTCGGTCACCTCGGCATCGGCCAGCAGTACCTCGTCGAGATCGCGAAGGCGCTCTCGCGCGAGGCCCGCATTCTGATCCTCGACGAGCCGACCGCCGCCCTCACCGACAGCGAGAGCGAGGTCCTCTTCGCGATCCTCGACCGCCTGAAGAGCCGCGGCGTCGGCATCGCGTACATTTCGCACAAGCTGGACGAGGTCTTCCGTCTTTCCGATCGCGTGACGGTCCTCCGCGACGGACGCACGATTTCCACCGATCCGACGACTGCTCTCGACGAGCGGACGGTCATCGCGCGGATGGTCGGACGCGAGATCACCGACATCTTCCCCACCGCCTCGCGCTCGCCGGAGGACGTCGTGTTCGAGGTTCGCGGCATGACGGCCGAGGATCCGAACGTGCCAGGGAAGCTCGTCGTGCGGGATCTCTCGTTCGACGTGCGCCGCGGCGAGGTCGTCGGGCTCGCGGGCATGGTCGGGGCGGGACGGAGCGAGCTCCTGATGGCGATCTTCGGCGGGCATTCCGGCAAAACGTCGGGCGAGGTCTTCGTCGAGGGCGAGCGCGTGGAGATCGCGCACCCGCGCGACGCGATCGCCCGCGGCATCGGGTTCGTGACCGAGGACCGGAAGCGTTTCGGTCTTCTGCTCGACCAGACGATCCTCCACAACATGACGCTCGGCAGTCTCCGCAGCTTCGGCCGTTTCTTCACCGACGAAGACGCCGAGGCGGCGGTCGCGGAGAAATCGGCGAAGGAGCTCCGGCTCAAGACGCCGTCTCTCTTCGTCGAAGCGAGGACGCTTTCGGGAGGAAATCAGCAGAAGATCGTCCTCTCGAAGTGGCTTCTCACGAACCCGAAGGTGCTGTTCCTGGACGAACCGACGCGGGGCATCGACGTCGGCGCGAAGCAGGAGATCTACAATCAGATCAACCGTCTCGCCGCGGAGGGCCTCGCGATCGTCCTGGTCTCGTCGGAACTTCCGGAGGTCCTCGCTCTGTCGGACCGCGTCCTCGTCATGCACGAGGGGCGGCTCGCGGGAGAGTTCCAGCGGAGCGAGGCGACGCCGGAGCGCGTGATGGCGTGCGCGGCGGGAGGAAGGAGTCCGCGATGAGTCTCGACCCGGTCGGACACGAGACGTCCGCCACGACGGAGCAGGCCGATGTCGGGATGCGGCGCGTCGGACGGTGGCGGATTCCCTTCGCCGAGCTCCGCGCCTACACGATGGTCATCGCCCTGCTCGGCATCTGGATGTTCTTCCAGTGGAAGACGATCAGCGATCTCTATCCGTACGGCCTCTTTCTCCATCCGCTGAATCTCGCGAATCTTCTGAAGCAGATGGCGGTGACGGGAGTGCTCGCCGTCGGGATGCTGATGGTGATCGTGGCGCGGCAGATCGATCTGTCGGTGGGGTCGCTGCTGGGGCTCGCGGGCGGCCTCGCGGCGATGGCGCAGGGGTGGGGCCTCGTCCCCTCCCTCGGAACGGCGATCGTCATCGGCCTCGTCGCGGGCGCGCTGCAGGGTGGCCTCGTGGCGTACCTCAATGTCCCCGCGTTCATCGTGACGCTCGGCGGCCTCCTCGCGTGGCGCGGCGTCATTCTCTGGGCGAGCCGCGGCGAGACCATTCCGGTGCGCATTCCGGTCTTCCGCTCGCTGGGCGTTTCTCTTCTCGCGCCGCAGGTGGGATGGGCGCTCGCGGCGGTGGCGATCGTCGCGCTCGCGGTCTCGGCGATCCGGCGGAACCGCGCACGGAGAAAGCACGGGCTCCCCGTCTCGGGCCCGGTGACGGTCGCCGTGAAGATCGTCGCCCCCGCGATTCTGATCGTCGTCTTCATGGTCGTGATGAACGCGCAGGGCGGCGTGCCGATCCCGGTGATCGTGATGCTCGCGGTCGCGGGGGCGGGGCACTTCCTGATGCAGAACACGACGTTCGGACGGTATCTCTACGCGATCGGCAGCAACCCGGAGGCCGCGCGCCTCTCGGGGATCGATGCGAAGCGGTCGATTCTCGCGACGTTCTCCCTTCTCGGCGCGCTGGTGGGGATCGCTGCGATTCTCCACACGGCGCGCGTCGGGAGCGCGTCGCCCGACGCGGGCGGCCTGATGGAGCTCGATGCGATCGCCGCGTGCGTGATCGGCGGCACGAGTCTGATGGGAGGGCGCGGCAAGGTCTCCGGGGCGCTGCTCGGCGCGCTCGTCATGGCGAGCCTCGACAACGGGATGTCGCTGCTCAGCGTCGGGAACGCGACGCAGTACATCATCAAGGGAGCGGTTCTCGTCGGCGCGGTCGCCTTCGACATGGCGGGACGCCGCCCGCACTGAAAAAAGCAGGCAAAAGCAAAAGCTACGGATCTAAAGCAAGTAAAGCAAGGGTCAGATCTTTGCTTTTCTGTCTACGACAGGTAGAGGTGGTCGTCTAAGTCACGGCCGGCGTGTGACTTGCCGACAGAAAAGCGAAGATCTCGCCCTGCGAAAGCAAACAAAAGGCGAAGATCTGACCCTCGTCGCTAAGATCTGACCCTCGTCGCTCGTCGTTGTCGTTGCGGGGCAAACGTCAACACGGAGCAGCGCGGGGGGCGATCGTGCGAGCCGGGCTGGGGTCCGCATCGGCCCGCGCCGCTCCCGCCGCGAAGGCCTCGCCGAGCTCGCGCGCCCGGCGCGTGGCGCTCTCGATCGCCGAGATCAGCGCGGCGCGCACGCCGTGGGACTCGAGCACGTGCAGACCGGCGATCGCCGTCCCGCCGGGAGAAGTGACCATCTCGCGGAGCACGGCGGGATGGGTCGAGGTCTCGAGGACGAGGCGCGCGGCGCCGAGCAGCGTCTGGGCCGCGAGGAGCTGGCTCGCGCGTCGGCCGAGTCCCGCGCGAACGCCGCCGTCCGACATCGCCTCGAGGATCAGCATCGCGTACGCCGGACCCGATCCCGAAAGAGCCGTCACCGCGTCGAGCTGGTGCTCCTCGACGATCGCGGTCAGGCCGACCGAGTCGAAGATTCGCTCCACGGTGGCGATGTCTTCGGCGCTCGCCGCGGTTCCGGCGGCGATCGCCGTCGCACCCGCCTGGACGAGCACCGCCGTGTTCGGCATGGCGCGGACGACGCGCGCGCCGGCGCCGAGCCGCGCCTCGATCACCTCGAGCGGCGCGCCGGCCGCGACCGAGACAAACATCTGCCGCGCCGTCGCCTCCGGCGCGATCTCGTCGAGAACGGCGAGGAGCTTCTGCGGCTTCACGGAGAGAACCACGATTTCCGCGCGCCGCACGACCTCGACGTTGTCGTGAACGACCTCGATCCCCCACCGCTCGCGGAGCTCGACCGCGCGCTCCGGACGCGGCACGGACGCGACGATCCGTTCCGGCGTGGCGAAGCCGTGGCCGAGAAGGCCGCGGATCATCGCCTCCGCCATGTTCCCCGCTCCGATGAAGCCGATGCGCCTCGTGCTCTGCATGGGGTCTTCCTTTCGCTCCAACAATGAAAAAGCCCGGCGTCGCCGCCGGGCTTCGGGTTCGTGCTCTCTGTGGATTCAGGACGTCTTCAGCACGCGCGCCTTCGGCCCGGGGCGAGGCCCGGCGGGATCGAAGACGGTCGCGGCATCGTGAAGACGGTCATCGGGGAGAGGAACGCCGGAGCGAGCTGGAGAATTGCAGAGGTCTCGCGATCCTGCCGATGATGTGAGGGGGCACGGGCGAGACGCCCGTGCCACGGTCGCTTCGCGTCGGCGGGCCGTCTATCTCTGGAGCCCTTCGATGATCCCGGCGATCCGCTTCTTCTGCACGTCGGCCGTCGTCATTTCCAGCGCCTTCGTGTAGTGCGCGAGCGCCTTCTTCTTCTCCCCTTTCACCACGTACGCCTCGGCGAGGCTGTCGTGTGTGTTCCACGACTCGGGATGGTCCTTCACGTTCTTCTCGAAGATCGCGATCGCCTCGTCGACCTTCCCCTGCCCGAGGAGCTGATATCCGTACGCATTGATCTCGACCTCGGTCGCGACCGCGAACGCCTCGTTCGTGAGCGCCTCCGCGGCCGCGGCGTCGCCCTTCTTCGAGAGGACGAGGGCCTTCGTCCGGAGATTCGTGAAGTTCCGGTTCATCGAGATCGAGCGGTCGGCCCACGCGAGAGCGTGGTCGAGCTCGATCCCGTTCTGGGCGGCCCAGTTCGCCGCCTGGTTCCAACCCTGCCATCCGAACCGTGGAAGACCACGAAGCTGCGCCTCGTAGCTCGCGAGGACGGTGCGCGGGAGATCGATGCGAACATCGACGGGAACGCGGAGCTCTTCCCACCGGAGCGCGAGAACGACCGAATCGCGCGCCGGGTCGTCGAACGAATAGCTCAGGCGCTCCTGAAACGGCGCCGGTTCGGGCGTCACCGTGACGCGCGCCGCGTCCTCGCTCTCGTCATAGCTGAAGCTTCCCCATGCTCCCGACTCGCGGCTGAAGATCACCGTCCACTCTCCCTCGGTCGGGATCATGTGCAGCCCGTATGTCCCGGCCTCGAGCGGAGTGCCGTTCACGGTGACCGGCGTCGAGAACGACACCGTCGTGTTCTCGTTCGCGCCGGCGCGCCACACCTGACCGTAGGGAACGAGCGCGCCCCAGATCTCGCGATCGTTGACCCCGGGACGGTGATACGAGACGGCGATCTCCGTCAGACCGATCTTCTGCGTCACCGTCGCTTCCGGACTCGCTTGCGGGCCGGTGAGGCCCGGCACCTGGGCGGCCGCCAGGACGGGCAGCAGGAAAATGAGCGTGGAGAGCCACGAGCGACGACGCACCATTTCGATCACCTCGATTTCGTTTTGAGAGGAATCCTATTACCGCGCGCGGTAGGAGAGGTGTCGAAGCGGTGACGTGATGCCGAAGGTTCGCGAAACGCGCGAGGATGGAAACGGCGGGGCCGAATTTTCTACGCCGGCAGGGAGAGCACCCGCAGAATCTCGGTCGTCAACATCGCCGGATCGAAAGGCTTCGTGACGAAACCGTCGAAGCCGGCGGCTCGAATCGTCTCCCGCGTCGCGGGGTCGGTGTCCGCGGTGACGGCGCCGGCCGGAAAGCGCGCGCGGGTGCCGCGCCGCAGCCGGTGGAGAAGTGAGATCCTGTCGCCGTCGCGCGTGTCGATGTCCGTCAGCAGCACGTGAGGATCGCACGCGTCGATCATCGCTTCCGCTTCGGCGCCACAGGAGGCGTCGCTCACCACGGCGCCGAACCGCCGCAGGGTCGTGGTCAGGAACGAACGGATCGACTCGTCGTCCTCGACGACGAGAACGCGAACCGCGCCGAGGCGCGCCCGCTGCTCCGATTCCGTTTCATCGCGTGGGTCCGGCGCGGCGGTGTGACCGCGCGGCAGGACAATCGTGAACGTCGAGCCCTTCGAGGCGCCTTCGCTCCGCGCTTCGATCGTGCCGCCGTGCATCTCGACCAGCTCCTTCGCGATCGCGAGGCCGAGACCGAGACCCGAGCGGCCGCGCGCCGACTGCGGCAATTGCCGGAAGCGCTCGAACACGACGGGAAGAAACTCCGGGGCGATCCCCTCCCCCGTGTCTTCCACGACGACCTCGATACTGTCCTGCCCGCGTTCGTCAACGCGGACGCGGACCGTTCCGCACGGCGGCGTGAATTTCACGGCATTGCTGAGCAGGTTCCAGAACACCTGCTGCAGCCGGTCGCGGTCCGCGCGGACGGTGAGGGGGTTCGCAGGCGCCTCGAACTCGAGCGCGAGGCGCTTGGCGTGCGCCGCCGGTCGAGCCGCGGCGACAGCGGCGGCGACGATCTCGCCGAGGGAGACGACCTTCGGCGCGAGTTGCAGCTTCCCCGCGATGATCCGCGACACGTCGAGCAGATCGTCGATGAGCTTCGCCTGCGCTTCGGCGCTCTCGCGGATGGTGGCGAGGCCGAGGCGGATCTGATCGGATTCGAGGCCGCCGAGCTGCAGCAGGTGGACCCAGCCGAGGATCGCCGTCATCGGCGTCCGCACCTCGTGCGACACGTTCGCGAGGAACTCGTCCTTGGCGCGGTTCGCTTCCTGCGCCTCCTGGTAGAGACGCGCGTTGTCGATGGCGAGGGCGGCGCGGCGCGCGAGGTCCTCCGCCAGCGCCACGTCGCGCGCGTCGAACCGCGTCCGCGATTCCGTTCCAACGAAGGTGATCACTCCGAAGGTCCTCCCGCGGCTCTCCATCGGAACCGAGACGAAGCATCGGATGCCCATCGCCCGCAAGACTTCGAGATGATCGTCGTCGAGCGCGACCTCCGCGAGGAATTCCAGCGACACGTCGTTGACGGCGGCGGTCCGTCTCTCGGCGAACGTCTGCACGATGCCGCGAGGCGCGTCCTGCGGGCCGCGGCTGCGGCGCAGCCGCGCCGCCAGAGGCGCCAGCGCCGGATCCGCGTGCGCCGTCGCAACGCGCCGGAAACCTCCCCGGCCGTCGACCACGTCGACGAAGCACCAGTCGGCGATCCGCGGAACCGCCAGGCTCGTGATCGCGCGGACGGTCTCCTCGGCGTCGAGCGACCGCCCGAGCATCTCCCCGGCCTCGGCGAGAAACTCCACGGACCGCTCCGCTTCCTTTCTCTCCGTGATGTCGTACACGCATGCGAGATATCCCGCGGGGTCCGGCGATCGCAGCGGAGAGATGAGGACGAGAGCGTTCCACCGTTCGCCGCTCCGCCGCCGGAAGACCAGCTCGTAGCCGGAAGGGCGCGGTCCTCCGGAGATCACCTCGCGGAACGACGCCATGATGTTCGAGGTGTCCTCCGGTGCCCAGTAAGCGAACGGAGGCGTCGCGCCGATCAGCTCCTCCTCCGAGCATCCGACCATGCGCGCGAACGCGGCATTGACGTAGGTCTGGCGGCCGGTCTCGTCGACGGCGGCGACGCCGGCGAGCATCGACTCCTCGATCGCCTCCCGGAACGCCGACTCGTCCGCCAACGCGCTCTGCGCGCGCTTCCACTCGAGCCACGTCGAGGCCTGATTCGCCGCGATGCGCACGAGGAGCTTCTCCGACTCGGTCGGAAAATCGGGACGGCGGGAGGCGACCAGGAGCCGCTCGGTCGAGTCGAACGAGAGGCCGCAGGTCAGGATCCGGAGATCCGTTCCCTCGGGAGTGAGAACGCCGCCGGCCTCCCCCGCCGTACCCTTCACGGCGCGACGGAGCGCGCGGTCGCTCGCCGCGTCGTCGGGCCGCGCGAGGCGAACGATCGCCGCCGGGCCATCGACGCGTGCCCCGAGGCAGACCCCGTCGGCGGCGAGCAGGCGCGCCACGACGTCGACGACGTCCTCGCAAATCTGGCGCGGCTCGTATCCGGCCCACACCGAGGGCAGCATCGAGAGCGCGACGACGTCGCGCAGGGAGCGCCGGAGGTGCTGCGCCTCGGCCGCCGCCGGATCGGTCTCGAGATCGCGCATCGCGGCCTACCGTTCCTGCAATTCGCTCAGCATCTGGTCCGGAGGGACGAAGAACGGGTTCTCCTGCAGCAACCCTCCAATGATGACCACCGGGTGCGTCCGCATGATGTCCATCACCACGGTCCCGCCAAACTTGGCGAGGTCGTACGTTCACGTAACGGCATCGTCGTACCTCGGCAACACGAAATTGAGACGCGTCTCGTACTCGACGATGTCCGCGACACCCGGGCGATCTTCCAGCGCCCACTCCATGTTCGCGACGAGCCGCGTCAACGGGAATCCCTTCGCCCGCCCTTCGCGCAGGACCTCCTCGATCAGAGCCAGCATGGCGTTCTGATCGAAGTGGCCTCCGCGGAGGTAAGCGTCCTCCCAACGGAGAACGACGAGCTGGCCCCTGGCCTCGGCCGCATCCGTGTCGACGTCGCCCGCGCGCAGCCGCTCCAGATGCGCGTCGCGGTGCTCGGGATCGACGATGTGGACGGCGCGGTCGCCGCGCTCGAAGCCCTCGAGGATGAACGGCATGAGAACCCGGTATTCCTCGTCGCGGCTGTGGAAGAACGCACAGACATGGCGTTTCCGGTCGAGAACCGAGCCCGCTAGATGCACCGGCAGCGCCAGCGCTGAGGCCGTCATGGGACCCTCCCTTCGTTGGAGAGGGCCCATTGTGATCCAGGAGGGCGGCAAACTCCAGAGAAACCGTCAGCCGCGCGGGGCGATCTCCTGGCCGAAGGTGATCCAGAACCGGTTGAGGTCGCGGATGATGAACTCGCGCGTGCCGTAGAACGTGTCGTGGAGTCCCTCGACGATCTCCACGCGTTCGCGCAGCTTTTCGAACTCCGCGTCGACGTCGTCGGTGTAGAGGTAGAGATCCATCTCGCGCCGGGGGCGGTCCGACCGCTCGCCGCCGGCGCTGAGCATGATCGCGCTCTCACCGTACGTGAGCATCGCCCAGACCATGTCGGCTCCGTCCGACCCGGTGTCGACGACGTCGAATCCGATCGAGCGGTACCACGCGGCGGTCTCCTCGACGCTCGGCACGTGGATCATCGGAATGACGGTGCGAGTCATGGCAAAAAGTTGGGGCCAGGTCTGGAAAACCAACTTTACTACCGGACGTGGAAAAGTTGGGGTTCTCAGACCTGGCCCCCAACTTTTTCCGGCTGTGGAAGAACGCACAGACGTGTCGTTTCCCGTCGAGAACCGAGCCCGCGAGATGCACCACCAGCGCCAGCGCTGAGGCCGTCATGGGACCGTCCCTTGGTTGGAAACCCACTGCGGTCCAGGAGGGCGGCAAACTCCAGAGAAACCGTCAGCCGCGGGGGGCGATCTCCTGGCCGGAAAGTTCCGCTCCGCGCGGAGGGCCGAGGTGCTCCTGCAGGTAGTCGGTGACGCGCTTCCACCAGTACGGCCCCTGGATGATGTGGTGGCTTTCGGGGAAGACGACGAGATCGTATGGCTTCCCCGCGTCCGCGAACGCGGCGACGAGCCGCGTCATCTCGCCGAACGGCACGTCATCGTCGCTCGTGCCGTGCAGCAGGAGGAGTTTTCCTTCGAGGCGCTCCGCGAGCCGCGTGTTCGAGCCGCGCTCGTACGCCTCGGGGCACTCCGCGGGAAGGCATCCCATGAAGGGCTCGATCGCGACGCGGAACCGCTCGAGGTCGACGCCCGGCGCGCTCGCCACCGCCACGTCGTACAGCTCGGGCTCGAGCAGCAGCGCGCGGAGCGCGCCGTACCCGCCCCACGAGTGGCCGAACGCGCCGACGCGGTCCAGGTCCATCCAGGGGCGGTCGGTGGCGAGCTGCCGCAACACGGCAGCATGATCGGCGATCTCCTCCTGCCCGATCCGGCCGAAGAACGCGTCCTGAAACGCCTTCCCCCGCCCCGGCGTCCCGCGGCCGTCGACCATGAGCACGACGAAACCGAGGTCGGCCAGCGCCTGGCTCGCGCCGTAACTCCGATCCATCATCGAAGCGGGAACGTGTCTCGTCTGCGGCCCGAGATACAGCGAGTCGACGACCGGATATTTCCGAGCCGAATCGAAATCGCGCGGCTTGAACAGAAGACCGACGAGCTCCGTCTCCCCGTCCGCCGCGAGGGCGCGGATCGTCTCGGGCGGGCTCCATCCCGTCCTCTCCGCGATCGACGCGCCGGACCAGATCTCGCGGACCAGCAAGCCGTCGGCGCGGCGGAGCTCCAGCACCGGCGGAACGTCGACGCCGCTGCGCATCGTCCAGAAGAACGCGCGCGCGGCGTCGAACTCGACATGGAGTGCCGGGCCGCGCACGAGCGTTATCGGTGCTCCACCCTCGAGCGAGACTCTCAGCAACGTCACGTCATAGGGGCGAGCGCGGTCGGTCCGCGCGGTGTAATAGACCCAGCCGCCCTCCTCGTCCACGGCCTCGAGAGCGTTCACCTCGATCCCATCCGGAGTCAGCGGTCGAATCAGCCGGCCGTCGAGATCGTACAGATAGAGGCATCTCCAGCCATCCCTCTCCGAGCTCCAGACGAAACGAGGAGTCTCCTGGAGCATCGTCACGTGATTCGTCTCCTCGAGCGCGGCAGAATAGCCGTGCAGGAACGGGAGACCGACGAGGAACGTCGCGGACGTCTCGGAGAGGAGCGTGCGGGAACGGCCGGTTCGCGGATCGGCGGCGAGCAGATCGAGCCGGTCCATGAGCCGCGTCATGCGCAGGAAATAGAGCTCGTCGCCGTCCGGGCTCCAGCCGACGATGTGCAGGTACGGCGCGTCGAGCGAGCCGAGGTCGACGCGCGTGGGCGCGCCGCCGTCGCGCCGGACGACGAAGAGCTCGGCGCGCGGGATCGGTTCTCCGACGCGGCTGTAGGGCCGCCGCACGACGGGGGCTCCCGGTTCGCTCCACCGCACGAGCGGGATCGTCGGGACGCCGCGTTCGTCGATTTTCCGGACGCCGAGTGACCGCCCATCGGGCGCCCACTTCGCCGCCTCGATGTCGTAGCCGTACGCGGCGGCACCATCGGAGGTGAGGCGCGTCTCGGCGTCCGAGCCGGACGAGCGCACGAAGACGTTGCCGGCGCGCGTGCTCGCGAACGATTCCCCGTCCGCGCTGACGACCTCGCGGATCGGCGGCATGTGCGCGAAGAGGCCGGGACGAACGACACGCGGCTCCCCGTTCGCGGGAGTCGCCGGCCGGACGTACCCGCGATCGGCGCCGGTTCGCGGGTCGAGAGCGCGGTACGCCGGGCCGTCGCTGCCGCGAACGGAGTAGACGAGGAGACCATCGGGACTCCAGCGGACCGACGGCGCCGCGTCGGCGAGCGCACGGTCGACCCGCATCGCCCTGTTCACGGGCTGCGCCGGAACCGACGCCGGAATCGAAACGAGAAGGAAAAGAACGGATGCCGCTTTCATGTCGATCAGAACACGTCCCTGAAGACCAGGTTGAGCTCGAAACGGACGGAGGACGTTCGTGCGTCTCGATCGTACCACCGCGAAAGTGGAGCTCGCTCCGGCGGTGTGGTGCTCTTTCTGCATTTTGTTCATGCGAGGAGCCGTCATGGATGCTCGCACGAGATTGACCCTTCACACCGGCCGCCGGATGCCCTTCTTCGGACTGGGGACCTGGCTGCTGACCCGCGACACGGCGGCCACCGTCGAGGAGGCGTTGCGCCTCGGATATCGAATGATCGACACGGCCGTCGACTACGGCTCGGAGGAAGGAATCGGCGAAGCGCTCGCGAGGACGTCCGTGAGCCGGGACGAGATCTACCTCGTCGACAAAGTCGAGGAAGACGAAGACGCATACGACGCGACGCGCGCCCGTCTCGCCACGATGAAGCAGGAGTTCGCCGACCTCATCCTGATTCACCGGCCGCCGTCCAGGGGTGCCGGCGTCGATCTGTGGCGCGGGCTGATCCGGGCTCGCGCCGACGGGCTGACGCGGGACATCGGCGTCAGCAACTACACGACCACGCAGATCGACGAGCTCATCGACGCGACGGGAGAAGTTCCCGTCGTGAATCAGATCGAATGGTCGCCGTTCGGCTGGAGCCGCGAGATGCTGGACTACACCATTCGCCGCGGGATCATGACCCAGGCGTACAGTCCTCTCACCCGCGCCGAGCGCCTCGGCGACGCGACACTCGGGGAGATCGCGCGGGAGGCCGGCCGCTCGCCGGCCCAGGTCCTCGTCCGCTGGAACCTGCAGCTGGGCACCGTGCCGATCCCGAAGGCGAATCAGCTCGCGCACGTTCGCGAGAATCTCGGCGCCTTCGACTTCGAGCTGTCGGACGCGCAGATGGAACGTCTCGGCGCGCTCAACGAGCGCTATTCGTCCCTCGGCACGCTCGCGTACGCGTGAAAAGGTGGCTTTCCAGACCTGGCACCGACTTTTACTCCGGCGCCGGCGGGTCGACGAAGAGGATGCCTCGCTCGATGTCGGAGCGCGTGACGCCGACCGTCGGCCCGATGCGAATGGTCAGCGAGCCGTCGAGGGCCTTCGCCTTTCGCAGAAGCTCTCCGTAGTGCAGGAGCACGCCGCGGTACAACAGGCGGTCCAGCACGTCGATGAAGGACTCGGCGGGCGCGGTCGGGGTCATGGTCTCCCTTCGCGGGAACCGGATCAGATGCTCTCATTTTCCTTTGGGAACGCCAGGAAGCAAGCGAGCTCGAACGAAAAAAGTTGAGGGATGCGCCACAATGACACCTTCGATCGGACGCATGAAAGCGGTCGAACGGAGGAGAGGATGAATCGCGGGTCGGAACAGCGGCTGGTCGAGCGGCGCGATCGAGGCGTGATCCGCCACGCCGCCTCCATCTACGGCGCCTCGGTCGACGGGATCCCTCTCACGGCTCACCTCCCCGATTCGGGCAGCGCCGCGATCGTGATCATGGCTTCGATTCACGGCGACGAAACGGAGACGACGGTCGTCGTCTCGGAAGCCCTCCGCTGCCTCCCCTCCGGCGATCTCCAGGCGGCCGTGATTCTCTGCGCGAATCCGGACGGAATGCTGCGGGGAACCCGCGGCAACGGCCGAGGCGTGGATCTGAACCGGAACTTCCCGACCTCGAACTGGAGTCCCGATCCGGTCTTCTACAAGAGCCGGGCGAACGACGCGCGCGACATCGCGCTGAGTCCCGGGACCGCCCCCGCCTCCGAGCCCGAGACCACCGCGCTTCTCTCGCTGCTCGACCGGCTGAATCCGAGGGCGGTCGTCACCCTTCACTCGGCGCTCGCCTGCGTCGACGACTCCGGCGCGTCCCGCCTCGGCCGGCAGCTCGCCGACCGGAGCGGGCTCCCCTTCCTGACGGAGATCGGCTACCCGACTCCGGGGTCGATGGGAACGTGGGCGAGCGAACGAGGACTCAATCTCGTCACGTTCGAGGTCGAGGACGCCTCTCTCTATGCGTTGAAAGACCGGCACGTCCCGCTTCTCATCGACCTCATGACTGGCCGCTTCGAGCTCGAGGAACGCTGCTGCACATTCTCATCACCGATTCGGGAGTCGGCGGGCTTTCCGTCGTCGCGTACGCCG
>JBOGJQ010000161.1:0-1166 GCA_050745405.1 Thermoanaerobaculia bacterium | reverse complement strand
CCTCGACGAGGTCCAGCACCGCACCTTCCTCTGGTTCTGGGAAACGACCAACCCCGAGACCGGCCTCGTCCCCGATCGCTGGCCGACGCTCACGTTCTCGAGCATCGCCGCCGTCGGCTTCGGCCTCACCGCCTATCCGGTCGGCGCCGAGCGCGGCTGGATCACACGCGCGGAGGCGCGCGAGCGCGTGCTGCGAACGCTCGAGTTTTTCGCGAACGCACCACAGGGGCCGCAGCCGCGCGGCGTCACCGGCTACAAGGGCTTCTTCTACCACTTCCTCGATCTGGAGACGGGCGAACGATTCCAGACGGTCGAGCTCTCGTCGATCGACACGACGCTCTTCATCGCCGGCGCCCTCTTCTGCCAGTCGTACTTCGACGGCGACCATCCCGACGAAGCGCGCATCCGCGATCTCGCCGAGGAGCTGTACCGGGAGATGGACTGGACGTTCCTCCAGGTCCGGCCGCCGCTGATCTCGATGGGATGGCACCCCGAGAGCGGCTTCATCCGAGCCGACTGGCGCGGACTGAACGAGGGCGCCATCCTTTATCTACTGGCGCTCGCCTCGCCCACGCACCCGGTCGGCCCCGAAGCGTGGGATGCCTGGACCTCGACCTACCAGTGGCGTGAGTTCTATGGATATGAGCACGTGAATTTCGCCCCGCTGTTCGGGCACCAGTACAGCCACATCTGGGTCGACTTCCGCGGCATCCAGGACGAGTACTTCCGCGAGAAGGGGATCGACTTTTTCGAGAACTCACGGCGCGCGACGCTCGCGCAGCAGGCGTACGCGATCGACAACCCGGAAGGATGGCGCGGCTACGACGCGACGACCTGGGGCCTGACGGCCTGCGACGGTCCCGGCGACGGCACCGCCCTCATCGACGGCCGAACGCGCCGGTTCTGGGGCTACATGGCGCGCGGCGCCGCCGCGACCGAGATCCGCGACGATGGAACCATCGCGCCGACCGCCGCGATCGGCTCCCTCCCCTTCGCGCCCGAGATCGTCATCCCGACGATCGCCGCGATGCGCGAACGGTACGGCGAGAGGCTGTATCAGCAGTACGGCTTCCTCGACTCCTTCAACCCGACCCTTCGCACCGACGCCGGCCTCCCGCTCGAGCACGGGACGATCGACCCGGCACGCGGCTGGGTCAATCCCGACT
>JBOGJQ010000160.1:0-3145 GCA_050745405.1 Thermoanaerobaculia bacterium | reverse complement strand
GCCTATCGGCGACCCACGGCTACGCGTCCGGGACCGCTCAGCGGTCCGATTCCCGAGCTTTGAAAGCGGCAGCTGGCGCTGCCGCACTCCAAATTACAATGCCTCATGCGCATCGCGGTGGAGCGGCGGGCCCTTTCGTTCCGGTCGGTCGGGATCGCGATCGCTCTCGCGGGGGCGGCGGTGGCGACGCAGAGCCTCGCCGCGGGCGCCGTGGCCATGGCGGCCGGAGTTGCCGTGGCGCTTCAGCGCCGCACCTTCCTGATCCTCGGGCGCCGCGACGCCTCGCTCGAGCGGATGACGCGCGCGCTCGCCCTCCTCGCGATCGAGGCCGCCGCGACGCCGTCCGCCGTGACGGTCTCCCGCTCCCACGTCGAGGCGCGCCTCGTCGGACCCGCGCGTGGACCCCTCGCCGTCCTTCGGTTTATCATCCGCCCACCGCGATCCCCGGCCCAGAAGCGTCTCTGCGACGTCCTCGCGAAATCGCAGCGCGCCATCGCCGTGATCGTCTGAGGTGAGCGCATGTACGACCGAAGAGTCAGCGTCAACGTCGAGATCGATCGCCCGCCCGAGACGGTGTTCGACTTTCTCGTCTCGCCCGCGAAGATCCCACTCGTCCTCCCGGGGCTCATCGAGAACACCGAGATCCCCGAGCTGCCGCTTCGCCCCGGCTCGCGCTTCCACTACAAGTATCAGATGTACGGCGTGATGCTCGAGGGGAGCTGGATCTGCAAGACCGTCGAGCAGCCGTCGCGCTATGAAGCCGAAACCGATGGCGACGTGCCGAGCCTGTGGACGTACGGGCTGACTGGCGACGGGAAATCGACGCGCGTCTCGCTCGTCTGCACGTACCAGACGCCAGCGAGCGTGCTCGCGAAGATCAAGGCCGACGTCATGCTCCGGATCAACCAGAAGGAAGCCGAAGCGTATTTTCAGAACCTGAAGACGGTTCTCGAGCTGGCAGAGGCGTGACCGCCGGCCTGGCCGCGATCCGCTACGCGCTTCCCGCCGCCACCGCCACGCTGGACGAGCTCGAGGCGGAAGGGCTCCTCGTCACGCCGCGCGCGACGCTCGAGGGGTGGGGATTCCGCCGCATTCATCGCGCCACGGACGAGAGTGCATTCGACCTCGCCGTTCGCGCCGCCTCGGCGCTTCTCGACGAGGAGAAGATCGATCCCGCGTCGATCGACGTTGTCCTCTACGCGTCCGCGCTGCCGGACCCCGCGCGTCGCGGACGCGATCCTCTCGCGCTCTTCCGCTACCCGGCGACGCGCCTCCAGATCGAGCTCGGGCTGCACGAGGCGACGGTGACGGCGGTCGCGCAGAGCGGCTGCGCATCGATGTTCGCCGCGGTCGCGATCGCGCGCGACCGCCTCGCCGCCGACCCGGGCGCGCGGCGGATCCTCTGCGTCGGAAGCGACGTCCTTCCCGCGGGCTCGCGCCGCGAGATCCTCTACAACGTCGTCAGCGACGGCGCGTGCGCGGTTCTCGTCGAGCGCGACGCGCCGAACCGGATCGTGTCGTACGTCCAGCGGACGAAGGGGTTCTACTGGAGCCCGAAGGAGCGGACGCGCGAGCTGATCGCGACGTACTTCCCGACCGCGAAACGCGTCGTCGAGGAGGCGCTCGCGCGGAGCAGCGTGTCGAAGGACGACCTCGCGCTCGTCCTCCCGCACAACGTGAGCGAACGGAGCTGGGAGATCCTCCTCGACCTGCTCGGCATCCCGCCGGAGAAGCTGTGGCGCGCGAACATCGCGGCGAAGGGGCACACCATCGCCGCGGATCCGTTCATGAATCTTCGCGATGCCATCGATGCCGGCGCGCTGCATCGCGGCGACAAAGCGCTCCTCTTCACGTTCGGCTTCGGCGCGCACTGGGCGGCGATCGTCGTGGAGCACTGATGCGCGTGCTCGTCACTGGCGGCTCGGGCGTCGCGGGAAAGGCGGTCGTCGCCGCACTGCGCGCGCGTGGCCTCGACGTCGTCCTCCTCGACCGGCGCGCGGGGCTGGACGGCAACCTCCGCGCGTCCGTCGAGGCGATCATTCACTGCGCGGGACGCAGCGACTTCTCGATCGCCGCGGACGAGGCCGACGAGGCGAACGTCGCGCTGACCGGGCGCATTCTCGATTTCGCCGCCTCCTGTCGGCACCTCGATCGCATCGTCCTTCTGAGCACCGTCTACGTGGCGGGGCGGCGCACGGGCGTCATCCGCGAGGACGAGCTCGAGCACGACGCGGGATTCGTCAACGAGTACGAGCGGTCAAAGTACGCGATGGAGCTCCTCGCCACGCGCCGTCGCGCCTCTCTTCCGATCGCGATCTGCCGCCTCTCCACGATTCTCGGCGATTCGTCGGGACGCATCGAGCGCTTCGCGGCGGCGCATCGCGCGCTCTCGCTCTACTACCACGGACTCGTGCCGATGATCCCCGGAGTGCCCGAGGCGCCGGTCGACCTCATCACGTCCGATTTCGCGGCGGAGCGCATCGCCGAGCGGCTCGTCGACTTTCGTCCCGTGACGACGCACGTCTGCGCCGGCCCCTTTGCGCCTTCGCTGGAGCGTTTCCTCGCGCGGACCGAGGAGCTGTTCGCGGAGATCGATCCGAGGTGGAAAGCGCGCGCGGTCGAGCGGCCGCCGATCGTCTCGGAGGCGACGTTCGCGCGGTTCGAGCGATCGGTCACGGAGACCGGCGATGCGATCCTCGGCCAGATCGTCGCCTCGGTCCGCGACTTCCTCCCGCAGCTCGCGCGCCCGAAGACGTTCGACACGGAGACGCCGTACGAGGGGTTCGAGGGGGATTACCCGCGGATCCTGCGCTCTGTCGTGCGATCGCGGGCGGCGGGGTAAAGATCCTCCGGCACCCCTTCGGGGTGCAGATCTTTCTAATGCGACTACGTTCCGTGGGTCGTACCGTCTTGGACGCCTTCGGCGTCCGGACCGGGGCCGCAGTCCGGACCGCGGAGCGGCCAAGATGCGTAGCCGGGGTCGAAGAGCGTCCGGACCGGGGACGAACTCCGGACCGCGGAGCGGTCCAAGATGCGTAGCCGGGGGTCGAAGAGCGTCCGGACCGGGGCCGCAGTCCGGACCGCGGAGCGGCCAAGATGCGTAGCCGGGGTCGAAGAGCGTCCGGACCGGGGCCGCACTCCGGAC
>JBOGJQ010000159.1:0-4223 GCA_050745405.1 Thermoanaerobaculia bacterium | reverse complement strand
CCCTGCGCGAGCGCGAGCGCGCCGAGCGCCAGCGCCGCGGGAGGGTAGCCCGTGATCGCGGCGAGCCGCTCGCGCGCCTCCGCCGTGCGGCCGGCCGCGAGATCGCGCATCGCGCGCTCGTACCGGCGGGCGTCCTGCTCCTCCGAAGGCGACCCGGCATACCCGAATCGCGGGTCGACCGGGAGCGGGCCGATCCCTCCTCCCGGAGCCGCCGGCGGGGGCGGCGCCGTCGCGCATCCCGCGGCGATGAGGCAGATCGGAAGAATCAGAAGGAAGCGTTTCAATCGAATCACGAATGGCCGTCGCACGTGCCGACGATCCCGAGCGCCTGCTCGAGCCTCTCCTCGGGCGGGGTCCGGGCGTCGACCCAATGCATGTCGCGTTCCGCGCGGAGCCACGTCATCTGTCGTTTGGCGTAATTGCGTGTGCGCCGCTGTGTCCGGGCGATCGCGGCCTCGCGGTCGAGGTCAGTCCGGACGACGGCGGCGGCCTCCGCGTACCCGATCGCGCCGAAGGGGCGCGCCGACGAAGGATATCGCGCCAGAAGCGCCCGCGTCTCCTCGACGAGCCCCGCGGCGTACATCTCGGCGACGCGGCGGTCGAGGCGCGCGCTCAGCTCCTCGCGCGGAAGGGAAAGGGCGATGCGGCACGCGGGGCGGATCGGCGTCGCGCCGGTCGGGCGTCTCCAGCTCGAGATCGGGCGGCCGGTGAGGATCCACACTTCGAGAGCGCGCTCGAGACGGTGACGGTCGGCCGCGGCAATCCGCGAGGCCGATTCGGCGTCGACGCGCTCGAGCCAGCGGTGCGCGCGTTCCCGTCCGCGATTCGTCTCGAGAAGCCGCCGCAGTCGCGCGCGGAGCGCCTCGTCGCGGCCGGGCATCTCCGGCAGCCCCGCGAGCAGCGCGCGGAGGTAGAACCCCGTTCCGCCGACGAGAACGGGACGCCGGCCCCGCCGCTCGATGTCGGCGCACACCGCGGCGGCCGCGCGCGCGAAGTCCGCGGCACTGAACTCCTCGTCCGCGTCGACGATGTCGAAAAGGTGATGGGGAAGGCGGCTGCGAAGCGCGGTATCGGGCTTGGCGCTCCCGATGTCGAAGCCGCGGTAGATCTGGACCGAGTCGTAGTTGACGATCTCGCCGCCGAGGCGCTCCGCGAGCGCGACCGCGAGCTCGGACTTTCCTGTGCCCGTCGGACCGGCGATCGCGATCCAGGGGGGGATCACCGCCGCATCGTCGCGTGAATGCGATCCTGCTCGTCGGCGATGACCTGGCGGAGATGCTCGCGGCAATACATGTCGCCGACCAGAATCGGCTTCTTGCAGATCACGCAGCGCCCCTTCCGCCCCTTCTTCTGCGTCTTCTCGAAGACGGCGGTGATGGCGCCGAGGACGACCAGACCGAAGCCGGCGAAGCCCATCTGCGCGAGGAGCTCGTTCGTGATCAGTTCCGCCCGCGGCAGCTCGACCTGCTCGTTCAGTATGAACAGCGCGAGCATGAGCAGAATCGTGTAAAGGCCGAAGCGGATGAGAATCGCCGACATTGCGTGGTCGTCCTGACGGGTAGCGCTCAAAGAGTATCAGCCCGTCGCAGCGTGTCAATTTCAACATCCCGGAAAACGATGCCATTCCTGATGGTAAGTCGAATGGTGCCATGAAGATCCGTCCGCAGGACTCGCGTTCCGGCTGCTGTGAGCCGGCTCACAGTTTCCTCGGCCGGGTGGCCGTAGGGGTTCCCCTCGCCGGCCGAGATCATGGCAATCCGGGGGCGCGCGGCGCCGACGAACGTCTCGCTCGTCGACGACCGGCTTCCGTGATGGGCGACCTTGAGCACGTCCACTGGGACGAGTGCCGGCGCGCTCTCGAGGAGCTGGAACTCCGCGGGGCGCTCGATATCGCCGCTGAGGAGGAGCGAGGTCTCGTGCTCGTCGATCCGGAGAACGAGCGACGTGTTGTTCGCGAGCGAGCGGCGGAACGGCGGCTCGGGAGCGAAGAGCGTCACCTGGATCGAGGCGACGCCGCGAGGCGAGCGGCGATCGACGAGCTCGATCGGAATCGCGCGCTGCCGTGACGCGTCGGCGAGGCGGGCGGCACATGGCGCGGCGAGGTGACGCGACGACATCCACACGCTCTCCGGCTCGAGAAGGCGCACGACGGTCTCCAGTCCCTGGCAGTGATCGGGATCGGGGTGCGTCATCACGACGGCGTCGATCCGCCTCACGCCCCGATCGATCAGCAGCGGCACGAGGACGTTTCTCCCGAAGGCGGCGTCGCCGCGCCGTCCACCCCCGTCGACGAGGAGAACGTCGCGCCCTTTCCTGACGAGGATCGCGTCTCCCTGGCCGACGTCGAGCATCGTCACTTCGAGGCCGTCCACGCGCCTGGCCGAAAGCTCGATTGCCGCCGATGCGACGAGCGGGACGAGCAGAAGGGCGGCGGCGCCCGCCGCACCGCGGCGTCCGGCGGCGATCCAGAGCGCCGCCGCGAGGAAGCAGCACGCGACGAGGAGTCCCGGCGGCGCGGCGACGATGCGCGCGATCCCGATCCGATCCGCGACGAATTCGTTCGCCGCGACGGCGGCGTGGTCGAAGCGGCCGATCAGCTCGAGCACGACGACCGCGAGATCCGGCGCGGCGAACGCAGTCACGACGGCGGCCGCCGACAGCGCGAGCATCAGGCTCAGAAGCGGCGAGAGAACGACCGTGACGACGGAGCTGCCGATCACGACCTGGTGGAAGAAGTGCGCGGTGATCGCGGCGGTGCCGGCTTCCGCGCCCGCGCCGTAGGCGAGCGCGCGTGCGAGCGGGCGCCTCGCGCGCCGCGCCCATCGCCCGCCGAGAAGAATGAGGCCGCCCGTCGCGCCCCACGTCAGGGCGAAGCCCGGCTCGCGGATCTCGCCGGGAAAGAGGGCGAGGCGGATCATCGCGGAGACGAAGAGGAGATTCGCCGGCGGCGTCGGCCGCGCGAGAATTCTCGATGCGGCGTAGACGCCGATCATCACGGCCGAGCGCGACACGGACGCGTCGTGCCCCGCGAAGGGCGGCGCGAGGAGAGCGAGAGCGAGGAGGGCCCAGTCGCCCGGACGCGGGCGTCCGAGGCGGCGGAAGACGAACGTGATGAGGCCCGCCGCGAAGGCGATCTGCATTCCGGAGAAGACGAGGAGGTGATAGGTCCCGCCGCGGCGGTACGCTTCGCGGACTTCCTCGTCGACGAGGTCGTCGCGGCCGAGGGCGAGGGCGGCGGCCTGGGCGGCGCCACGGTGCGCGAGAGGCGAGGCGCGCGCGAGGTCCGCGAGACGCGCGGCGCTGGCGCGGTTCCACGCCGCCGGGTGCCACCGCGGCAGGACGCCGCGCGACTCGAGGAGGCGCGCCGACTTCACGCTCATCCGGCACACCTCCGTCTCACACCGGAGAAACCCCTCGGCGACCACCAAGCGCGCGTTCGCGTCCCCGGCCGGCTCGTCCCAGACCGTCACGACGAGGGAAAGATCGATGTGCCGATCGCCGTGCGCGGTCGCGAGAACGAACGACCGCGCGCGCAGGCGCCAGACGTCCTCGCGTTTCTGCCACCCTCGCTCGAGCGGCACGATCACCGTGGCGAAACGGTCCGCGTCGCGCGCGTCGACCTCGGCGTGAGACGCCGCGAGGCGGTCCGCCCGGCCCGTTCCGCACTCGATTCCAAGGGCGAAAAAGAGCGCGAGACCGGCAGCACGCCGCGCGCGAGGCACGACCGCGGCGAGCGCCGCGCAGAGGAGGAGCGCTGCCTCGGCGGCGCGCGGCGCCACGAGATGCGCCGTCGCGACGATGCCGAGCGCGAACGCGATCGCGGGGAGGGCGGCGGGGATGTGCGGATTTCCGTCGTCACGCACGCTCGAACGAGGCGAGCGTCTCGATGTGATGCGTGTTCGGGAAGAGGTCGATCAGGTCGACCGAGGCGAGGGTCCAGCCGTGACGCGCAAGCCGGAACGCGTCGCGGGAAAAGGTTACCGGATCGCAGGAGAGATAACAAACGCGCCCGGGCGACGCCGCGGCGATGCCTTCGCTCACGTCGAGGGCGAGTCCGGCGCGCGGCGGATCGACCAGAATCAAGTCGGGTCTCTCCTTCTCCCGTCGAAGGAATCGCGCGACGTCCTCGTGAACGGCGCTGATCCGGCCGCTGCCGGCCGCGTTCCGGACGGCCCACGCGTGACTCTCCGCCGCCGACTCGACGCTGACGACGCGTTCGAACC
>JBOGJQ010000158.1:0-1464 GCA_050745405.1 Thermoanaerobaculia bacterium | reverse complement strand
TCGGTGACCGGCGCGACGACCTGTGGGATCACATCGCCCGCGCGCTTCACGAGTACCATATCGCCCTCGCGTAGGTCCTTGCGGGCGATGTCGTCGAAGTTGTGGAGCGTCGCGAGCTTCACGATGGCGCCACCGATCTCGATTGGTTCGAGGCAGGCGTATGGATTCAGCGATCCGGTCCGGCCGACGTTGATTCCGATCGACAGGAGCCGCGTCGTGACCAGGTCCGGCGCGAACTTGTACGCAGTGGCGTAGCGGGGCTCACGCTCTCCGATCACGCCGAGCTCCTGCCAGTAGGCGATGGGATCGACCTTCACGACGACGCCGTCGATCTCGAAGTCGATGCCGCCGCGCGCCGTCTCGATCTCGCCCGTGAAGGCGATGACCTGGTCGAGATCCGCGGCACGCCGCCAGCGGGGCTCGACGGGGAAGCCCCACGCGCGCAGCAGCTCCAGGATGTCCGCCTGGCGCTCCGCGATGCGTGCGGGACCGGCAGGGTCATCGGGAACGACCTGGTACGCGAAGAAGCGGAGCGGCCGGCGCGCCGTGACCCGCGGGTCGAGCTGGCGGAGGCTTCCCGCCGCAGAGTTCCGCGGATTGGCGAACGTGGGCTCGCCCGCCGCGACGCGTTGCTCATTCAGCTTCTCGAAGCCCGATATCGAGAGATAGACCTCGCCGCGGACTTCGAGGCGCGCCGGGATGTCGTCACCCCGGAGGCGCAGAGGGATCTCGCGAATCGTGCGGATGTTGCGCGTGACGTCCTCACCGATCGCGCCATTGCCACGAGTCGCGCCCCGTACGAGGATTCCATCCTCGTACAACAGCGAGATCGCCAGGCCGTCGATCTTCAGCTCGCAGGTGTAGCCCCCGTCGCGTACCTCGCGCAGGATGCGGGCGTTCCGTTCCTCCCAGGCGCGCAGCTCGTCCTCGTCGAACGCATTGTCGAGGGAGTACATCGGTGCGAGATGGCGCACTTTCTCGAACTGTCCGGCGGGTTCGGCGCCCACGCGCCGCGTCGGAGAGTCCGGCGTCGCGAGCTCGGGGTGCGCCGCCTCGAGGTCCTTCAGCTCGCGCAGCAGACGATCGTATTCGGCGTCGCTCAGAGAAGGCGCGTCGAGCTGGTAGTACTCCCGGTTCGCCTGCTCGAGGGCGTCGCGAAGCTCAGCAGCGCGCCGCGCGAGACGATCGGCGTCCTGCATGACTCCGCGTGCCGGGCCCTCTGCAACGCGTCGCGCTGCGGCCATCGACGTCTGCGCGCCCCTACGCGCTCGACTCGACCGGACTCGGCGCGCCCTCACCCGCGGACTCGGCGGGGAGCCGGTCCTCACGGATGACGCGATTGCGACCGCCGCGCTTCGCTGCATAGAGCGCGATATCGGCGCGCTCTACGAGCGAGCGGGCTTCCTTGACGTGGGGGTGCGGATAGGCGGCGACGCCCGCCGACAGCGTCATGCGCAGTGGATC
>JBOGJQ010000157.1:0-5423 GCA_050745405.1 Thermoanaerobaculia bacterium | reverse complement strand
CTCCATACCAGCCGGGGGTCGAAGACCCCCGGACGGATCGGCGGAATGAAATGATTTTGCGCCCCGAAGGGGTGCTGGACGGTTATTCGTCGGACTCCAGGATCATCATCCGCAACCCGTTCAGCGCCATCTGGGTCGCGTAGTGTTTGACCAGGTCGCGCGAGCCGGTGAAGAGGTAATGCCGGTGCAGCACCTTTTCGCGGCTCGCGACCGCGATGTGCACCGTGCCCACCGGCTTTTTCGCCGTGCCGCCGGTCGGGCCGGCGATGCCGGTGATCCCCATGCCGTACGTCGTGTCGAACCGCCGCCGCACGCCCATCGCCATCTCGCGCGCGACCTCCTCCGACACCTCGCCGTGCTCCTGGACGAGCTTCGGATCGACCCCGATCAGAAAGAGCTTCGCCTGCTGCGAGTACGCGACCGCCCCACCCATGAAGTACGCCGAGCTCCCCGACACGTCCGTGATCCGCGACGCGAGCAGCCCTCCCGTGCACGACTCCGCCGTCGACACCGTCTCGCCGCGCGACGCGAGCAGCCGCCCCACGACCGACTCGAGCGTCTCCTCGTTCAGCCCGAAGACGCGCGTCCCGTAAATCGCGCGCAGCTCCTGCTCCATCGCGTTCAGCTTCGGGAACGCCTCGTCCGCCGCCCCGATCGCGCGGAAATGAATCTGGATCTCCCCCCGCGACGCCACGATCGTGATCATCTCGGGGCGATGGTTCGCGTAGAACGGCCTGAGCTTCTCCTCGACCGCCGATTCCGTGAGGCCGACGAGCCGCACGACGCGCGTGTAGATCGACGGCTTCTGGCTCGCCTTCAGCCACGGCTGCAGCTCCCCCTCGATCATCGCCTCGAGCTCGTGCGGCACGCCGGGAAACACAAAGAGGTGCTTCGGCTTCCCCTCGCGCTGGAAATTGATGTGGAACGCCGGCGCCGTGCCGCGCGTGTTCGCGATCGTCTGATGCCCTTTGAACACGAACGCCTGCTTCCGGTTCGTCTCCGGCATCTCCATCCCGCGCTCCGCGAACATCGCCTGAATCCGCTCGAGGAGCGCCTCGTCGAAAACGAGCTCCAGCCCGAGCGCCCTCGCGACCGCGGGCTTCGTGAGATCGTCGATCGTCGGCCCGAGTCCACCCGTCGTGATCACGAGATCGTGACGATCGACTGCCTCGCGGATCTCCTCGATCAGGATCTCCTCGTCGTCCGGGAGGACGTGCTTCCGGCAGACGACGACGCCGAACTTCTCGAGCACCTGCGCGATCGCGAGGGAGTTCGTGTCCTGGTACTTGTGCCCCAGGAGCTCGGTCCCTATGGCTATGAGCGCAGCTTGCATGTCCTGACTCGTAGCTGGTAGCTAGTAGCTGGTAGCTGGTACGAACGACAGCTACTAGATACTAGCTACTACCTACTAGCTACTAACTACGAGCTACTTCCTGCTCCAAGACGGCCCACTCCGCATACAAGGACTCGATTTCCGTGCGGAGCTGCTGATTCCGCGCTTGCAGATTGCGCACCCGCTCGCCGTCCTTCCAGACCTCTTCCCTGCACAGCTCCGCGTCGTTCGCGGCGATCTCCGCCTCCGCTTCCGCAATGCGTTGCTGGATCGCTTCCGCGCGCCGGTCGGATTTCGGTTTCGGCTTCTTTTCCGGAGGAGGCGCCTTCTTCGGCTTCTCCGCCGGCGCGATGGCGGCCGCGGCCTCTTCCTTCAGACGCTGGACGACCTGCGAGTAGTTCCCGACGTGGACCTCGATCCCGCCGTCCTCGACCGCGATGATGTGCTCCGCGACGCGGTCGATGAAGTAGCGGTCGTGCGAGACGACGACGAGAGCGCCGGTGAACCCCTCGATCGCCTGCTCGAGCGCCTCGCGCGTGTAGACGTCGAGGTGGTTCGTCGGCTCGTCCAGAAGAAGAAGGTTCCCGCCGACGTACATGATCTTCGCGAGCGCGAGGCGCCCCTTCTCGCCGCCCGAGAGCGCGCTGATCTTCTTCTCGATGTCGTCCTCGAAGAACGAGAACCGCGCGAGATAGCTCCGGACCTGCTCCTCGGTCTGCGAGTGATCGAGGTCCCAGATCTCGTCGAGGACTCGCGCCGTCGGACGGAGGTCCCCGAGGGTCTGGTCGTAGTAGGCGGCCTGCACGCCGTGGCCGTAGCGGAGCTCGCCCGCGAGCGGCATGAGGCGGCCGGCGAGCGTCTTGAGCAGGGTCGACTTGCCCGAGCCGTTCGGCCCCATGATCGCGTAGCGCTCGCCGCGCCGGATCGTCAGATCGACGTCCTCGACGACGGGCGTATCGTCCCAGCTGGCGGCGAGCTTCTCCGCGACGAGCGCGATCGCGCCCGAGCGGGGGCCCGCGTCGAGGCGGAACTTCGCGAGCGTCTCGTCCGTCTCCGGCCGCTCGACGCGCTCGAGCTTGTCGAGCATTTTCCGGCGCGACTGCGCCTGCTTCGTCTTCTGTCCCGCGATGTTGCGCCGGATGAACTCCTGCGTCCGCTCGATGTGCTCCTGCTGGCGCGTATAGAGCGTCTGCATCTGCTCGATCCGCTCGGCGCGCAGGCGAAGAAACCGGTCGTAGTTCCCGTGATACTCGGTCAGCTCGCCGTGCGCGAGCTCGACGATCTTGTCGACCGTGCGGTTCAGAAACCACCGGTCGTGCGAGATCAGCAGATACGATCCCTTGTACGTCGCCAGAAACTCCTCGAGGAACTCGATTCCTTTGAGGTCGAGGTGGTTCGTCGGCTCGTCGAGAAGGAGGACGTCGACTTTCGAGAGGAGCATCCGCGCGAGCATCGCGCGGTTCTGCTGGCCGCCGCTGAACTGCTGGATCGGCCGCTCCCAATCCTCCTTCGCGAACCCGACGCCCGTCAGCACCCTCTCGACGTCGGAGTGGATCGTGTACCCGTCGAGGTGCTCGTACTCGTGCTGGAGATCGGCGTACTTCTCGAGGAGGGCGTCGTGATCCGGCTCGCCCGGATCAGCAAGGCGGTGCTCGAGGTCGCGCATCTTCTGCTCGAGCGCGAGGACCTCGCGGAAGGCGGAAAGAACGAAATCGAACAACGACACCGAGCGGTCGGCATCGAGGTGCTGCGCGAGATGCCCGATCCGCAGCCCCGATGCCCGGTAAATCGCCCCCCCGTCCGGCTCCTCGGTGCCGAGAAGGATCCGGAAGAGGGTCGTCTTCCCGGCGCCGTTCCGGCCGACCAGGCCGACGCGATCGCCGGGATTGTGCTGCCACGTCACGTCGCGGAGGACGTCGTGCGGGCCGTACGATTTGCGGACGTTTTCGAAACGGTAAAGCATGACTGTGGGGCGGGCGTCCCGCCCGCCAACCCAACCACCCGCGCGTCTGCCATAATCCACCCGCAATGCGTTTAGCCGTCAACATCGACCACATCGCCACGATCCGCCAGGCGCGGAAGGCCGACGAGCCGGACCCGGTCGCGGCGGCGGTTCTCTGCGAGCTCGCCGGGGCGGCGGGGATCACGGTCCACCTGCGGGGCGACCGGCGCCACATCCAGGAGCGCGACGTCGAGACGCTGCGGCGCACCGTCGGAACGCACCTCAACGTCGAGATGGCGGCAACGCGGGAGATGGTGCGGCTGGCGCAGCAGCACAAGCCGCATCGGGTGACGCTCGTCCCCGAGCGGCGCGAGGAGCTGACGACCGAGGGGGGGCTCGACGTCGTGCTGCATGCGGGGAACGTCGACGGGGCGGTGCGGGAGCTCTCGGCGGCGGGGATCGAGGTCTCGATATTCGTCGACCCCGACTTCGAGCAGGTCCGCGCGTGCCACAAGGTGGGCGCGCCGGCGGTCGAGATCAACACGGGGAAGTACGCGGATCAGTGGCGCGACGCGCGGCAGTCGCGGGAGCAGCTCGAGAAGATCGAGAACGCGGCGAAGGGAGCGCGGAAGCTCGGGCTCCGGGTCTTCGCGGGTCACGGGCTGACGTACCGCAACGTCCATCCGATCGCGCGGATCGCCGAGATCGAGGAGCTGAACATCGGCCACTCGATCATCGCGCGCGCCTCGCTCGTGGGGCTCGAGAGTGCCGTGCGCGAGATGGCCGCGCTTCTCGTGGGCGCGTAAGGGAGAACCGATCCACAGATTTCACAGATTTACACAGATTGAAGCTTTGCTTTTTTATCTGTGTAAATCTGTGAAATCTGTGGACCGTCAACTCCTCCCGGCACTCGCGAGCCACTCCATCGTGCGCCGCAGCCCCTCGCGCAGCGGCACAAAATCCGGCAGCGAAGCTTCACGGCGTAATTTCGAGCCGTCGAGGACGCTCCGCATCTGTTCGCCCTTCTTCGCGGGACCGTGCGAGACGGAGCCGCGGATACCGGCGGCATCCTGGAGCGCGTCCCACAGCGCGTTGACGGAGGTCTCGATGCCGGTGCCGACGTTGTAGATCCCGTCGAGCCCGCGCTCGGAGACGGCGAGGTTCGCGCGCGCGACGTCCTCGACGAAGACGTAGTCGCGCGTCTGCTCGCCCGTGCCGTTGATCACGGCCGCCTCGCCGTCGAGGAGCTTTCCGCCGAAGATCGCGACGACGCCCGCCTCGCCGTCCTTCCGCTGCCGAGGGCCGTAGACGTTCCCGTAGCGGAGCGACACGGCGCGCAGGCCGTGGACGGCGCGAAAAAATCCGAGGTAGGTGTCGAAGGCGAGCTTGGCGCAACCGTAGGGGGAGAGGGGGTTCGCGGGGTGGGATTCGTCCTGCGGCGCGCGGAGCGGCTCGCCGTACGCGGCGCCGCCGGAGGAGGCGAAGACGAACGCTTTCACGCCCGATTCGACGGCCGCCTGAGCGAGGCGGAGCGACCCGACGACGTTCGTCTCCGCGTCGAACGCGGGATCCGCGACGGAGACGCGAACGTCGATTTGCGCCGCGTGATGGTTGACGAGGTCGAACTTCCCCTTCCGGACGAGGTCGGCGGCCTGCGGCGAATTGATGTCCGTCGCGACGAGCTCCGCCTTCGGGTTCACGTTGTCGGGCGAGCCGGAGGAGAGATTGTCGACGACGACGACGTCCCATCCGTTCGCGACATAGGCGTCGACGACGTGGGACGCGATGAAGCCGGCACCGCCGGTGACGAACGCGCGTTTCATGCAGCGGAGGATATCTTACGAGTCGTACGTCGTGAGTCGTACGTCGTCAGTCGTAGGTCGTCAGTCGTAGGTCGTAGGTCGCCAGGAAGATCGTCGTCATCCTGAGCGAGGTGGGGCGGACGGGCGTGAGCGAAGGATCTCCTCAGCCGGGTCTCAAGCGGGCAGTGTCGCGAGTCTGAGTCGCAGCTGAGGAGATCCGGAGCCTGCACTGAGGAGCGGCAGCGACGAAGTGTCGCTTCGCTCCTCAGGATGACGCCGCCGGGTGGTCCTGACGACTGACGACTGACGACTGACAACTGACAACTGACAACTGACAACTCACAAC
>JBOGJQ010000156.1:0-6693 GCA_050745405.1 Thermoanaerobaculia bacterium | reverse complement strand
TCCCTGCTCGTCGCGACGCCCAAGACGCCCAAGACGCTCTGGACGCCCAAGACGCTTTCTAGTCCTCCGTCCCCGTGAAAAACCGCTTCGCCTTCCGGAAGACGCTCGGCTCGGCGATGGAGACGCCTTCGATCTTCGCGTACTCCTCGAGGAGCTCGCGCTGGCGGCCGTCGACCGCGCTCGGGATCCGGACTTCGATGTGGACGTAGTGATCGCCGCGGCCGCTGCCGTCGACCCACGGCACGCCCTTCCCTTTGACCCGAAAGACGTGCGCCGGCTGGGTTCCGGGCGGGACCTTCAGCATCTCTTCGCCGTGGACCGTCTCGACGGGGATCTCGCATCCGAGCGCCGCCTGCGTGAACGAGATCGACTCCTCGGCGTGCACGTCGTAGTCGCGGCGCGTGAACTTCGGGTGCTCTTCGACCGAGATGAAGACGTAGAGATCTCCGGGCGGTCCGCCGTTCGCCCCCGCCTCTGCCTCGCCCGCGAGACGAAGGCGCGTGCCGTCGTCGACACCGGGCGGGATCTTGACCGTGATCGTCTTCTGCTCGCGCACGCGTCCGGCGCCGCCGCAATCGGGGCAGGCGTCGCGGACGACCTGGCCGGCGCCGCCGCATTGCGGGCACGTGCGGGCCACGGCGATGAAGCCCTGGGAGAAGCGCACCTGACCGCGGCCGCCGCACATCGAGCAGGTGACCGGCGAGGTTCCCGGCTTCGCCCCCGAACCGCCGCACGTCGAGCAGGTCGCGGCGCGCGGGATGTCGATCGCGACCTCTTTGCCGAAGACGGCCTCTTCGAAGCTCAGGTGGAGGTCGTAACGGATGTCGCCGCCGCGTGCGGGGCGATTCGCGCGCCGGCGGCCGCCACCGAACAGATCGCCGAACCCGAAGAGATCGCCGAGGATGTCGGCGAAATCGGTGAACTGGCTCGGATCGAACCCCGCCGCGCCGCCGCCCATCGCGGCATGGCCGAAGCGGTCGTAGCGGGCGCGCTTTTCGGCGTCGGACAGGACCGCGTACGCCTCGGCCGCTTCCTTGAACTTCTCCTCGGCCGTCGAGTCGCCCGGATTTTTGTCCGGGTGGTACTTGACCGCGAGGCGGCGGTACGCCTTCTTGACCTCGTCGACCGAGGCATCGCGGGAGACGCCGAGGACCTCGTAGTAATCGCGCTTTTCGGTGGCTGCCATTCGTGGGAGCGGGTGCGCCTCAGCTCGGAGGCGTCGACTTCAGGGGGTTGTACAGCATGACGCTGGTGAGGAGGCGCGAGGCGAGTTGCAGGCCGAGGATCGCCTCGTTGATCACCTGCTTCTGCTCGGACGCGATCGCGTTCTTGCCGACCGTGATCGCCTTCTGCACCTGATCGCGGTCCTCATCGTTCAGCAGCTTCCCGAACTCGCGGAAGACCTTCTCGTTCGTGTAAACCATCCCCTCGAGCTTGTTCTGGAGCTGCCGGATTTCCTTCCGGAGTTGATCGGCGCGCGAGTGCTCCTGCGCCTCGTTGATGATCTTCTCGATCTGGTCCTGCGACAGGCCGCCCGCAGGATTGATCTGAACGCCCTGCTGCTGGCCGGTCGCCTGATCGCGCGCGGTGACGTGCACGATCCCGTTCGAATCGATCGAGAACGTGACCTCGATCTGCGGAACGCCGCGTGGTGCCGGAGGGATTCCGACGAGGTCGAACTTGCCGAGGGAATTGTTCTCGCGGGCGAACTCGCGCTCGCCCTGCAGGACATGGATCTGGACCTTGTTCTGGTTCTCGGCGACGGTCGTGAAGATCAGCGAGTTCTTCGTCGGGATCGTCGCATTCCGCTCGATGATCTTGGTGAAGAGGCCGCCGTGCGTCTCGATGCCGAGCGACAGCGGCGTCACGTCGAGAAGGACCATGTCCTTGATGTCGCCGCGGAGGATCGCTCCCTGAACGGCGGCACCGACGGCGACGACTTCGTCGGGGTTGATGTTCCGGTTCGGCTCCTTGCCGAAGGCGTCGCGGACCGCGCGGACGACCTTCGGCATGCGCGTCTGGCCGCCGACGAGGACGACCTCGTTGATCTGGTCGGGCGTCAGGCCGGCCGCCTCGAGCGCATTGTGCACCGGGCCGATCGTCCTCTGGATGAGGTCGTCGACCATCTTTTCCAGCTCGGCGCGCGTCAGCACGCGGTTCAGGTGCTTCGGACCCGACTGATCGGCCGAGATGAACGGCAGCGTGATCCGCGTCTCCTCGAGCTGCGAGAGCTCGCATTTCGCCTTCTCGGCCGCTTCCTTGAGCCGCTGCAGCGCCATGCGGTCTTCGCGGAGGTCGATCCCGGTGTCCTTCTGAAACCCTTCGATCAGCCAGTCGATGATCCGTTTGTCGAAATCCTCGCCGCCGAGATAGGTGTCGCCCGAAGTGGAAAGGACCTCGAAGAGCCCCTCTTCGAGCTTCAGGATCGAGATGTCGAACGTGCCGCCGCCGAGGTCGTAGACGGCGATGATTTGGTTCTTCTTGTTGTCGAGGCCGTAGGCCAGCGCGGCCGCCGTCGGCTCGTTGATGATGCGGAGGACCTCGAGGCCCGCGATCCGCCCGGCGTCACGGGTGGCCTGGCGCTGCGAGTCGTTGAAATACGCCGGGACCGTGATGATCGCCTCGGTCACCTCTTCGCCGAGGTACTCCTCGACGAACGATTTCATCTCCATCAGGACGAACGCGGAGATCTCCTCGGGGGAGTACTCGCGCTCGCGGACCTTGATCTGGACGTCGCCATTGGGCGCCGCGACGATCTGGTACGGGAGGACTTCCTTCGCGCGGCCCGCCTCATCGGTGTCGTACTTCCGGCCGATCAGGCGCTTGATCGCGTAGACGGTGTTGAACGGATTCGTGATGGCCTGGCGTTTCGCGATCTGGCCGACCAGGCGCTCCCCGTCCTCGGTGAAGCCGACGACTGAAGGAGTGGTGCGGCTTCCTTCGCGATTCGGAACGACCTGCGGCGTGGAGAGGTCGACCAGTGCCGCGCAGGAGTTCGTCGTTCCGAGGTCGATCCCGATAATCTTTCCCAATCCGCGCCCTCAGATCTCGTTCGCTTCCTTCTCCGCGGGCGGAACGGCCACACGGACCAGGGCCGGCCGCAAGAGCCGGTCGTGAAGGAGATACCCTTTCTGCATGACGTCGATGACCGAATTCGGCGCCGCCTCGGAACTCTCCTCCCGGGCGATGGCTTCATGGTACGACGGATCGAACGGTTCTCCGAGTGGATTGATGGTCTGGAGCCCCGCCCGCTGGAGCGTGTCGGCGAGCTGCTTGTGGATCATTTCGACCCCGGTCCGGAACTCCGGCGGGGCATCGCCGGCGGCGGCCAGCGCGCGTTCGAAGTTGTCGAGGATCGGGAGGAGCTCCCGGAGCGTGTCGGCCAGGGCGTAGCGGAAGTAGTCGGCTTTCTC
The DNA here is from genome assembly GCA_050745405.1 of Thermoanaerobaculia bacterium. Lineage (GTDB taxonomy): Bacteria > Acidobacteriota > Thermoanaerobaculia > Gp7-AA8 > Gp7-AA8 > JBOGJQ01. Next base: position 3,280 of record JBOGJQ010000156.1, on the reverse strand, counting down.
CCTCTCGGCGCGCCGGCGGAAGTTCTCGAAATCGGCGCGGGAGCGGAGGTACTGGTTGCGGAGCTTCTCGACCTCCTCGCGGACCGCGTCGTCGTCGCGCGCCAGCGAGGGCGCATCGCTCTTCGGGGCCTCCCCCGTCGTCTCGTCGACGGGCACGGGCGTCTCGCGGTAGCCCGCCAGATCCTGGATCTCCTGCAGGTCCCCGGTGTCGTCGATGACGTAGATGTCTTCCTCCCCCGCGGGGGGTCTTTTCGGGTCGTTGGAATCGGTCATGCCTGCTCCTGGGACGATTCGTCAATCTTACGGCCAAGGGCCTTTCCGAGATAGTCGACGAGCGGCAGGACGCGCGAGTACTCCATGCGCGTCGGGCCGACGACGGCGACCAGGCCCGCGGGGCGCGCGCGGCCGTAGCTCGTGGCGACGAGGGCGAAATTGTAGCTTCCGGTGAACGAGCTCTCCGCGCCCACGACCACCTGAAGCCCCTCCTCGGAAAGACAACGGTTCAGGATCTGAACCAGTTTCTCCTTTTCTTCGAACGCGTGGAGGACCTTGCGCATCGCCTCGCCGTCCGCGCCGGCGAACTCCGGCTTCTGCAGGATCGAGCTCGCTCCCTCGACCCACAGCTCGTGCTCGGACGGGAGAAGCTCCTCGACGGCCCCCGCGCCGACCGTGAGGGCGCGGCGCCACATCTCGTCGAAACGCGCCCGCTCCTCCCGCAGCATCGTCACGAGGCGATCGCGAATGTCGCCGAGAGGCATCCCGCCGAACTCGGCCGTCATCATCCTGCCGATCCGCTCCCCTTCCTCTCGGGAGATCGGCTCGGTCAGCTCGATCACCTTGTTGACGACGACCCCGTCCGTGCCGACGATCACGGCCATGATCCGCCGCTCGCCCACGACGACGAAGTCGATGCTCCGCGCGGCGAGATGCTGCAGGGTCGGCATGAAGATGAGCCCGACCTGATCGCTCAGCTTCCAGAGCAGGCGCGAGGTCGTCGTCATCACCTCGTCGAGCTCGCCGATGCGGGCGACCTCGCCGTCGATCACGTCGCGCTCGTGCTGGGTCAGGCGGCGCGATTTCATGAGGTGATTGATGAAGAACCGGTACCCGCGGTCGGTCGGCACGCGGCCGGCCGATGTGTGCGGCTGATGGAGATAGCCGAGGTCCTCGAGGTCGGCCATGAAGTTCCGGAGGGACGCGGGGGAAAGATCGAACGAACCGGAGCGCGCCAGCGAACGCGAGCTCACCGGCTCGCCGCTGGCAACGTACATGCGGACGACTTCGCGCAGAACTTCGCGAAGACGCTGATCGAGCTCTTCTTCCGACGGTTCGTTCCGGTGCGGCATGACCCTAGCAGTCCTCCCCGCTGAGTGCTAATCTTACGGACGGGTCGGGCACTGTCAAGCTGAACGAGCTTCTGGACTTATGGCATTCCACCCCACGGGCGCCATCTTGAAAACCACCTCGAGACTGCTAATGCTCGCGCTGCTCCTCGCCACAGGCGCCCGCGGGGAGATCATCGACAGGGTTGCCGCCGTGGTCGACCGGCAGGTGATCACGCTCAGCGAGGTGAACCAGGTGATCGAGGTCCGGCTCTTCGAGCGCCAGCCGGCCGAGGAGGAGGACGCGTACCGGCGGCGGGTCCTCGACGCGATGATCGCGCAGGTGCTCCGCTACCGCGACGTCGAGCGGTTCGGCGCGCAGGACGTCTCTGCCGACTCGATCGAGGCGGTCGTCCAGGAGGTCATCGGCCGGTTCCCGTCCGAGCAGGACTTCGCCCAGGCGCTCGCGCGCGCCGAGCTGACGCTCGACGAGGTGCGGACGCTCATCAAGAGGCAGCTCCAGGTGCAGGCGTACATCGAAGAGCGCTTCGCGCCGCTGATCTTCGTCTCGCTCGAGCAGGTCGAAACGTACTACCGCGACATCTGGGCCCCGCAGCGTCGCGCCCGCGGACTCCCCGTCCCGCCGCTCGCCGATGTCAGCGACGAGATCCGCCGGCTCATCCGCGGCGACCAGCTCGACGAGGAGATCGCGCGCTGGACCGAGCAGCTCCGGAGTCGCGCGAACGTCGACGTCTTCGTGTATCGGTAACCACTGGTAGCTGGTAGCTCGTAGCTGGTAGCTCGTAGCTGCGTCGAGGGTGGCGAAGACACGAAAAGCGAAGATGTGACCCTCAGGTCTGCTCAGAACAGGGTCGCGATGTCGTCCGCACCCATACGATCGAAGTCGTCCGGCACGAGGATCTCTCCCGCAAGAAACCCGAGGCGCCGCGGCGCCGCCGGAGCATCGAGGGCAACCACCCGCACGAGCGGCTTGCCGGCCTTCGCGATCACGACCGGCTCCCCTTGTACCGCCCGATCGACGAGCTTGGATAGCTGCGTCTTCGCTTCATCGATATTGACAGTCCCCATGCCGCCTCCACATTGGCTAAGTCTGGATGACTAAATTTTAAGTCCAGCAAGTCGAATCGGTCCGACTCCACCTAAGGTAGACAGAACGACGAACGGGCTGTTGCCCAAACCCATGCCACAACGTCGTCATCCTGAGCGAGGCGGCGTGGGTGGGTGTGAGCGAAGGATCTCCTCAGCTGCGACTCAGTCTTGGGACATCGTTCGCGAGATTGAGACCCACCTGAGGAGATCCTTCGCTCCCGCCGTCCCGCCCACCCTTCGCTCAGGATGACAACGCGTGGGTATACGCGTGGGTACATGCGTTTGGGGGAGTGCTGAGGGGTCACATCTTCGCTTTTCGCTTCCACGGCCGCCCGCTTTGCCAAGTCATCTTGGATGAGCGAGTTAGCCATTGCGAGCCCGCCTGGGAACGAAAAAACGAAGGTCTGACCCCAAAGTCGTGACCCGGCAGTCACTGGACGGTTGAGAACCTGATGGGATCTCGACAATGTACCCCATGTCAAAAAAGCACGCGACCTTCGTCGTCGGTTTTATGTCACAGCACGTCGGGATTCGGTAGACCTGGATTTCCGATCCGTGGATGCTTGCACACGTTCGCTCCGTCTTAGCAAACTCCCAACGGTAGACTTTGGTTCTTGACAGTGGCTCTGGAGCTGCGTGCAGTTCGTGATCGGTTAGGACGATTTCACGCCGAGTAATCAACCCTTCAACAAGAAGGCTGCCGTTCTCGGGTTTGACGAATTTCAGTTGCTCGCGCTGAAGGTGAGTTACGGTCTCTCTTGCCTCTGCCATGTATTCTGCGACCGTTTGGCAATCGGTGACCTTGATGGACAAAGAGGATGTCCCTCTCGTAGTTGAAACTCTGAGAG
>JBOGJQ010000155.1:0-3556 GCA_050745405.1 Thermoanaerobaculia bacterium | reverse complement strand
ACCCAGGAAGTCGAGAGCGGCAACTGTCCCCTCGCGAACGACCCGCTCGACGGGAGCACGGTCGGGCAGGCGACGTTCTGGGCGAGCAGCCGCCCGATCGTGGTCGGCCCGACCACGTTCGGCACGGCGGTCGACTGCGACATCGTCATCGAGCTCGGACTCGGCGGCGGCCTGTTCGAGGAAGTCCTCGCGCACGAGATGGGGCATTGCCTCGGATTCCGCCATTCGAACCAGCCGGGGGAGGGGCAGGTGACGAGCACGGGCGACGCGCTGATGAACTCGACCGTCCGGGGGACCCGCGGCGCGGTGTTGCGCGAGTGGGACGGCGACGCGGCGTCGCACGTCTACCCCGCGGTATGCGAGGGGCCGGCGATCACGGAGCAGCCGCGGTCGCACCGGGTGGCGCCGGGAACGACGGTGACGCTCTCGGTGACGGCGACCGGCGCGACGGCGTTCCAGTGGTTCACGGGCGTCGGGGGCGACGAGTCCCAGCCGGTCGCGGGCGCGACGTCGGCGAGCTTCGTGACGCCGCCGATCACGGCGCCGTCGCGGTTCTGGGTGCGCGTGACGAACGACTGCACGTCGGTCGCGAGCGCGACGGCGACGGTCGAGCCCGCAACCGCGGGAACGGGGCGGCAGCGCCCGGTGGGACGTCCGTTCTGATCCGGAGAAGCTGACCCGGCCTGCCTCTTGCTGCCGCCCGCCCCGGGAGGCAGCAGATGAAAGCAGTCACGTACGGATTGGCCGCCCTCATCGCCCTCGCGGCGCCCGCCGCGGCCGAATGGAGCATCATCGTCTCGGGCCACTGGCTCGAGCAGACGGGGGAACAGGACCCGGTCGGCGAGCTCGCGCCGGGAGAATCCGAGATCGACTTCGATTTCGACGCGGGAGCCGGGGTAGGCGTCGGCCTTCTCTGGGAGTTTTCGGAAACCTGGGCGATCGAGGCGAAGGGATCGTGGGCTCAGCTCGATGGTTTGATCATTCAAACCCTCCCCGACGCGGTCTTCATCCTCAAACTCGATGCGGTCGACGTGGTCCCGATTACGGCGGTTCTGCAGTGGCGGCCAGATGTTTCCGATACGTGGCACCCTTACCTCGGACTCGGCGGCGGTTATCTTCATTTCACGGATACCGAGATTCTCGGCGACGGCGGCGATGTCGAGTTCGACGGCAATATCGGCCTTGTTGCCGCCGGCGGCTTCGATTACGGATTTTCGGAGCGGTGGTTCCTGAACTTCGACGTGAAGTACATCCCGTTCGAGACCGGCCTCGAGGGCGTGCTCCCGACGGGGGAGCGCGGAGAGACGGATTTCGAGCCCGTGCTCGCTTCGGCCGGCGTTCGTTACCGATTTTGAGGGGCCGCAGAGTGTCGCCGAGTCGGTATGCTATGGATCACACGGTTTCGTGACTTCCCGATGCAGACTCTCTGAATGAGACGTTTCTCCGCCGGAGGTTTCCTTTTGACTCGTTCACTCCGTATCGCCGTCCTCGCCTGTTTCATGGTTCCGGCGCTAGCCGGCGCCGCGAGTTACATCGTTCCCGATGACGCGGACCTGATTCGATCGGCCGATGCGATCGCGATCGTGACGGTGCAGTCTTCTTACAGTTACTTCGCTCTCAACGGACGAATCCTGACGGATTACGTCGTCCGGGTCGACGAAACGATCAAGGGGCTGGCAGGCGCGGAGACGATCACCGTGACTCAGTCGGGCGGCGTCGTCGGCGATATTGCGATGATGACGTCGGGGCAGCCGTCGTTCGTCGCCGGCGAGCGAGCGCTTCTGTTCCTGCGGCGCGTCGGCGCGCTGCAGTACACGACCGAATCGGGCGAGCTCGGGAAATTCAGCTTCGTCCGGGACGCGGAGGGGCGCGAGCTTCTCGTCCGCGGCGCGACTCTCGGCGAGATCTTCGGCTGGGATATCGCGGGGAAGCGTCATGTCGAGCGCGCGCGGGATGCCGCGGCGTTCGTGACTTACATGGAAGCGATCGTACGCGGGGATTCTCGCGAGTCCTCGTATTTTGCGAATGCCGTTCTGCCGCTCGATGTCGTCGCGAACTCTCACGTCCCCGGGAACGATTACGTCACCGCGTTCACGTTCAACCCGACGCAAGGAGGACGCTGGCAGGCGGGCGGTCTCTCGATGCAGGGTGTGGGCGATCAGGCCGCCGTCCCCGACGATGCGTCCGCGGTTCAGACCGCCTTCGCCGCGTGGAACAACGACGGTGGGTCCAACATCAGTCTCACCTATGCGGGGGGAGGCGCCAGCGGCCCTTACGCGATAGACGACGGACAGGACCTGATTCTGTTCGACCAGCCGAACTCCGGGCCGCTCGCCGGGTCCACGGTCGGCCAGGCGAACATCTGGGCCGGCAGCCCGCACACGTTCGGAGGAGAGCAGTACTATTCGATCGTCGACTGCGACATGATCATCGAGGTTGGGCTGAGCGGCTCACTCTTCGAGGCCGTCGTGGCTCACGAGGTCGGCCACTGCCTCGGATTCCGGCATGCGAATCAGCCGAACGCGGGTCAGACCACGACGAACGGCGGTGGTTACGCGCTGATGAACTCCAGCGTCAGCGGAACCGGAGCGGTTCTCGGTGACTGGGACCGCGACGCGGCATCGCACGTGTACGGGGCGGGCGCTCCGGTCTGCACGGCGCCTTCGATCACGTTCCACCCGCAGAGCACGACGATCAACTCCGGAAGCTCCGCGAATCTGTCGGTGAGCGCTTCCGGAACGAGTCTGACGTTCCAGTGGTTCCGAGGCAACTCGGGAGACACCTCGAATCCGGTCGCGGGCGCGACGTCGGCGAGCTTCAACACGGGCTCTCTCACCTCGACGACCTCATTCTGGGTGCGTGTCGGTCAGACGTGCAGCAGCACGACGGTGAACTCGAACACCGCGACGGTGACGGTGCAGGGGACCGCGTGCACGCAGCCGAGCTTCATCTCCCATCCGCAGTCGGCGACGGTCACCTCGGGTAGTTCGGCGACGCTCGCGGTGAGCGTGACCGGTACCGATCCGATCAGCATTCAGTGGTTCCGAGGAGCGGCGCCGAGCGAGGCGAATCCGGTTCCGGGCGCGACGGGAACGGTGTTCAACACGGGACCGCTCACAGCGACGACGCAGTTCTGGGCGAAAGCGACGAATGCGTGTGGGAGCCGCGCCAGCAACACGGCGACCATCACCGTTCAGGCGGCGTGCACGGCGCCCGTGATCACCCAGGAGCCGCAGTCGTCGACGGTCGCGCCGGGCGGCTCCGCGCTGCTCAGCGTTTCCGCGGGCGGCACGAGCCTGCAGTACCAGTGGTTCCGAGGCGCGACGGGCAACCAATCGCAGCCGGTTCCGGGAGCGACGGGGCCGAGCTTCAATACGGGGCCGCTCCAGTCGACGAGTCAGTTCTGGGTTCGGGTCTTCAACTCATGCGGCGAGGACCAGTCGGCCACGGCGACGATCACCGTCCAGGCCGCGTGCACACCGCCGTCGATTTTCGACCAGCCCGACTCGCAGACGGTCCCGCGGAACGGCTCGGCGTTCCTCGGCGTCGCTGTCGC
>JBOGJQ010000154.1:0-8850 GCA_050745405.1 Thermoanaerobaculia bacterium | reverse complement strand
GAAAGACCCTCACCGCGTACGTGCTGCGGACGGGCGAGCCGCTCATCGCGAACGCGGAGACGTTCGCCGGCCTCGTCGCGTGCGGCGAGGTCGAGAGCATCGGCGCCCCCTCGGTGGACTGGGTCGGCGTGCCGCTCAAGGCCGGCGGAACGACGTTCGGGATCCTCGGCGTCCAGAGCTACGACCCCGCGGTGCGGTTCGGCCAGCACGAATGCGACATCCTCATGTTCGTCTCGCAGCACGTCGCGACGGCCATCGCGGCGAAGCGGCGCGACGACGCGGTCCGCGAGAGCGAGCGGCGGTACCGCCAGCTCTTCGACAACAACACGGCCATCAAGCTCGTCATCGAGCCCGAGTCCGGCGCGATTCTCGACGCGAATCTCGCCGCCGCCTCCTTCTACGGCTACGCGAAAGAACAGCTCCAGACGATGCGGATCTGGGACATCAACGTCCGAGGCGAAACGAACGTCCGCGACGACATGGTCGCCGCGCTCCGCCAGAAGAAGAACACCTTCCTCTTCCGCCACCGCGTCGCCTCGGGCGAGATCCGCGATGTCGAGGTCCACTCCGGCCCGATCGAGATGAAGGGACGGACGGTTCTGTACTCGATCATCAACGACGTCACCGAGCGCCTCCGCGCGGTGGCGGCGCTCCGCGAGAGCGAGTCGTATTTCCGGACCGTCATCGAGAACGCCTCCGACGTCGTCGCGATCCTCGAGCCGAACGGCCGGATCGTCTACAACAGTCCCTCGATCGAGACGGTCCTCGGCTACAAGGCGGACCGCACCATCGGCAGCGACATCCTCGAGTTCATCCACGAAGACGATGCCCCCGCCGTTCGCGCGACGCTCGCGCGCCTCGCCGCCGGCGAAGACGCCGAGCCGATCGAGCTCCGCCTCCGCCACCGCGACGGAGCGTGGAGGATTCTCGAAGCGGCCGGCCGGCGCATTCCGGGACCGCGATCCGACGCCGTCCGCATCGTGACGAACTGCCGGGACGTCACCGATCGCAAGGCCGCCCAGCAGGCCCTCGAGGCGTCGGAAACGAAGTACCGGAGCATCTTCGACTTCGCGCCCGTCGGCATTTATCAGTCCTCTGCCGATGGCCGCCTGATCACCGCGAACGCCACGCTCGCGCAGATGCTCGGGTACGACTCGGTGAACGAGCTCCTCGACGTGAATCTCGCGGAGGAAGTCTACTTCGACCCCACCGAACGAAACGTCCTCATCGACCGTCACGCGCCGGCCGGATCGAGCGGCGAGCTCGAGATCGTCTGGAAGCGCAAGGACGGCACGCCCATCTGGGTGCAGCTCAACGCGCACGCGATCAAGGACGACCACGGCCTCGTCCTCCATTTCGAAGGGTTCGTCACCGACATCAACGAACGGAAGACGGCCGAAACGACCCTCCGCACTCAGGCGGTCGCGATGCAGGCCTCGATGGACGGCATCGCGATCCTCGATCGCGACCGCCGCCTCACGTGGGTCAATCACGCTTTCCTGAAGCTGTTCCGCTACCGCTCGGCGAACGAGCTGATCGGCCATCCCTGGACCGCGCTCTACGAAGCGGCCGAGGCGGAGCGGTTCACCGGCGAGATCTTTGCGGCGCTCGGCGTCAGCGGCGAGTGGCGCGGCGAAGCCATCGGCCGCACCCGCAGCGGGATGACGTTTCCGCAGGAGATCTCCCTCACCGCGATCGAGAACGGCGGGACGATCGCGATCGTTCGCGACATCACCGAGCGGACACACGCCGAGGAGCAGATCAAGCACCTCGCCTACCACGATGCTCTCACGTCGCTGCCGAACCGCCTCCTGTTCAAGGACCGCCTCGTCGTCGCGATCTCCCACGCTCTCCGCGAGAAGGGAAAGCTCGGCATCCTCTTTCTCGACCTCGATCATTTCAAGGTCATCAATGATTCGCTCGGGCACAACGTGGGCGACCGCCTGCTCCAGGAAGTCGCGAAGCGGATCCAGTCCACTCTTCGCGAGAGCGACACCGTCGCGCGTCTCGGGGGAGACGAGTTCACGGTCCTTCTTCCGGACCTCGAGAATCCGGAAGACGCCGTCCGGGTCGCCCAGAAGTTGCTCGAAGTGATTCGGTTCCCGCTCCACCTCGAAGGACACGATTTCGAGATCACGACCTCGATCGGCATCAGCATCTTTCCCGACGACGGCGTCGACGCGGAGACCCTGATCAAGAACGCAGACACGGCGATGTACCAGGCGAAGGAAGACGGGCGCGACAAGTCCCAGATCTTCAACGCGGCCGCCTCGGCGCGCGCGATGGAGCGCCTCGCCATGGAGCAGGGGCTGCGCAAGGCCCTCGCGAACGGCGAGTTCGCCGTGTACTACCAGCCGATCCTCGATCTCGCCACGCGGCGGATCTGCGGCATGGAGGCGCTCCTGCGCTGGGATCATCCCGAGCTCGGGCTCGTCCTGCCCGGCGAATTCATCCCGATCGCGGAGCAGACCGGCCTGATGGTGCCGATCGGCTCGTGGGTCCTTCAGACCGCGTGCCGTCAAGCGCGCGAATGGGAGCGCCTCGGGTTCCGCAACCTGACGCTCTCGGTCAACCTCTCGGTGAGTCAGCTCCAGCAGGAGCTCATCGAGCGCATCCGTCTGGCCCTCGACGACAGCGGCATCGAGCCCGACCGGCTCGAGCTCGAGATCACCGAGAGCGGCGCGATGGAGCGTCCCGAGCGGAGCATCGCTCTTCTCGAGGAGCTGCGTCGCATGGGCGTCCGCGTCTCGCTCGACGACTTCGGCACCGGACACTCGTCGCTGAGCCACCTCAAACGGTTCCCCGTCGACACGCTCAAGATCGACCAGTCGTTCATCCGCGACATCGGATCGGACCGCGACACGGCCGCGATCGTCACGGCGATCATCGCCATCGGCCACAAGCTCCGTCTCCGCGTGATCGCCGAGGGCGTCGAGCACGAGGCGCAGCGGGTTTTTCTGGTCGAGAATGCGTGCGACCAGATGCAGGGTTATCTTTTCCACGGTGCGCTTCCCGCCGACCAGTTCCGGCGCGTTCTGGAACAGCACAACGCGCGAGAGCGCCGCCGGGGGCCTCGGGCGTAGAGCGCTGCCGCGCGCTCGTTCTCCGTTGTCCGTTGTCCGTTGCCCGTTGTCGCCTCCAGGCTGTCATCCCGAGCGAAGCGAGGGATCTGGGGGCCGGAAACGGCCGTTCTCGCGCGCCCACCCGCCCAGATCCCTCGCCTCACGGCTCGGGATGACAGACGGTGCCGGCAACGGATAACGAACAACGAATAACGAACAACGAATAACGAACAACGAACAACGAACAACGGACACGGGGCAACTTTTCACGCCTACGGTCGTAAAGAGTCACGGAAGGCCGGAACGGCTCCGGCCGCTCCGTTCCACGTTTATTTTCTGAGGAGTCAATCCAATGCGGAAGCTCGCCAAAGTCCTGTTGATTCTCGTCGTCCTCGCCGGCGCCACTGCCGGGCTGTACGCGTGGGCGCGCGGCTCACGCGGGGACGAGAACGGCTTGAAAGAGGTCGAGGTCACCACCGGCGCGATCACGGAAAAGGCGGTCGCGGTCGGCCAGGTCGAGCCGCGGCAGAAGTTCGAAGTCAAATCGAAGATGTCGGGAATCGTGAAGCGGACGTTCGTCGAGGTCGGAGACAAGGTCGAGCCCGGCGATCCGATCTTCGAGATCGCGCCCGACCCGACGCCGCTCGAGGCGACCGAGGTCACGCGGCGCGTCGAGTCCGCTGAAGCTTCGTACCAGCGCGCACAGTCCGAGTACGAGCGCGCCCAGGAGCTCGCCCGGCAGGGCGTCCTCCCGAAGTCGGATCTCGAAACGAAGCGCGAGATGTTCGAGCTCGCGAGCATCGCGCTGGCGAAAGCGCGCCAGGAGCGGGAGCTGACCCTCCGCGGCCGTCTCATGACCGGCGCGATCCAGTCGATCATCCGCGCGCCGGCCGGCGGCACGATCCTGACCCGCGCCGTCGACGAGGGCGACCCGGTCGTTCCCCTCACCTCCTATCAGCCCGGCACCGAGCTCGCGACCATCGCGAAGATGGACGACCTGATTTTCCGCGGAACCGTCGACGAGATCGACGTCGGGAAGCTCGCGGTCGGGATGCCCGCGCGGATCAAGGTCGGCGCGCTCCCGAACCAGGAGATCCAGGGAATCGTCTCCCGCATCGCGCCTCAGGCGCTGCAGGAAGAGGGCGCGACGCTGTTCAACATCGAGATCGAGCTCGCCCCCGGCACCGAGGTGCCCCTCCGCGCCGGCTACTCGTCGAACGCCGACATCATCATCCGGGAGAAGAAGGACATCCTCCTCATCCCCGAGCGCCTCGTCACCTGGGAGAACAACGGCGAGAAGGCATTCGTGGAGATCCCCGGCGGCCCGGACGAGGAACCGAAGAAGGTGGAGATCCAGACCGGCATCTCCGACGGCCTCAACATCGAAGTCGTGTCGGGGCTGCAGAAGGGGCAGAAGGTCGTCGAGAGGCCCCCCCGGGAGATCTCGTAACTCGTGTAACTCGAGTTGAACAGTTGAAGAGTTGAACCGTTGAACCGTTCTCTGGGTCCGCTGACAGCTCTTCACTGCTCAACTGTTCAACTGTTCAACTGAGAACAAGAATGCTGCAAGCCAGAGACGTACTACGGCAAATGATGCGCGACATCCGCGGCCAGAAGCTGCGGACGTTCCTGACGGTCTTCGGGATCGTGTGGGGCACCGTGGCGATCAGCCTGCTGCTCGCGTTCGGGACGGGTCTGCACAAGCAGCTCATCAAGAACACCGCCGGCCTGGGCGACCGGATCATCATCGTCTGGCCGGGCCTCACGTCGATTCCCTACCAGGGTCTCGGCAAGGGGCGGCCAATCCGTCTGACGGAGGAGGACGTCGACTCCATCCGGAAGCAGACGCCCGGGCTTCGGAGAGTCTCGAGCGAGTATGCGGACAGCTTCAACGTCCTCTACGGAGCGAAGACGATTCCGGTCGACGTTTCCGGCGTGGCTGCCGAGTTCGGCCCGATGCGGAACATGATCCCGCAGCCGGGCGGGCGCTTCATCAATCCTCTCGACATCGAGCATCAGCGTCGCGTGGTCTTCGTCGGGGACCAGATGGCGAAGAACATCTTCGGCGAAAAGCCTCCGGTCGGAGAGACCGTGCAGATCAACGGCTCTCCCTTCCTCGTCATCGGTGTGATGAAGGAGAAGATGCAGGACTCATCCTACAGCGGGCGCGATCACGACAAGATGATCATCCCGGGATCGACGTTCCGCGCCCTGACGGGCGAGAAGTACGTGAACAACCTCATTCTGCAGGGGACGGATCCGACGAAATCCGAGGAGCTCATCGAGAACCTCCGCCGGACTGTCGCCGAGCGGGCGCGCTTCGACCCCGAGGATAAGGAAGCGCTCATGGTGTGGGACACGACCGAGCAGTTCGAGTTCTTCAACGTCTTCATGATGGCGTTCAACGGATTTCTCGGAATCGTGGGCTCGCTGACGCTGATCGTCGGCGGCATCGGCGTGTCGAACATCATGAACGTCGTCGTCGAGGAGCGCACCCGCGAGATCGGCATCAAGATGGCCCTCGGCGCGAAGCAGAAGGCGATCCTCACGCAGTTCCTGCTCGAGACGCTGGTGATCACCGCCGTCGGCGGCGCGATCGGATTTCTCATCTCGCTCGGGATCTGCGCCGTTTTTCCGAAGTTCGGGCTCACCGACTACGTCGGCGACCCGACCGTCTCGCCTCTGGTGGCGGGGCTCACCGCGGTCGCGCTCGGCATCGTCGGGCTCCTGGCCGGCTACTTCCCGGCGCGCGAGGCCTCGCGACTCGATCCGGTCGTCGCGATGAAGCTGTGAGGCACGCATGAGACAGACGCTCCGGGTCATTTTCCAGATGTTCGCGCGCTCGGCGCAGATCCAGAAAAAGCGCGCGTACCTGACGATCGCGGCGATCGCGTGGGGCACGGTCGCGATTCTCCTTCTCCTCGCGTTCGGCGAAGGACTGAAGAAACAGCTCGACAAGAACCGCCGCGCGATGGGCGAGAACATCGCCGTCATGTGGATGGGCGAGACCTCGAAGCCGTGGAAGGGGATGCCTCCGGGGCGCTCGATCCGGTTGCGCCTGGAGGACGTCGATTATCTCCGCTCGCGCATGCCCGAGCTGTCGGCCGTCATCGGCGAGATGGCGTCGTGGCGGACGGCGTTCACGTACGGGAAAAAGACGGTCAACGGCCGGCTCAACGGCGTGAGCTGGGAGTACGGCGAGGTCCGGAAGCACTATCCGCAGGCCGGGGGGCGTTTCTTCGGTCCGCAGGACGAGGCCGAACAGCGGCGCGTCGTTTTTCTCGGCGACGAGATGGCGCTGAACATCTTCGGCGCCGAGGATCCCGTCGGGAAGACGCTGCTGATCAACAACGCGCCGTACACCGTGATCGGCGTCATGCAGTACAAGCGGCAGATGGGAGCGTACGGCGGTCCGGACAACGATCACGCCGTCATTCCGATCACGACGTTCAAGGCGCAGTTCGGCCGGGAGAGGCTCAACAACCTGCTGATCCAGGTCGAACGCCCCGAGGACATGAAGGGCGCGCTGGGGCGCGTCAACGAGATCTTCGGCGCGAAGTACGGCTACGATCCGACGGACGACCGCGTCCTGCCGACGTGGGACACGGTCGAGAGCTCGAAGATCATGCGGAACATCACGCTCGGCATTCAGATCTTCCTCGGGATCATCGGCGCGCTGACGCTGCTGATCGGGGGGGTCGGCGTGGCGAACATCATGTACGCGGTCGTGAAGGAGCGGACGCGGGAGATCGGCGTGAAGATGGCGCTCGGGGCGCGCCGGCGCTGGATCGTCGGCCCGTTCCTGCTCGAGGGGCTGACCTACACGCTCGTCGGCGGCGCGCTCGGGATCGTCATCGCGACGCTGCTCATCACCGCTGCCGGCTTCATTCCGACGCGCGGGAACGAAGCGATGGAGTTTCTCGGCAAGCCGACGCTGTCGATCGAGATCGGCGTCATCGTCTCGCTGATCCTCGGCGCGATCGGCGTTCTCGCCGGCTACTTCCCCGCTCGCCGCGCGGCCTCGGTCGATCCGGCCGCGACGCTCAGATACGAATAGAGGAGCCCGAAGCACATGGACAACGCAATCATCGAGATGAGCGCTATCCGGAAGGTTTACGACACCGGCAAAGTGAAAGTCGAAGCGCTCAAGGGAATCGACCTCGACATCCATCGCGGCGAGTTCGTCGCCGTGGTCGGCCCTTCCGGATCGGGCAAGTCGACGCTCATGAACCTCATCGGATGCCTCGACACGCCGACCGACGGCACGTACCGCCTCGCCGGCGAGAACGTGCAGGGGCTCTCGCGCGACGAGCTCGCCGACATCCGGAACCGGCGCGTCGGGTTCGTCTTCCAGAACTTCAACCTGCTGCCGCACATCAGCGCGTTCGAGAACGTGGAGCTGCCGATGATCTTCGGCGGATTGCCGCAGAAGGAACGGCGGCGTCGTGCGACCGAGCTCCTCGAGCGCGTCGGACTCGGCGATCGCCTCGACCACAAGCCGACCGAGCTTTCCGGCGGCCAGATGCAGCGCGTCGCCATCGCGCGCGCCCTCGCGATGGAGCCGGACATCCTGCTCGCCGACGAGCCGACCGGGAACCTCGACACGAGCTCCGGCAGCGACATCATGAAGGTCTTCAGCAACCTCTGGGAGCAGGGACGGACGCTCATCATCATCACGCACGACCCCGCGCTCGCGCGCCGCGCCGGCCGCGTCGTCACCGTGCAGGACGGAAAGATCCTCGCCGACGTCCCCGCGGAGGCGTTGGCGGTCGCCGGCTCCCACGCGTGACGTCATCCCGAGCGTAGCGAGGGATCAGGGACGGGCGTGACGCGGCATCGCCGTTCGGCGGGAGAGCGAATCTTCGTTGTCCCGCCGACCTGAGACGCTCCGTTTTCGGATTCCCCGCCCGACCCTGATCCCTCGCTACGCTCGGGATGACGGCTCCGCTGGATTCGCGTCCGCTCGGACTCCTTCACCGTTTGGCAACAACTCGCGGTTTTCAGGCGCTCCCTTTCGGAGTCACATTGAAGAAAGGAAAACGAAAGGAGCGCCTCATGCTCGAGCAGTCGGTAGCTCTCTCGTCCTCGCGGGCGCACGCGCGCACCGCGATCCTCCCTCTCTCCGTCGCGCTGCACATCCTCGTCATCGCAGCCGTCGTCGGCGGGTCGGTGTGGAACGTCGGCACGCCGACCGACCCGCCGCCGCAGACGGTCTCGTACATCCTCAATGTTTCGCCGCCGCTGCCGCCGGCCGCTCCGGCGCCCCAGCGTCGTGCCGAAGCTCCGGAGCCGGTCCAGCCTCAGCCCGATGTCGCCCCCGCCGTCGTTCCGGACGTGATTCCCGACATCGTCCCCGAGGTGCCGGCGCAGACGGCGGGACCGGAAGAGGGAACGGCCGAAGGAACGGCCAATGGGGATCCGCTCGGCACGGACGCAGGGGTTCCCGGTGGAATCCCGGGGAGCCTGACCGTCGTGCCGCCCCCGGCGCCGCGGACGTATCGCATCGGCGAGGGCGTGACCGCGCCGGCGCTCGTGACGCGCGTCGAGCCGCGCTACCCCGAGCTCGCGCGGAAGATCGGGAAGGAGGGGACGGTCGTCCTCGAGTGCACGATTGACAGCCGGGGGTGGGTGCGGGACGCGCGCGTGGTGCGGAGCGCGCACCCGCTCCTCGACGACGCGGCGCGCGAGGCGGTGCTCCAGTGGCGGTTCCGTCCGGGCACGCTCGGCGGGAAACCGGTGGACGTGCTGTTCCACCTCACGGTGAACTTCGATCTGGGAAGGTAGGATC
>JBOGJQ010000153.1:0-10040 GCA_050745405.1 Thermoanaerobaculia bacterium | reverse complement strand
GTACGACCCCCGGAATCGTGATCCGATTTCAATCGCACCCTGAAGGGGTGCAAGACGGGCGGCGGGCGATCCGCGCGTTGCCGACTCCCGTCTGGCACCCCTGCCGGGGTGCAGGATTCATCGGGATCTCCGAATCCGGGGGTCCCGCTTCGCGGGACACCCCGGCTACCGTCTGGCACGCCTCCGGCGTGCGACCGCGCGGGCTCCGGACTCCCCACTCCGGACTCCCGACTCCGCCAAGACCCCTTGACACGCCGCCTCGCCGGCCCTATTGTTAGCACTCACCGAGGCCGAGTGCTAACAGCTCGGCCCGCTTTGACCAGCACCGGTTCCGCGCGGCGTCCTGCCGCGCAGAGTCTCTCGATCAGAGGAAAGGAGAAGGCACATGGCAACTGCAGTAGCTACCGAACTCAAGCTCCGGCCGCTCTACGACCGCATCGTCGTCCGGCGCGTCGAGCCGAAGGAGCAGGTCCGCAGCGGGATCATCATCCCCGACACGGCCAAGGAGAAGCCCCAGGAGGCCGAGGTCATCGCCGTCGGCGAAGGCAAATTCGACGACAGCGGCAAGCGGATGAAGCTCGACGTCAAGAAGGGCGACAAGGTCCTCATCGGCAAGTACTCCGGCACCGACATCAAGATCGATGAGGTCGAGTACACGATCATTCGCGAAGACGAAGTCCTCGCGATCGTCGAGGGCTGATCCGCAGACCCGTCTGTCATCCCGAGCGGTAGCGAGGGATCTGGGCGGGTGGGAGCGGAGGATCTCGCGCACCCTGCCCCCGGATCCCTCGCCTATCGGCTCGGGATGACAGCGGGACGATTCGATACCAACACGATTCATAAAAGGAGAAACGCAACATGGCCAAGCGCATTACATACGGCGAGGACGCGCGGCAGTCGATCCTCCGCGGCGTGAACAAGCTCGCCGACGCCGTCAAGGTCACCCTCGGCCCCAAGGGCCGCAACGTCGTCATCGAGAAGAAGTTCGGCTCCCCCACGATCACCAAGGACGGCGTGACCGTCGCCAAGGAGATCGAGCTCAAGGACGAGATCGAGAACGCCGGCGCCCAGATGGTCCGCGAGGTCGCCTCCAAGACCTCCGACACCGCCGGTGACGGCACCACGACCGCGACCGTTCTCGCCCAAGCGATCTATCGCGAGGGCATCAAGAACGTGACCGCGGGGGCGAACCCGATGGACGTCAAGCGCGGCATCGAGCTCGCCGTTCGCGCCGCCGTCGAGTCGATCGACAAGCTCTCGAAGCCCGTCGAAGGAAAGGACATCGCCCACATCGGGATGATCTCCGCGAACAACGACGAGGAGATCGGCCGCATCATCGCCGAGGCGATGGACAAGGTCGGCAAGGACGGCGTCATCACCGTCGAAGAGGCCAAGGGCCTCGACACCACCCTCGAGGTCGTCGAGGGAATGCAGTTCGACCGCGGCTATCTCTCCCCCTACTTCGTGACGGATCCGGAGCGGATGGAAGCGATCCTCGAGAACGCGAAGATCCTCCTCTTCGAGAAGAAGATCGCCTCGATGAAGGACCTCCTTCCGGTGCTCGAGCAGGTCGCCAAGCAGGGCAAGCCGCTCCTCATCATCGCGGAAGACGTCGAGGGCGAGGCGCTCGCGACCCTGGTCGTGAACAAGCTGCGCGGCACGCTCGCCGTCTGCGCCGTGAAGGCGCCGGGCTTCGGCGATCGCCGCAAGGCGATGCTCGAGGACATCGCGATCCTCACCGGCGGCCGGCTCATTTCCGAGGACCTCGGCATCAAGCTCGAGAACGTGCAGTGGAACGATCTCGGTGACGCGAAGCGCATCAGCGTCGACAAGGACAACACCACCCTGGTCACCGACACCGAGGACAAGGCGCGCAAGGAAGCTCTCGCCGGCCGCGTGAAGCAGATCCGCACGCAGATCGAGGACACCACCTCCGACTACGACCGCGAGAAGCTCCAGGAGCGGCTCGCGAAACTCGTCGGCGGCGTCGCCGTCATCAAGGTCGGCGCGGCCACCGAGACCGAGATGAAGGAGAAGAAGGCGCGCGTCGAGGACGCGATGCACGCGACCAAAGCGGCCGTCGAAGAGGGGATCGTCCCCGGCGGCGGCGTCGCGCTGCTTCGCGCGATCGAGGCCGTCGACAAGGTCAAGGGCGAGGGCGACGTGCAGATCGGCGTCAACATCGTCAAGCGCGCGCTCGAGGAGCCGGCCCGCCAGATCGCGGTCAACGCCGGCCTCGAGGGCTCGGTCATCGTCAAGGAGCTCAAGGAGAAGGGCGGCAACTGGGGCCTCAACGCCCAGTCGGAGAAGGTCGTCGACATGCTCGCCGAGGGGATCATCGATCCGGCGAAGGTCACCAAGCAGGCGCTTCTGAACGCCTCCTCGATCGCGGGCCTCATGCTCACGACCGAGGCGCTCGTGTCCGAGATCAAGGAAGAGGACAAGGGCGCGGCGGGGGCCGGCGGCGGCATGCCCGGCGGCATGGGCGGCATGTACTGATCCGCTTCATCGCACTCTCACAAACGGCGGCCTCCGGGCCGCCGTTTGTCGTTCCGAGCGGAGCCGTCACCCCGAGCGGAGCCGGCGGCCGGCGGCGGTGTGGGCGGCATGTACTGATCGCCCAATTCATCCAAATAAGTACAAAAATGGCGGTTCGGCCGCCATGTTTTCGTGTCGGAATTCAAAAAGGCGAACCGGCAGGCGTGTCGGGCGATTACTCATCAAATCTATAGGTAATTTGCCTATCAGCACTTCCTTGCATCGGAGTGTCCGGAACGCGCCATCCTCCCTCAAACATCTACAAAGAAGCTACTTACGCTTAACAAGTCCCGCCGAACAGGCGCGGGCCGCCCACGCCGGCGCGAGCGCCTCCGTTTCCAAAGTTCACAAAACTGTAGCACCGGCGCCACTTCGTTGAATCGGATCGGCCGCTCAGTTTTCCACAGGGGAGCCGTCGTGGCGGCACCCGCCGGTCGCAGGTCGTTACGGGACGGGAACTTAGAAGATCCTCGAGCGGGTGCGGCTGACGCCTCCGCGGCCGCCTCCCGGGCGGAGCCGATTCTGCAGATTGCCGCCTCACGATCGCTCCATTCAACGCAGTTATCCAAGGAGGTCTTCGATGCGCAGGAATCATCTGTTGTACCCCCTCGCCGTCCTGCTGTTTGCCGCCGGGCTCATGGCCCAGGCTACGACGGGAACTCTGACCGGAATCGTCACGACCGATGGGGCTCCCCTGCCCGGCGTGACGGTCACGGTCTCGTCCCCCACCCTGCAGGGTGTCAAAACGGCAGTCAGCGACGCCAACGGCGTCTTCAATTTCGCCGCCCTTCCGCCCGGCCGCTACACGGTCACGTATGAGCTCGCCGGAATGGCCCGCCGCGAGCGGTCGGTGCAGGTGAATCTGGCGCAGAGCTCGAGAGCCGACGTCGAGATGCGCGTCGCGGCGGTCGAGGAAGCGATCACCGTCACCGCGACCTCGCCGACCGTCATCGAAACGAGCGCCATTTCCTATAACATCGATGCGAAGACGCTGGAGAACCTGCCGGTGTCGCGGACGATCACGGGGGCGGCCCGCCTGGCTCCGGGCGTCTCGCCCGAGGGGCCCAATGACCAGCTCGTCATCGCCGGAGCACCGTCCTACGAGAACCTCTATCTCGTGAACGGCGCCGTGGTGAACGACACCGTCCGCGGCCAGCCGCACTCGGTCTACATCGAGGACGCCATCGCCGAGACCACCGTCCTCACGGGCAACGTCTCCGCAGAGTACGGTCGCTTCGTCGGCGGCGTGGTGAACACGATCACGAAGTCGGGCGGGAACGAGTTCTCCGGCTCGCTCCGTGACTCACTCACGAACGACGACTGGCAGGAGCTGACCCCGTTCCCGGGCGAGGCGGAGCACCTCGACAACATCAACCACGTCTACGAGGCCACCCTCGGCGGGTTCGTTCTGCGGGATCGCCTCTGGTTCTTCGGCGCGGGACGTACGGCGGAGACCAGCTTCGCGCGCAACACCCGCGACACGAACATCCCGTTCACGTCCACTCAGGACGAAACGAGGATCGAGGCGAAGCTGACGGGCCAGGTCACGACGAACCATTCGATCGTCGCCTCGTATCTCGATCGCGAGCGGTTCGAGGGGAACAACTCGTTCGGCTCGATCACCGATCTCCGGAGCCTCGACGACCGCGACCTGCCGGAGTCGCTCAAGAGCGCAAGCTACAGCGGGATCTTCGGGACGAATTTCCTCGTCGAGGCCCTCTGGAGCGAGCGGAAATTCGCGTTCGTCGGCAGCGGCGCGAACTCGAAGGATCTGATCGACGGCACGATCATCCGCGGCTTCGATGGCTCACGGCGCGCGTGGTCTCCCACCTTCTGCGGCATCTGTGCGCCGAAGACGCGGGACAACGAGTACATGCAGGTCAAGGGGACGTATTTCCTGTCGACCGCCAACGCCGGGACGCATAATCTCATCGCGGGCTACGAAGACTTCTCCGAACTGCGCGAAGAGAACAACGAACAGGGTGGCAGCGGCTGGCGTCTGTGGGGGTTCTTCCTCCACCCGAACGGCACCGACACCTTCATCCACGTCGACCCCGAGGAGTCGTACCTGCAGGTCTGGCCGGTGCTCAACGCCAGCCTCCGGTCCGACTCGAAGGTCCGCTCTTTCTTCATCAACGACCGGTGGGACCTCAGTGAGAGGTGGAGCTTCAACATCGGCGCGCGGTACGACCAGAACGACTCGGTCGACCAAGCCGGCAAGAAGACCTCCGACGACGCCGCCTTCAGCCCGCGTCTGTCAGCGACCTGGGACCTCCAGGGCGACGGCCGGCATCGGATCATCGCGGGGTACGGCGAGTACGTCGCGGAGATCGACAACAGCTTCAACGACGCTACCTCGAGCGCCGGATCGCCGGCGGCGTTCCAGTGGTTCTACCTCGGGCCCGAGATCAACGGCCCGGACGTCCCGGCCGATCAGCTCCTCACGACCGATCAGGTCCTCGCGATGGTCTTCGACTGGTTCTTCAACGAGAACTGCGGCGGAGTCTCCCCCGACGACTACGCGACGATGCTCACGAACTGCAGCAACCCGCGCAGTTACAGCGTCCCCGGCGTGGACAGTCAGCTCGACGGGCAACTCCGGTCGCCCACCGCGCGGGAGTTCTCGATCGGCTACGGTGCCGCCCTCGGAACGCGCGGCTTCGTCCGCGCGGATTACATCAACCGGACGTTCGAGGATTTCTACACCGCCTCGACGAATCTGTCGAACGGCACCGTGTTCGACAAGCTCGGAAACGAGTTCGATCTCACCCTGGTCGGCAACCGTGACGAGGGCCTCGAACGCACCTACGACGCCGTCACCGTCCAGGCGGGATACCGCTTCCTGCCGCGCCTCAACGTGGGCGGCAACTACACCTGGTCCGAGCTGCGCGGCAACGCGGACTCGGAGTCGTCGAACAGCGCCACCGATGCGGTGGCCGCGATCGACCACTTCCCCGAGTATCTCGACCGGCGCTGGAACAATCCCGTCCGCGCCATGGAGAGCGACGTCGAGCATCGCGCCAACATCTGGGCGACGTACGACGTGCCGACGCCGATCGGGGAGTTCAACGTCTCCCTCCTCGAGATGTACCACAGCGGTTATCCGTACTTCGCGGTCGGGTCGGTCGACCTCAGGGAGATCGAGAATCCCGGATACCTCGACACGCCGAGCTCGGCCGGCTACTTCTTCGAAGGGAGCCGCGACTACCGGACCGACGACGTGACCCGCACCGATCTGGGTCTCAATTACTCGTTGCCGATCCGCGTCGTCGAGCTCTTCGTCCAGGCCGAGGTGCTGAACCTGTTCGACGAGTCGGCCATCAATGATCCGGGCGGTATCGAAGGCAGTGTCTTCACGAGCCGGAACTCGGCCTGCCGCCAGGCGGACGGCTCGCGCTGCGCGCGGTTCAATCCCAAAACCGAGACGCCGGTCGAGGGGGTGCACTGGATGAAGGACCCCGACTTCGGCCAGGCAGACGACGACAGTGCGTATCAGCTCCCGAGAACGTTCCGCTTCTCGGTCGGCCTGCGGTTCTGATCCCGCGGCAGTTACTCGACGAAAGCCCCGGCGGCAACGCCGGGGCTTTTTTCGTGGCCGCGGCGCCGCTTTTCCCGAGCCCGAGCTCGGGCGCGGGCTCGGGTTGAGAGGGCAGACGGTGCGCCCACACGATTCAAGAAGTTGAACCGCGGCGCGATCGTACATTCTTTGCCGAGTGCCTTTGTAGGCAATCGCCTTACACCGCGCGGAAAGTCCGCGGAGGCACCGGCAACCGCGCCGCGCGGTGACGATCGCCGCGAACTCGTTCACGCAGAATCAGTTCCGCGCCGGATACGCGCCGCTCTCCGCGCTTCCCTTTCTTCGCTCGTGAACCGCGAAAGAGGCCGCTCGAGCGCTCTCCGTTCACGAAACCGTGACCCGCAACACGGTTTTGTTGAATGACGCGCGCGCACGCCGCGCGGCATGCGGACCGTAACCCCCGTCTCTTCTTCGCGTTCGCCACGACGAGTCGAGCGGCGACGGATCTGCAACCGTTTCCCCGCGATTCTCCGAATCGAAATCTTTCCGACACAAAAGCGAGGAGGGCCCAGATACATCCGGCGGGCGGGCGGGGATTCTCCCCGCGCGGCGGCAGCCGGACGGCCTGCACCGTTGGCGCTCTCCCACGGGGGAGCAGGCCGGCAGCAGTCGATTCCTGGTCGAAACACAAGGCGCCCCGGCCGACGGACCGGGAGAGCGGCGCGCAACTTACGGAGGGATTTTTCATGAAAAGCAGAATCGTAGTCCTGATGCTCCTCGCGGCGTTCGTCGCGTCGGTCGGCATCGCGCAGACGACGGCGACGGTCACGGGCAGCGTGACGACCGACGGAGCGCCGCTGCCCGGCGTGACCGTGACCGCGACTTCGCCTTCGCTTCAGGGGAGCCGCACGACGGTGACCGACGCGAACGGCGGCTACAGCATGCCGGCGCTTCCGCCGGGCCGGTACGAGCTCGCGTTCGAGCTCGACGGCATGCAGCCGGTCACCAAGCGGGCCGACCTCGTACTCGGCGTGACGAACCGCGTCGACGCGACGTTGCGCGTCGCGGCGGTCGCGGAGGCGATCACCGTCACGGCCGGCGCCCCGCAGGTGCTCGAAACGGCGCAGATCGCCACGAACATCACCCACCAGCAGGTCGAGGAGCTTCCGCTCGGCCGGACCGTTCTCGCCGCGGCGCTCCTCGCGCCGGGCGTCAACGACAACACGGCCTCGGGGAGCCAGCTCTCGATCTCCGGCGGCCCCGGCTACGACAACCTCGTCATGGTCAACGGCGTCGCGATCACCGAGAACGTCCGGAGCCAGGCGCTGAGCCTCTTCATCGAGGACGCGATCCAGGAGACGACCGTTCTCACCGGGTCGATCTCGGCCGAGTACGGCCGGTTCACCGGCGGCGTCGTGAACTCGATCACGAAGTCGGGCGGCAACGAGTTCAGCGGGTCGCTCCGCGACAACCTCAGCAACGACTCGTGGAGCGAGAAGACGCCGTACGCCGGCGAAGCGGATCCGGTTTCCGAGCTCAACGAAGTCTATGAGGCGACTCTCGGCGGCTTCATTCTCCGCGACCGCCTCTGGTTCTTCACCTCCGGACGTTCGGCGGAGACGTCGGCCTCGAATCAGACCAGCCGCTCGAACATTCCGTTCGTCATCGACCGCGAGGAGACGCGCATCGAAGGGAAGCTGACGGGGCAGATCACGCCGTCGCACAGCCTCGTCGGCGCGTTTCTCGACCGTGAATCGTCCACCACCAATGACCGTTTCTCCACGGTCATGGACGAGGCGAGCCTCTACAACCGCGAGGATCCGCAGTCGCTCCTCTCGGCGCACTACAACGGCATCTTCGGCCGCAACTTCCTGATCGAGGCCCACTTCGCCGACCGCCAGTACGGCATCTCGCGCGGCGGCGGATCGCAGTTCCGCGACCTGATCAAGGGCACGCTGATGCTCGATACGCGCGACGGCAGCCGCCGGTTCAACTCGCCGACGTTCTGCGCCGCCTGCGGCAACAAGGACCGCGACAGCGTCGCCTACACGCTCAAGGGCAATTACTTCCTGAGCACCGCGAGCCTCGGCTCGCACAGCATCGTCGGCGGCGTCGAGCGGTACTCCGACCGGCGCTTCGAGCCGAACAACCAGTCCGGAAGCGACTTCCGGGTGTTCGTCAACGGCACGGTCCGCGAAGGCGGGACGAGCACGGGTGTTCCCCTCATGACCTCGGACGGTCAGCTCTTCCCGATCTTCGATCACAACGACGCGCGTACGTTCATCCGCTGGACGCCGGTCTTCTCGCCGGGCTCGGAGAACGACCTCACGACGAACTCGGTGTTCGTGAACGACCGATGGGACCTCAACAACAACTGGTCGTTCAACGTCGGACTCCGTTACGACGCGAACGACACGGTGAATGCCGACGGCGACAAGGTCTCCGACGACAGCGGCTTCAGCCCGCGCCTCAGCGCGATCTGGGATCCGCGCGGAGACGGGAAGTACCGCTTCAGCGCCTCCGCGAGCCGGTACCAGTCGCGCGTCGTCGAAGGCCCCGCGACCTCCGGTGAGACCGCCGGAGCTCCGGGCGCCGTGGACTTCATCTACGACGGTCCCATCATCAACGCGCCGGGTACGCCGGTCGATCAGCTCATTCCCGCGCACCAGGCGCTCCAGATGATGTGGGACTGGTTCCTCGCGCAGGGTGGGACGGACAACCTCGACCTGCTCAAGGTCGGCGGCGCGAAGTCCGTCCCGGGCTTCGATGTCGTTTTCCCGAGCGGCCTGAAGTCGCCGTCGGTCGACGAGTTCGTCGTCGGCTTCGGCACGCAGATCGGCTCGACCGCCTACGCGAAGTTCGACGTCATCTACCGCGACTGGAACGACTTCTATTCGTTCCGCGTCACGGAAGCGAATGACACCGTCGTCGATTTCCTCGGCATCGGGCACGACCTCCAGATCGTCGAGAACACGAACAACATCGACCGCACCTACGAGGGCCTCCAGGTCCAGAGCGCATGGCGGCCGCGCGTTCACGGCAGCCGCTTCAATGTGGGCGTGAACTACACCTGGTCGAAGCTCGAGGGGAACGACACCCAGGAGAGCGCGAACAGCGGCGTCATCGGCAACGACGATCCGAAAAACTACTATCCCGAGTTCCTCGCCTTCCCGCGGTGGAAGCCGACGGGCTACCTCGACGGAGATCAGCGGCACAAGCTCCGCGCGTGGGTCGGGTACGACGTCCCGCTCCCGAGCTACATCGGACGCGTCAACGCCTCCCTCCTCCACAACTTCGATTCCGGCCTCCCGTACTCGGCGGTCGATACGATCGATTTCTTCCGGTACCCGGGAGCTCCGGAATTCGGGGACAAGCTCTTCTACTCCGGACTCGGAAGCCCGTCGTACTACTTCAGCGAGCGCGGTGCGTTCCGCACCGACGACATCCACAGCACGGATTTCGCGCTCAACCTCGTGCGGCCGATCTTCGGGGGCCTCGAGATCTTCGCGCAGGCGGAGATGTTCAACGTCTTCGACAACGACTCGGTCGACTCCGTGAACACGACCGTCCGGACGTGGCTCGACGGGACCGCCAACTGCAAGCAGGCGGACGGCTCCCGTTGCGCGCTGTTCAACCCGTTCACCGACACGCCGGTGGAAGGCGTGCACTGGGTCAAAGGGCCGGACTTCGGTAAGCCGACGTCGGCCGGTTCCTACCAGGACGCGCGGAGCTACCGCTTTTCGGTCGGCTTCCGGTTCTGAGCACTCGGCAGTTGCAGCAAAAAGAGGGCGGCCCCGCATCGCGGGGCCGCCTTTTTTTATCCACAGATTTCACAGATTTACACAGATCGAAGAGATGGAGTTGACCCGATTTCGTGGACACCTGAGGATTTGGGAAGGAGTCCACGATGGCGAGATACACACCGGAGTTCAGACGGCAGATGGTCGAGCTGGTACGAAGCGGCCGATCGCCGGAGCAATTGAGT
>JBOGJQ010000152.1:0-4200 GCA_050745405.1 Thermoanaerobaculia bacterium | reverse complement strand
TCATGCACATCGATGGCAACATGGTTCATGGCCGGTCCTCCTGTTTGGGCCTCGAGCCCGCGTTAGATGGGCGCACGATACCGTGACGCCGTTTAGGAGGCCGGCCTACTCATCGTCTCTGGGCGGGAGGGAGCGGACGATGCCGCGCACCCGACCCCCAGATCCCTCGCCTCACGGCTCGGGATGACAACCCGGTGTGATTCTCCGGCTTCATCAATAATCCGTGTTAACTCACAACGGACAACGGACAACGAACAACGAACAATCAACGCCGCAGCCGCTTTCGCGCCTCGAGCACCCGCGCCCGCGCCTCGGCGGGTGACGACGACAGCGCCGTGAGGTGCCCCATCTTTCTTGCCTGGCGCGGCTCGAGCTTGCCGTAGACGTGGAGCTTCACGTCGGGGATCGCGAGGGCCGCCGTCCACGACGGCTCGCCGTCCTGCCAGAGATCGCCGAGGAGGTTCGCCATGGCGGCGGGATGCAGGAGCTCGGTCGATCCGAGAGGAAGCGCGCAGACGGCGCGAAGCTGCTGCTCGAACTGGCTCGTCACGGCGGCGTCGAAGGTGAGATGTCCCGAATTGTGCGGCCGCGGCGCGAGCTCGTTGACGAGAAGGCCGCCGTCTCGTGTGACGAACATCTCGACGCACAGCACGCCGACGACGTCGAGCTGCTCCAGGACGACGCGCGCGATCTCGACGGCGTCGCGCGCGACCTTCTCCGAGACCGCCGCGGGCGCCGTCGACACGTCGAGGATCCCGCGGTCGTGCTCGTTCTCGATCGCGCCCCAGTCCACGAACGTGCCATCGACGCCGCGTGCGGCCACGACCGAGACTTCCTTCTCGAAATCGACGAACGCCTCGAGGATCGCCTCCTGCGCGCCGATCGCGTTCCACGCGCGCTCGGCGTCGGCGTCCGACGCGACGCGCGCCTGTCCCTTTCCGTCGTACCCGAACGAGGCGGTTTTCAGCACGGCCGGCGTGCCGACCTCCGCGATCGCGCGCCTCAACTCCTCGAGCGAGCGCACGGCGGCGAACCGCGGCACCGGAAGTCCCGCGTTCCGAAGAAATCCCTTCTCGCGGAGCCTCTGCTGGGTCGTGTGCAGGACCATGCCGCCCGGACGCACGGGCACGTGCTTCTCCGCCTCGGCCGTCGTCGCGAACGGGACGTTCTCGAACTCGAACGTGACGACGTCGACCGCGCGCGCAAACTCGGCGACGCGGTCGAGATCCTCGTACGAGGCCTGGATCTCGACGTCCGCGACCTGCCCAGTGGGCGTGTCGCTGTCGGGCGAATAGGTATGGACGCGGTAGCCCATCCGCCGCGCGGCGATGGCGAACATCCGGCCGAGCTGTCCGCTGCCCAGAACGCCGATGACCGAGCCGGGGAGGATCGGCTTCATTCGAGCGTCGTGCCGAGTACGCCGGCGGTCTGGTTGCGCCGGAATTCGTGAAGCTTCCGCCGCAGCTCGGGACGCGAGGTCGCGAGGATCGCCGCCGCGAGCAGCCCCGCGTTCTTCGCGCCCGCTTTTCCGATCGCCAGCGTTCCGACGGGAACGCCGCCCGGCATCTGCGCGATCGACAGGAGGGAATCGAGCCCGCTCAACGCGTGGCTCTGCACCGGAACGCCGAGCACCGGCAGGACCGTGTGCGCCGCGACCATCCCCGGAAGGTGCGCCGCACCGCCGGCTCCTGCGATGATCACCTCGATTCCCCGCTCCTCGGCCGTCTTCGCGTAGTCGGCCATCAGATCGGGCGTCCGGTGCGCCGAGACGACTTTCTTCTCGTGAGCGATCCCGAGCTCCTCGAGAATCGCTGCGGCGTGGCTCATCGTCTCCCAGTCGGACTTCGATCCCATGATCACGCCGACGAGCGGCTTGCTCTCGTTCATCGCGCCTCCATCCAGTTATCATCGGCCACCATCATGCTCGACAGCAAGATTATCTGGACCCGCACCGACGAAGCGCCCGCGCTGGCGACGTACTCGCTGTTTCCAATCGTCAGGGCCTTCACCGCGCCGTCCGGTGTGTCCGTCGAGACGCGCGACATCTCCCTCGCCGGCCGGATTCTCGCCGCGTTTCCGGAACGGCTCAGCGATGAGCAGCGCGTCCCGGACGACCTGGCGCTTCTCGGCGAGCTGTCGCACAAGCCGGAAGGGAACATCATCAAGCTGCCGAACATCAGCGCGTCGGTCCCTCAGCTCAAGGAAGCGATCCGCGAGCTGCAGGATCAGGGGCACGACGTCCCAGATTATCCCGAACCGCCCGCGAGCGAGGCCGAGAAGGAGATCCACGCACGGTACTCGAAAGTTCTCGGCAGCGCCGTGAATCCGGTTCTCCGCGAGGGCAACTCGGATCGCCGCGCGCCGGTCGCCGTGAAGAACTTCGCGAGAAAGAACCCGCACAAGCTCGGCGCCTGGTCTCCGGACTCGAAGACCGAAGTCGCGTACATGAGAGGGAACGATTTCTTCGGGAACGAGCAGTCGGTCATCGTGGAAACCGGAGGCCCGTTCGAGATCGAGCTCCTCGGCAGGGACGGCCGGAGAATGACGCTGAAGGACGGGCTGTCCGCCGAGCCGGGCGAGATCCTGGACGCCACGTTCATGAGCGTCCGCGCCCTCCGCGAGTTCTATGAGGCACAGATCGAGAACGCCCGCAGGGACGGCCAGCTGCTCTCGCTTCACCTCAAGGCGACGATGATGAAAGTGTCCGACCCGATCCTTTTCGGACACGCCGTCTCGGTCTTCTTCCGGGACGTCTTCGAGAAGCACGCCGCGGCCCTCCACGAGGCGCGCGTCAATCCGAACCTGGGCCTCGGGGATCTCTACCGCAAGATCCGGTCGCTGCCCGACGCGAAGCGGGCGGAGATCGAAGCGGACATCGAGGCGACGTACGCGAAGCGGCCGGCGCTCGCGATGGTCGATTCCGACAAGGGGATCACGAACCTCCACGCGCCGAACGACGTCATCGTCGACGCCTCGATGCCCGTCGTCATTCGCGACTCGGGGCGGATGTGGAACGCCGACGGGAAGCTCCAGGACACGAAGGCGCTGATCCCCGATCGCTGCTATTCGACGATGTACGCGGAGATCGTCGAGAACCACAAGCGGCGCGGGAACCACAATCCGGCGACGATGGGATCGGTGCCGAACGTCGGCCTCATGGCGCGGAAGGCCGAAGAGTACGGATCGCACCCGACGACGTTCGAGATCCCGGAAAGCGGCCTCGTTCGCGTCGTCGCCGCGAACGGCAACGTGCTGATGCAGCACAAGGTCGCGGCGGGCGACGTCTGGCGGATGGCGAGGACGAAGGACGTCGCGGTGCGCGACTGGGTCAAGCTCGCGGTCAGGCGGGCCAGGGCGAGCGGTGTTCCGGCCGTGTTCTGGCTCGACAGCAACCGCGCGCACGACGTCAACATCATCGCCAAGGTCGTCCGCTATCTCGCCGAGCATGACATCGACGGCCTCGACATCCGGATCATGGCGCCGGTGCAGGCGATGCGCTGGACGCTCGACCGCGTTCGCCGGGGCCTCGACACGATCTCGGTGACGGGGAACGTCCTGCGCGACTACCTGACGGACCTCTTCCCGATCCTCGAGGTCGGCACGAGCGCGAAGATGCTCTCGATCGTCCCTCTTCTCGCCGGAGGAGGACTCTTCGAAACGGGCGCCGGCGGGTCGGCACCGAAACACGTGCAGCAGTTCCTCGAGGAGGGCTATCTCCGCTGGGACTCGCTCGGGGAGTTCTCGGCGCTCGGCGCGTCGCTCGAGCATCTCGCCGCCACGTTCGAGAACGAGAAGGCGGGCGTGCTCGCCGAGACGCTCGATGCGGCGATCGCGAAGTTCCTCGAGAACAACAAGTCGCCGGCGCGCAAGGTCGGACAGATCGACAACCGCGGGAGCCACTTCTACTTCGCGCTCTACTGGGCCGAGGCGCTGGCGGCGCAATCGAAGGACGCGCAACTCCAGGCGACGTTCGCCGACGTCGCCTCCCGCCTCGCGGCCGCCGAGGCGAAGATCAACCAAGAGCTGCTCGCGGCGCAGGGGAAGCCGGTCGACATCGGCGGGTACTATCACCCCGATCCGGAGAAAGCCGCCGCCGCGATGCGTCCGAGTGCGACATTGAACGCGGTCGTGGACTCAGGCGTCTTGGGCGTCTAGAGCGTCCGGAGCGTCCGGAGCGTCTTGGGCGTCTTGGGCGTCTTG
>JBOGJQ010000151.1:0-7699 GCA_050745405.1 Thermoanaerobaculia bacterium | reverse complement strand
GCGGAGCAGCGTCACGCCCATCATCACGGGCATGAGGAGGTTGTTGAGGTCGTGCGCGATGCCGCTCGCGAGCGTCCCGATGCTCTCCATCCGCTGCGCGCGGAGGAACTGCTGCTCCATCCGCCGGCGCTCCGTCACGTCGGTCGCGAGGATGAGACGCGCCGGACGGCCGAAGAGGGTGATCGGACTCGACGCGATCTCGACGTCGATCGCCGTCCCGTCCTTCTTCAGGTGCGTGAAGACGCCCTCGAGCAGCGGCGTCCTGTCGTTCGGCCGCTCTTCGATGCTCCGCAGGACGTCGGGAATCGTTTCCGGCGGCCGGATGTCCTTGATCGTCATCCCGAGGAACTCCTCGCGCGACCAGCCGTACTGCCGGACCGCTGCCTCGTTGACGGCGAGGAATCGGAGTGTTTCGAGGTCGTAAACCCAGGCCGGATACGGGTTCTTGTCGAACAGAAGCCGGAACCGCTCCTCGCTCTCCTCGATGGTCTGACGCGCCCGCTTCTGTTCGGTGATGTCGCGCGCGAAGATCGTGAGTCCCTCCTGGGAGGGGAACGCGCGCATGTCGACCCAGAGATCGAGCGGTTCGTAGAAGAACTCGAACGCGACCGGCACCTCCTCCTCCATGGCACGCCTGTACTGTTCGTGGAAAAGCGTGCCGAGAGTGTCGGGGAACAGTTCCCAGATGTTCCGGCCGAGAAGCTCCTCGCGCGGCCGCTGCAGCAGCTTCTCGCCCGCCGCATTGAGGTACGTGAAGCGGTACTCGCGGTCGAGAGTGTAGAACGTGTCGGCGACGCTCTCGAGCGTTCTGGTGAGGCGCTCCGCGAGGGCTCGCGTGTTCTCGACCGCTTCCTTCCGTTCCGAGATGTCCTGAAACGCTCCGTGCACGCGCCGGATCGTCCCCGACGCGTCGCGGTCCGCCTCGCCGATCGAGCGCACCCAGATGCGCCGCTCCCGCGCCGTGATGAGCTGCATCTCGATGTCGTACGGCGTCCCCTCCTCGGCACATTTCCGGAACGCGCTGCGAACCAGATCCTGGTGCTCGGGAGCGCAGAACCCGATCGCCTCGTCGACCGACGGCTCCCAGTCCGCCGGCATCTCGTAGATCGCCCGGATCTCGTCCGAGATCGTCATCGACATGTCCGGCAGCTCGATCGTCCACGCGCCGACGCGCGCGACGCGGCTCGCGATCTGGAGGAGCGACTCGCTCTCGTGGAGCGATTCTTCGGCGCGCCGGCGACTCACCGCGGCCGCAATCAGATCCGCGACGGCGCGAACGAACAGCTCGGATCCCGGCGGAAACGCGCCGACTTTCTTCGAGAACGCGCTGATCAGCCCGAACGGCCCGTCCTCACCGCGAATCGCCACGCTGACGGAGCTCGCGATGCGCTCCCGCTCGAGCTCGGGCGAGCGGCGGAAGCGCGAGTCCCACGTGTAATCGGCGACCACGACCGGTTCATCCGAGGCGAGAACGAAGTCGATCTGCGCCGGATCCGAGAGCGGCCCCATTCCGCGCATCGGTTTTCCCGCGCGCACGACCACACCGCCCCCCTCGCATTCCGCGATCTTGACGATGTCGGCTCCGAGCGTCTCCGATACGATCCAGCACGCCTCATCGAAAAAATCTTCCAGAGCGGCGCCCGTGACCGCCACGCGCCCGAGCTCGGCGAGCGCCGCTTCCCGCCGCGCGCGCAGCGCCGTCTCCTCCTCGGCCCGCGCGCGATGGGCGATCTCCGCCTCGAGCTTCGCGGTCCGCTCCTCGACGACGCGCTCGAGGTGGCCGCGGAGGCGCGCCCGGTCGAGCGCGACCGCGACCTGATTCCCGATGTTGTAGAGCGTCCGCAGCTCCTCCTCGCCCACGGCCCCCTCGCCGTGTCCGACGAGGTTCATCACGCCGAGGACCCGGTCGCCGAGCCAGAGCGGGACCGCGGCGTGGTGACGGAAGCCCAGCATGTCTCCCGCCGGTGTCTGCAGCCGCTCGCATTCCATGACGTTCGTGACGGACTCGAGCTCCCCCGAAAGGCAGAGACGCGTGCACGTGCAGGCTCCTTCGAACGCGCCCGCCGTCGCCAGAGCCGGGGGGAGATTGCGCGACGCGGCGACCCGCATCGCGTCGCCGTCCCGCAACAGGATCCACCCGGACTGGACGAACGGGAGCCGCATCGCGCGCTCGAGCGCCCCCTCGAGCACTTCGCTCTCGCTCCCGGCGCGATTGAGCTCCTCGGCGAGGCGGTAGAGAGCGTTCACGACCGCATTGGTTTCGCCGAGCTCGCGTTCGCGCGCCTTCAGATCGTTGTTGATCTGGACGGCCTGCTCGTACGTCGAGATCAGGAGATCGAGGATCTGCTGGCGCTCGGAAGTGATGAAATGCCGCTCGCCACCGAGGTTGAGCTCCACGCCGATCTGGAGCCGTTGCCCTCTCCTCATCCGCTGGTTCATCAGCAGGTAATCGATTCGCGACAGGAGGTACTTCTCCTCGTATGGCTTCCGGATGAAGTTGTCCGCGCCGGTCTCGAGGCCGCGGATCACGTCCTCCGGATCGGAGAGGGTCGTGAGGAGGACGACCGGAACGCTCTTCCCCTCCGGAGTCGCCTTGATCGCCCGGCAGAGGCCGAAGCCGTCCATCTCGGGCATCATCACGTCCGTGATGACCAGCGACGGCGTTCTCTCCTCGAAACGCGCGAGCGCTTCGCGGCCGTTCTTCGCGGCGACCACGGCGTACCCTCGAGTTTCGAGGAGATGAACCAGCTGCGCCGACTGCGTCGGGCTGTCCTCGGCGACGAGGATCTCGATCGCTCCTCCGTTCGTTTCGTTGTTCTCCATGGTCATCCCTCATGGCGGCGTTTGCCGCCCACGCGCGCGAGCAGCGCCGCGATGCCTTCCGGCGGCAGCACATGCGCCGCGCCCTCCAGCCGGATCGCTTCCCCCGGCATCCCGTGGACGACCGACGTCTCCCGGTCCTGAGCGAACGTGGTCGCGCCGCGGTCCCGAAGGAGCTTGAGCTCCCTCGCGCCGTCGCGCCCCATCCCCGACAGCAGGCCGGCGACGGCGCGGTCGCGGTACGCCGAGGCGACCGAGCGGAACAGGTACGATACGGACGGCCGCAGACCGTTCTCCGGCGGATCGTCGGCGAGCACGATGCGGCCTCCCGCCTCCACGCGCATCTGCATCGCGTCGGGCGCGAGATACGCCCGCCCGGCCTGCACGACGTCGCCGTGCGCCGCGAGCCGGACGGGAATCCCGGTCGAATGGGAGAGCCACTCCGCGAAGCCGTCGAGGAACCCCGCCGCCATGTGCTGCACGATCACGATCGGCAGCGAAAACTCGCGCGGGAGCTCCTCGAGAATGCAGTGCAGCACGGGAGGTCCGCCGGTCGACGCGCCGATGGCGACGATCTCGACCCGCCGCGCGACAGACGCCGCGACCTGCGGGGCCGGAGCGGTCGCCCCCGGGCGGAGCCGCGCCCAGCGCCGCACGACGCGCACTTCCGACATCAGCTTCACCGTCTGCACGAGACCCTTCGCCGTGCGCTCGTGCTCGGGGTGCCCGGGGCCGTACGGCCGCTCGAGCACCGCCAACGCGCCCGCCTCGATCGCCGCGAACGTCGTCGCCACTTCTTCCGGATCGCTGCTGCCGCTGACGATCACGATCGGCGTCGGCACCGTCTCCATGATGCGGCGCGTCGCCTCGATCCCATCGAGGCGCGGCATGTGGATGTCCATCGTCACGATGTCCGGCCGGAGGCGCTCGACCATCTCGATGGCCTCTTCGCCGTGACGTGCCTTCCCCACGATCCGGATCGCCGGATCCGCGCTCAGGATGTGGACGAGGAGCTCGAGAACCACCGCCGAGTCTTCGACGACGAGCACGTTGATCAACGCTGGTTCCTCATTTCGGGGCGAAGCGTCACACGAGACGGCGTACCGCGTCCAGAAGATCGCTCTGGTCGAAGCGGCTTTTCACGATGTATGCGTTCGCGCCGGCGTCGACGCCGCGCTCGCGATGCTCGCGCGAATCGAGCGCCGTCACGAGGACGACCGGCAGCGATCCGAGGTCCGGATCCGCGCGGATCCGCTCGGTCAGCTCGAAGCCGTCCATGCGCGGCATCTCGACGTCGGAGACGACGAGATCGAATCGCTCGGTCCGG
The DNA here is from genome assembly GCA_050745405.1 of Thermoanaerobaculia bacterium. Classification (GTDB taxonomy): domain Bacteria; phylum Acidobacteriota; class Thermoanaerobaculia; order Gp7-AA8; family Gp7-AA8; genus JBOGJQ01. The sequence continues at coordinate 3,552 of JBOGJQ010000151.1, read as the reverse complement.
AGCAACGTCCACGCCTCCTGGCCGTCGACGGCAGCCGTGACCTCGAACCCGGCCGCCTCGAGAATCTGCTGCAGGAGCGCGCGCGAGGTGATCGAGTCCTCCACGATGAGGATCGAGGCGCGGCGCGCTGCACCCGGTTCCGCGGGCGCGAGCGCCGCGGCCGAAGTGCCCCGGCCGGCCGATTGGAGAAGGTCGCCCGCGGCGAGCACGGGGACGACTTCCCCGCTTCCGAGTACCGTCGCGCCGGCGACATTGCGGACGCGAAGGAGCTGCGGCCCGAGGCCTTTCACCAGCACCTCCTGTTCGCCGAGGACCGAGTCGACGGCGAAACCGATGCGGGCTCCGCCCCGGCCGAGAACGACGACGGGGATGCGCCCGGGACTCTCTTCGCCAGACGGACGCGCGATCTCGAGAACGTCGGCGAGGCGCACGAGCGGCGTCGTCCGGCCGTCGACGACGATCGACTCCCGCCGTTCCACCGTCCGCACGTCCTTCGGCGCGACGCGCGTGACTCTTTCGACGTCGGAAGCGGGGATGACCATCCTCTGTCCCGCCGTCTCGACGAGCACGCCGCGCATCGTGGCGAGCGTCAGCGGAAGCCCGATCCGGACCGTCGTCCCCGCGCCCGGGCGCGAATCGACCGCGATCGTCCCTCCGAGCCGCTCGACCTTCTCCCGCACGATCGGCAGCCCGAGCCCTCGGCCCGAGACCTCCGTGACCGTGACGCTCGTCGAGAGTCCCGAATGGAAAATCAGCTGGAGCACTTCCTCGTCGCCGTACGCGGCGAGCATCTCGGCCGGTACCGATCCCAGCCGCGCCGCCGCCGCGCGGATCGCCTCGGGATCGATTCCCGCGCCGTCGTCGCGAAGGCTCAGCTCGACACGCCCCGCCTGGTGGACGACCTCGATCCACACCGTTCCGCTCCGCGGCTTCCCGTTCTTCTCCCGCGTCTCGGGCGATTCGATGCCGTGATCGACCGCATTCCGCAGAAGGTGCGCGAACGGCGCGCGCATCTCCTCCAGAATCCGGCGGTCGATCTCGATCTCGGTCCCGCTGACGATCAGCTCGACGGATTTCCCCTGCTCGCGCGCCAGATCGCGCACGATGCGGCGCGCTCCCTCGAGGAGCGTCGCGAACGGGAGCATCTGCGCTTCCTTCACGTCTTCGAGAAGCGATGTGGCGAGCGCGTCGAGGGCGCGACGGTCCATTTCCGCGGTTTTCTCGAGCCGGGCGACGCGTTTTTCGAGAGTTCCAGGGTGGGACCCGTTCGCATCCCTGGTCTGCAGCTCCGCGTGGATCTCCTTGATCTCGCGGACGCGCTCGGCCGCCGCGAGCCGCGGGCCGAGCAGCTCCTCGGCGCGCCGCAGGATGGAGTCGAGTTTTTCGACGCGCACGCGCACGGTAGGCGCGGCCGGCGACGGGGCCGGAAGCGGTTCGGGCGGCCTGACCGCGGCGCCGCGAGCGACGACGGCGCGGTCCTCCGGCGGTTCGTCCGCACGTCCCCGGATCGCCCGATCGAGACTCGCGACGACCGCCGCGCCCGAGACGTCCTCCCCCTCGACGAGCCGCCCGACCACGTCTGCCGCCCTGAGGACGACGTCGACGATCGACGGGTTCCATGGAGTCCGCCCCGATTTCAGTCCGGAGAACAGGCTTTCCGCCGCGTGGCAGACGCGCTCGATCTCGGGGAGATTCACCGCGCGCGCCGCTCCCTTGAGGCTGTGGACCTCGCGGAAGATCTCCTCGAGAAGGGCGGCGCGCCGTTCGCCCGTCGCTTTCTCGATTCCGAGAAGGCCCGAGGAAATCGCCTCGAGGTGCTCGGCGGCCTCGGTGCGGAAGGTCGCGAGGAGCTTCGCCCGAAATGCGTTGGCGTCGTCCGGCATTCGTCCCTACTCCGCCCGCTTTCCGATGAGTGCGCTGAGACGGGTGCCCAGCTCGTGCAGGTTCTGAGCTGCGGTCTCGGCCTGTCGTGTTCCGGCGACGTTCTGCAGGCTCGCCTGTTTGATGTTGTCCATCGCCACGGCGACCTGATCCATCCCGACCATCTGCTGCTGGCTCGACGCGGCGATCTGCGTCGCCGCGTGTGCCGCCTCGGTAATGCTGTCGGTGAGCTGGCGAATCGCCTCGCCCGCCTGAGCCGATTGCGAGACGCCGGTCTCGACGGCCTTGTTCCCCTGCTCGGTCGCGAGCACGGCGGCGGTGGTCGCCTTCTGAATCTCGCCGAGGATCGACCGCACCTGCGCAGTCGCCTGGCGCGACTGATCGGCGAGACTCTTGACCTCCTGCGCGACCACGGCGAATCCCTTCCCCTGCTCTCCGGCGCGGGCGGCCTCGATCGCCGCGTTCACCGCGAGAAGGTTCGACTGTTCGGCGAGATCGGTGACCGTCGCGATGATGTCGCCGATGGACTGGCTCTGCTCCGAGAGCCGGACGATGCTTTCGGCTACCGACTCCATCTGCGTCTGGATCAGCTCCATATCGCGCACCGTTCCGTCGACGCTCTTCTTTCCGGCGAAGGAGACCTGCGATGCCTTCTGCGCGCTGTCGGAGACGAGGCGCGCCTTCTGGCTCGACATCTCCGCGGTCTGCTTGACCTCCTCGACGGTCGCCGTCGTTTCGCTGACCGAGGTCGCGGTCTCGGCGGCGCCCGAAGCGACCTGGCTCGTGGTGGCGAGGATCTGGGCCGAGGCGGCGGAGAGTTGCGCGATCGTGGCGCGAAGCTGTCCCGTGATCGACCGGGTGAGCAGCAGCCCACCGCCGAGACCGAGGAGGACGGCGAGCGCGCTGATGAGCGCCAGGATGAAGAACGTCCGGTTGATCGCCGCGCGCACCCGCTCGCGTTCCGCCGCGAGCTGCTTCCGCTCCGCCTCGATGAACGCGTCCGTCAGCCCCCGCATCCCTCTCGAAAGGGGAATCGTCGTGTCCCCCAGCGCGCGCGCGGCCTCACGATCTCCGGCCTGGATGAGACGGATCGCGCGCTCCTGCACGGTCTCGAGCTCCGTGTGGGTGCGCTCCATCTCGGTCAACACGTCGCGCGCCTCGCCTGACTGCGACAAGTCCCGAACGCGCGCGAGCTGCTCGTTGAACCGGCGGTGGCTCGCCCGCAGATCGGTCTCGAACTGCGCCGTCTGCTCGGGATAGAGAAGGAGGCCCCGGTACTCCAGGATCTGCTCGTCCGTCTCCTCCGCGAGGCTCTGAGCCGCGACCATGGCCGCGACCTCGTCGTCGAGAAAGCCTCCGTATCGCTGCTCGACGTCGCCGATGGCGTAGAACGAAACCGCCGCCACGACGAGGAGGAGAATCAGGATCGCGACGTATCCTCCAATGATCTTCTGCCCAAGCGTCATGCGTGTACTCCTTCCTGCTTGCTCACCAGCCCCGGATCATTCGCGACGAACGCGGAACGTGTCATCCCGAGCCGTGAGGCGAGGGATCTTCTATGAGTAGGCCGTGTCAAGACCTCCCGGATCGTGGTTACTGTTGGGTGGGTGGCGGGTCAGCTTCAGCGAACCGTCTCGGCTTCTTCTATCCGCACTCGAGGTGCCTGGGGAG
>JBOGJQ010000150.1:0-11019 GCA_050745405.1 Thermoanaerobaculia bacterium | reverse complement strand
GAGATCCGCGCCTCGGGGCGTCGCGGCGAGGTCTGGTACACCGACGCGACGACGATTCATTACGAGGAGCGTCCCGCGGCCGGAGTCGTCGTCGCCGTGAACCTCGGCGCAAGCGTCTCCTATATTGATGATGCAGGTGTGGTCTGGGAGGCGGATCTCTCTCCCGACGGCGCCCGGCGGACGCACCGCCGGATCGCGATGACGCGCGACGAACCGCTCTTCCAGACCGCGCGCGAGGGGATCACCGCGTACCGGCTCGACGTGCCGGACGGCGTATACGAGGTCGAAATCGGCCTCGCCGAAGTGGATGCGCGCGTCGCCCCGGGCGAGCGGGTGGTCAGCGTCCTCGTGAACGGCGCGTCCCTTTTCCGCGACGTCGACCTGGTCCGGGATTATGGGCCCTACACGGCCGTGCGCCGGAAAATCGTCGTACCGGCGGCCGGCGGAAACGGGATCGAAGTCCGTTTCGCCGCGGCCGCCGGGTCACCGCTCGCCGCGGCGGTCGCCGTCCGCCGTGTCCCTCGCTAGTTTGGCGAACCGCGCGTTCGTCAATACCGCGGAGGCCTCGCCGGGTCGAAGCCGGCCGGCAGCGAGCGGGCGGGCGTGAACGTCGGATCGTTCGTGACGTTGTCGACGAGAGTCCCGTAGGCCAGGATCGGCTGCGAGGCCTCGAAGGTGACGTACAGGCTCTCGGCGTCGAGATTCGGCACGCCGAACGTGTCGCGGATGTTGATCGGCGAGAGCGCTCCGCGCGGGGCGATCGTCGTGGAGAACGTCGACCCCATGGCGACACCGCTCGCGCCGTACAGGGTCGCCGTCACGTTCACGGCCGTGTCGTTCGGATTCGCGAAACCGATGTTCGAGCGATTCCCCGGGGTCCACTCGAGATGGAGCAGCACGCCGCGAGGGATCGCGCCTCCCGGATCGAAGCCCGCCAGGAGAACGCCGCTGAACCCGCCGGTGGGAGACTGGCAGATCGAGGTCGACGCAACGCGCGCCGTGACTTCGAACGAGTCGTCCGAGTGGAAGCGCAGCGCTCCCAGCCCGTCCGATCCGAAAAGTCCGCCGACGACGTCTTCGAACGTCTTCACCTCGCGCGGCGCGAGGGTGACGACCTGCTCCGGCGCGGCGGTGTTGTCGGCCCCGGCCTTCATGAACGAGCCGCCGACCGTGATCGCGTCGCTCCCCGGATTGAAAAGACGCACGGACGTCTGGAAGAACGAGCCGAACCCTCCGGCGACGCTGCCGGCGACGCCGATCAGGGCGACGTGCGCGTCCCCGGGCGTTCCCGGCGGCGGCTCGCCGGAGCCCTCGACGATGACCGTTCCCCTCATGCCGGCGGTCGGCGTCCCGTGGACCTCGCAGAAGTAGGGGATCGTCCCGGGATCGTCGAAGGTGAGCGTGAAGCTCCACTGGGCGGCGGAGGCGGTCCCGTTGCCTCCCTGCCCGTCGCACCCGTTCGCGCACCGGAAGCTCCCGTCGTTCGCCCGGACGTTGTGCGGCATGTTGCCGAAGTTCGTCCACGTGACGCTGTCGCCTTCCTGGATCGTGAGCGTCGCCGGACTGAAAAAGTCGTCGCGCACTTCGACACTGTGATTCGCCGCGGCCGCGGGAAGCGCGGCCAGGAACAAGACGCAGGACGTCGCAATCGCTGCTCTCATGATGGCCTCCTTGTGTGCAGTGATCTAGATCACGAGAAGGCTCGATCTTTTGTGAGGTAGATCACGCTCCGGGGCGAAATTCCGGCTACAGGTTAGAATTTCCAGAGGAGGGCCGCGAAGAGAGCGCTGTCGCCCTTCTCGACGTCGGGAGGGGGCTGCGTCTTGTGGTCGTAGACGTACGAGACCTTCAGCTCGGCACGCGTGGCGATCGTCGTCGCGATCCCGGCATCGAAGTGATAGTGCGCATCGTCCGTGTCGTCGGTCTTCCAGAGCCCGCTGAGGCGCTGGGTGAATCGGCTCGTCTCGGAGATCGCCCAGTCGAACGATTCGCCCGCCTGGACCGCCGGACTCGACGTGCTGCCCACCCCCTCGGTCCTCTCGAACGCCGCACCCGCGCCGACGTCGACGGAAAGCGTTCGCGTCTCGGTCTGGATGAGGTCGTAGCCGATTCCGGCGATGGGCGAGATCAGGTAATCGATGGCCTTGAGCGCGTCGCGCAGATAGGAAATCTCGCCGAACCAGAACGCCCGGTCGAAATCGCGGGCGTAGCGGGCGTTCGCCGAGGTCTTATCGGCCTGCGTCTCGCCGTCGGCCTCGCCGCGAACCCAGAGCGCGCCGGCCTGGAACGTGCGGCCGGTCTTCGGATCCCACAGCGTCTCGAACGACAGATTCAAGCTGCTCGTGTCGCTGTTCCCGCGCGTCAGCGCGAGGCCGGCTCCGAGGCTGCTGGTCCAGGGAGGGGGAGGGGGCGCGGGGGTGTCCTGAGCGGATGCGAGGGACGCGGCGAACAGGACGACGGCCGCCGCGATGAATCGTCTCATTCTTCTTCTTCTCCTCCGGCTTCGAGCTCGAACGAGCCCTGCACACCGCTTGCCGAGCTCGGTCCGATCCAGACCTCGAACCGCCCCGGCTCGACGACCCACGCTCCCGCGCTCCCCCAGAACCGCAGTGCCCTGGCGTCGATCTCGAACGAAACGCGCTTCGTCTCGCCGGGACCGAGTGCCACGCGCGCGAAGCCCTTCAGCTCCTTGACGGGACGCGCGACGCTCGCGACGGGATCGTGGACATAGAGCTGCACGACCTCCTCGGCCGCCCGGTCACCCGTGTTCGTCACGTTTGCCGAAACGGTGATCGAGCCGCCCGGCGCCATCGCGGCGGAGGTGAAGCGGAAGTCGTCGTAGCGGAAGGTCGTGTACGACAGGCCGTGACCGAACGGCCAGAGCGGCTCGTTCGGGCTGTCGATGTACTTGCTCGTGTAGTGGTGCTCCGTGGCGGGGCGTCCCGTGCGGAGGTGGTTGTAGTAGATTGGGATTTGGCCGACCGAGCGGGGGATCGTGACGGGGAGCTTGCCGCTCGGGCTGACGTCGCCGAAAAGGACGTCCGCGATCGCGTGTCCCGCCTCGACGCCGAGAAACCAGCCATAGACGATGGCGGGAACGTTGTCCGCGGCCCAGTCGATCGTCAGCGGCCGGCCGCTCTGCACGACGAGGACGACCGGCTTGCCCGTCGCGACGAGAGCCTCGAGGAGCTCCTGCTGCCGCCCCTGCATTTCGAGCGAGACGCGCGACTTCGCCTCGCCGCTCATCTTGCCGCCTTCGCCGAGAAACGCGACGACGACGTCCGCCTTCTTCGCGGTGGCGACGGCCTCCTCGATTTCCTCGTCGGTTCCTTCGAGGATGCCGGTCCCCTTCGCGTGCAGCACGCGCGTGCCGGCCGAGACTTCTTCGCGAACTCCCTCGAGAATCGTGACGACGTCCTCGGCGCGTCCCATGGCGTGCCACGAGCCGAGCATCTCCTCCGCGTCGTCGACGAACGGGCCGATCAGCGCGACCGTCTCCGTGCTCTTCGAAAGGGGAAGGAGATTTCCGTCGTTCTTCAAGAGCACGATCGCCTTCTCCGCGACACGGCGCGCCGCCTGGCGATGCGCGGGCGTGAGGAAGACGCGCTCCTCGCCGCCCTCCTCCACGAACGGCTCGTCGAACAGGCCGACGCGCGCCTTGGCCGTCAGGACGCGGCGCGCGGCGCGGTCGACGACCGCTTCGGGAAGACGTCCTTCGCGCACGGCGTCGACGAGAGTCAGATAGGCGGCATCGACCATGTTCATGTCGACACCCGCCGTGATCGCCTTGATCGCCGCCTCCTGCGGCGTTTCCGCGACGCCGTGCGGGATGAGCTGCTCGACCGCTTCGTAGTCGCTGACGACGAAGCCGTCGAAGCCCCACTCGTCGCGGAGGATCTCCTCGAGGAGGAACGCGTTCACCGTGGCGGGTACGCCGTTCACGGCGTTGAACCCGGTCATGAGGGAGCCGACGCCCGCCTCGACGGCCGCGCGAAACGGCGGAAGGTAGATCTGGCGCAGCGTTCGCTCGGGGATCTCGGTCGTGTTGTAGTCGCGTCCCGCCTCCGCGGCGCCGTAGCCGGCGAAGTGCTTCGCGCACGCCATCATCGCGTCGTCCGCCGCGAGATCGCTACCCTGGAAGCCGCGCACGTACGCGCGCGCCATCGCCGCTCCGAGGAACGGGTCCTCGCCGGCGCCCTCGGTGATGCGGCCCCAGCGCGGGTCGCGCGCGATGTCGACCATCGGCGCAAACGTCCACCGCACCCCCGCCGCCCGCCCCTCGGTCGCCGCGACGCGCGCCGCGATCCCGGCGGAGGCCGGATCGAACGTCGCGGCGATCGCGATCGGGTTCGGAAAGATCGTCCGGTAGCCGTGGATCACGTCATGCCCGAAAAGAAGCGGGATGCCGAGGCGGCTCTTCTCGACGGCGATGCGCTGCAGGTCGTTCGTCGCCGCGGAGCCGCCGAAGTTGAAGACCGAGCCGACGAGTCCCTTCTCGATCTTTTCCCGCAGGTCCGGTTCGGAGGCGACGTACTGCATGAGCTGCCCGACCTTCTCCTGGAGCGTCATTTGCGCGAGGAGCTCGTCGACGCGCGCATCGACCGTCTGCCCGAGAGAGAGCGAGGCGGCGAGAGCGAAGAGAGAAAGCCAACCAGGGGCGCCGATGCGCATGGGTGTCCTTTCGATGGTGCGGCGGGGTGTCCGGTGCATGCCGCGACGTAACGCTAACAGAGTTTGCGATGTGGCCGCGGCGTCTCGCCGCGCGCCTTCGACCGGGCCGCGCCGGAGATTACAATTCCGGCATCGCACTCGACGGAGGTCCGCTCTTGAATCGACGGAAATTTCTCGCGGCAACGGGAGCCCTCGCAGCGGCCTGGAAACTGCCGCTGTTCGCGCAGGAGAAGGAGAAGGAAGCGAAGCCGGCGCTGCCGCGGTCGATTGCCGCGCTCGCGCCGATGCGCGATCGGGCGCGGCCGATCACGGCGGACGAGCGCCGGGCGCGCATCGCCAAAGCGAAGCGCCTGATGGCGGAGGAGAAGATCGACGCGCTCGTGCTCGCTCCCGGCACCTCGCTCGTCTATTTCACGAACATCCGCTGGTCCGGCGGGGAGCGGCTGTTCGCCTGCGTCGTTCCGAGGCGGGGTGAGCCGTTCTTCGTCTGCCCCGCATTCGAAGAGGATCGCGCGCGAGAGCAGATCGAGCGCGGCCCCTTCGCCGGGGCGCGCGCCGACGTCCGCACCTGGCAGGAAGACGAGGATCCGTACGCGCTCGTCGCCCGCGGCCTCGCGGACCGGAAGATCGCCACGGGGAGGATCGGTCTCGAAGAGACCGCGAAATTCGTGTGGACCGACGCGATCGCGGGCGCCGCACCGCGAGCGCGCTTCGTGAGCGGCACGCCGATCACGGCGGAATGCCGCATGGTCAAGGACGAGCACGAGCTCGAGCTCATGCAGCTCGCCTCGGACGCGACCCTCGCCGTCTACGAGGCGCTCTACCGGGCGCTCGAGCCCGGAATGACGCAGGCGCAGATCTTCGACCTCCTCGCCCTCGCCTACGGGCAGGTCGGGTTCCGGGGCGGAGCTCTGGTGCAGACCGGGCCGTATACCGCGCTTCCGCATGGCTCGGTCGAGCCGCAGGTGATCGACGAGGGGACGATCGTCCTCATCGACGGTGGCTGCTCGGTCGAGGGCTACCAGTCCGACATCACCCGCACGTTCGTGCTCGGGAAGGCGACCGACAAGATGAAGGAAATCTTCGCCATCGTCCGGCGGGCGCAGGACGCCGGCCTCGCCGCCGCGAAGCCGGGCGTGCCGCTCGGAGCGATCGACGGCGCGGCGCGCGAGGTGATCACGCGCGCAGGGTGGGGGCCCGGCTTCACGTACTTCACCCACCGGCTCGGTCACGGAATCGGGATGGACGGGCACGAGTGGCCGTACCTCGTGGAGAACAACATGTTCGGCTGGGAGAAGTCGCTTCGCGCCCGCCCGGGCATGACGTTCAGCGACGAGCCGGGCATCTACATTCGGGGCGAGTTCGGGATCCGTCTCGAAGACGAAATGGTGATCACGGCCGACGGCGCGCGTCTGCTGACGCCCCAGTCGGAGTCGCTCGAGAAGCCGTTCTGAGACGCCGCATTCTCTCAGCCGCGGCGTTCCCGGACGAACTCCGGCGCGGTGAGGAACTCCTCCGGGGTGCCATGTCCTGATAGGATGCCGCCGCCAAATTTCGACCGTCGCGAGGGAGGAGCAAGGATGTCCATGGAGCGAGAACCGGCCGCGTCGCCCGTCAGATTCGCGCCGTACATCTCCGCCTCGACCACCCTTCCCGAGATCACGATCAAGTCGCTCCTTCTCGGGGTCATCCTCTCCATCGTGCTCGGCGCCGCGAACGCCTACCTCGGCCTCTTCGCGGGCATGACGGTTTCCGCTTCCATCCCCGCGGCCGTCCTCTCGATGGGGATTCTCCGCCTCTTTCCCCGCTCGAACATCCTCGAGAACAACATCGTCCAGACCGCCGCCTCGGCCGGGGAGAGCCTCGCGGCGGGCGTGATCTTCACGATTCCGGCGCTCGTCCTGGTCGGCGCCTGGACCGAGTTCGATTACTGGGAGACGACGATGATCGCCGGCTTCGGCGGCCTTCTCGGCGTTCTCTTCACGATCCCACTCCGGCGCGCCCTCATCGTCGAGAACCCGCTGCAGTTCCCCGAAGGCGTCGCGACGGCCGAGGTGCTCAAGGCCGGCGACCGCGGGGGAAGCGGCGTGAAGTTCCTCGTCATCGCCGGCCTCGCCGGAGGTCTGTACAAGTTCGCGCAGAGCGGGATGCGCCTCTGGAGCGAGACGATGGGCGCCGCGGCGTACGTCGGCCGCTCGATCGGCTACTTCGGCTCGAGTCTCTCGCCGGCGCTCCTCGCGGTGGGATACATCGTCGGCCTGAACATCGCGGTGCTCATTTTCATCGGCGGCGCGATCAACTGGTGGATCGCGATCCCGATCGTCGCGGCCGTTCAGGGACCCCCTCCCGCCGGGACCTCGGCCGTCGACGCGGCGTTCGGCATCTGGTCGGCGCAAACGCGCTACCTCGGCGTCGGCGCCATGGTCATCGGCGGACTGTGGGCGCTGATCCGGCTCCGCAAGAGTCTCGTGAGCGGCATCCGCTCCGGCATCGCGTCGTATCGTGAATCGAAGGCGAGCCGCGCGGCGGTCGAGCGGACCGACCGCGACGCGCCGATGCAGTGGATCGGCATCGCCGGGATCCTGTCGGTCATTCCGCTCTTTTTCATCTTCCAGTACTTCACCGGGAGCGTCGGGATCGCCGCCTTCATGGCAGTCGTGATGCTCGTCGCCGGCTTCCTCTTCTCCGCCGTTGCGGGGTACATGGCGGGGCTCGTCGGCTCGTCGAACAACCCGATCTCGGGCGTGACGATCGCGACGCTGCTGACGGCGTCCATCCTCCTGATGCTGATCATGGGGCGCGGAGATCTCGCCGGGCCGGCCGCGGCGATCTTCATCGGCGCGGTCGTCTGCTGCGCCGCCGCGATCGCGGGCGACAATATGCAGGACCTGAAAGCCGGTTACGTACTCGGCGCGACGCCGATCAAGCAGCAGATCATGCAGAGCGTCGGCGTCGTCGCCGCGGCATTCGTGATGGCGCCGATCCTCACGCTCCTCATGAAGGGCTATGGCATCGGCGAGCCGACGCCGGAACATCCGAACCCCCTCACCGCGCCGCAGGCGACGCTGATGGCGTCGGTCGCGCAGGGCGTCTTCGTCGGCGGCCTGCCCTGGATCATGGTGATCATCGGCATGCTGATCGCGGTGGCGGTCATCGCGACCGACCTCTGGCTCGAACGGCGCGGGAGCACGTTCCGGACGCCGGTGCTCGCCGTGGCCGTCGGGATCTATCTTCCGCTCGAGCTCGAGGTCCCGATCCTCGCCGGCGGTCTCATCGCGTGGCTCGCCGGCCGTTATTACCACCGCATCGACACGCAGGCCGACGGGGAGCTGAAGATGCGCCTCGGCGACGCGAAGACCGAGGGAGAGGGGCACGGCCTTCTCTTCGCGGCGGGGCTGATCACGGGGGAGGCGCTCATCGGGATCTTCCTCGCGATCCCGATCGTCGTGACCGGACGGTCGGATGTTCTCGCGCTGTTCGGCGAGATGTCGCTCGACTGGCTCGGCCTGCTCCTCATCGCGGGGATCATCTGGAGCCTCTATCGCACCGCGGTCAAGCCGATGGCGGCGATGCGCCGGTGATCCACAGATTTTTGGGATTCGTCATCCACAGATTACGCAGATTTACACAGATTGGTTTAGAGGCAGGCGGGTGCCGGGATCATCTCTCTCGACAAGCGAACCATCTGTGTAAATCTGTGTAATCTGTGGATATTCACTCTGTGAAATCTGTGGACGAGAGCCAGCCGCCCGAGAACCCCGCTCGCCGCAGGCCGCGGACGATGTGCGGGTTCTTCTTCATCACGTCCCAGATGAGGCCCGAGCGGTAGTTCTCGATCATGAGGACGATCGGACCCTGGTCGATCCCGAGGTCGTCGGGGTTGGTCCAGCCGAGCCGGGGATCGATCGTGCCATGCTCGATCGGGAACCCCGGGGCGGCGCGCAGCGTCGGGTTGAACGAATCGAGAAAGCCGTACTGCTGGTAAAGGTTCGCGCCGTAACGCTCGCGCATCGCGACGATCGTCGGAATCACGATCTCGGGCGCGAACGGGAGGGAGCCGATCGCGGCCGTCGGCGCGATCGTGCCGTCGTCGCGGATCTCGGTCGCGGCGGCGCCGCGCGCCATGTACCCATAGAACCGGCGAGTTCGACCATCGATCACGGCGGTTCCGTCGCCCGGCCCGTCGCACGCGGTGAGGCCCCAGATCCGCTCGTCGTACCCGCGCCATCCGGCGGGGTTGTCGATCGCGTACGCCTGCTGCGCGAGCGTCGCGCGGCGCGAGTTCTCGAACAGGTCGATTCCCTTGCCGCGGAGGTAGTCGTCCTGGATGCCGCGGAAGTCGATCCAGACGTGTGAGTACTGGTGGCCGAACAGAGGCGCGAAATTGAGATGCTCGTACCCGTAGAACTCGCGCCACCGGTACGTCGACGTCCACGCGTCCCACGCCTCGGGGCCGACCGCGTGCGTCGGCGAGGCGAGCGCCAATATATAGAGGATGGAGGCTTCGTTCAGGCCGCGCCAGTCGGCCTCGATGAACCCGCTCTCCGGGTGCCACCCCATCGAGACCCGAGGCGGCCGGACCTGGAGAAACGTCCAGTCGATCTCGCGATAGAGCTTCTCGGCGATCTCGCGGATCCGCGCCTCGTCCGGGTGGTCGGCGTCGAAGTAGCTCTGGCAGAAGAGGGCGCCCGCGATGAAGAGCGTCGTGTCGATCGAGGAGAGCTCCACGGTCTGGAAGCGTTCGCCCGTCTCCATGTCGAGGAAGTGGTAGAAGAAGCCATTGTAGCCGGTCACGCCGCGAGGCTGCGGTCCCTGCGGAGCGTTCGCGAAGAACTCGAGGGTGCGGAGGACGCGCTCGCGCGCCTGGTCGCGCGTGATCCATCCGCGCTCCACGCCGACGGGGTAGGCGGTGAGGCCGAAGCCGACCGCGGCGATGCTCGAGAAGGTGAGCGCAGGCCAGCGGTCGGGGACGAGGCCGTTCTCCGGATTCGCCGTCTCCCAGAACCAGAGGAAGGTGCGGTGCTGGACGTCGTCGAGGAGCGCGTCGACGGCGGCGGTCGGGCGTTCGACGGTCCGTGATCGCTGAGCCGCGGCGGCACTCGCGTCGCCGGCCGGCGCGGCGCAGCCGAGCGACAGCGCCAGAAGTGAAGTGAGAAGGATGCGCGCGAACACGGCGGCTTCGTACGCCACGTGTCGCGTGTTGTCAATGTTCCCCCCGCCCGCCCGGGAGACGGAGCCGCAGATTGCGCAGATTAACGCAGATGAAAGAAGGAGAGGAGAAAGAGGAGACATGAAGGTGCGGCATCAGGCAAGGACGACGCGAACTCAGTTTCTTATATCCCTCATTTAATCTGCGTTAATCTGCGCAATCTGCGGCTCGGTCTCCCCCGGGCGGGCGGGGCGGAGAGAGTATCAATCGTCAATAATCGTCCCGAGTGCATTCCCTCCTCGAGTTTTTCGCGCTCCTCGCCGGGACCGCCGGTCCCGCGGCGCTCCTCGTCGCGGCGACGCGCCGCTGGCTGCTGCCCGTCTCCTGGAGGATGGGGGCGCTTCTCTTCTTTCTCGCGTGCACGTTCGTCGCGCCGGCTGTGGTGACTCCGGATCTCCCCGTCCCCGTCGACGAGGTCGCGCGCGGCTATCCCTACCGCGGAGTCTTCGGTGAAGTCGAGCCGCGAAACCCGCTGACGAACGACACGGTCAAGCTCTTTCTGCCGTGGATGGACGTCGCGCGCGAGGATCTCTTCGCGCTCCGCGCACCGCTGTGGAACCGCTACTCGTTCTCCGGATACCCGCTCCTCGCCAACGGAGAGAGCGCGCCGTTCTCACCATTCTTCCTCGCGACGCTCGTCGTGCCGCTTCCGAAGCAGATCGTCGCGATGGCGGTGCTGAAGCTGTTCGTGGCGCTGCTCTTCGGCTGGCTGTTTCTGACGCGGGAAGGGATCTCTCCGGCGGTCGCGCTCTTCGGCGCGGCGGCCTTCGCCTTCTCGACGTACCATACCGTCTATCTCTACTACAGCGCGGCCGCCGTGTCGGCGCTCCTCCCGGCGGCGGTCGTGGCGTTCGTCGAGCTGATCCGGCAGGGGACGTTCCGCTGGGTCGTCTTCGCAGCGGTCGTCGTCGCGTCGCTGCTCGCCGCGGGGCACCCGGAGAGCGTGCTCCACGTCGCGCTCGGAACGGGCATTGTGCTGACGATCGATCTCTGGACGACCGGCATGCCGCGGCGCGTGTGGGCGCGGCGGTTCGGGCTGGCGGTCGCGGCGGCCCTCGTGGGCCTCGCGCTCGCCGCGCCGTCGTGGGTGCCGGTGCTCGAGCAGGTCGGGCGGAGCGCACGCCTCGACGAGATCCGGA
>JBOGJQ010000149.1:0-32962 GCA_050745405.1 Thermoanaerobaculia bacterium | reverse complement strand
GCTCGACGCCGAGGACGGAGCACAGATCGACCACAAACGCGTCCTTGTTCGCCCTTTCGGACGCAGCAGACGGCTTCCACCTGGCGACGAACTCGGCGACGTTCAAACCGTAGGCAGTGTAACGGATGAGGTCGCAAGGCCGAATCCGCTTCGGTGCCCGGTTCCGCTAGGAAACCGGAGCGGCCCATCGCAGTTCATCAAGCCTCCCCCGGCTTGGGAATCGTGACCACTTTCGGCGGTGCCGATGCGGCCTTTGCCGGCGAACCGCCGACAGGCGCCCTCTCGGCTTCTTCGTCGTCTTCGCTCTTCTTGATTCTCAGCATCTTCGCGGCCGCACGCGAGACCTTCTTCCTCGCAGCGTCGGCGTCAGCGCCCTCGATCACGTCGCGCTTCAGAACTTCCGCTTTCATCTTTTCGCGGAGATCCTCGAGATCGATCTTCACATCAGGCGAAACTCGCCGGAGCTCGCGACGGACCATAGAAAGAACGGCATCGCCCTCGAGAATGGCCGCCAGCGCGTATCGATTCGTCGCCTGCAGCTGATCATGAAAGCCGCGCAGCGCCGATTTCAAAATGCTCTCGCGCGTAAGAAGGAAGAGCGCCTCGAGCGCTTCCGGATCGCGCGGCTTCAAATTGAGGAGGTCGATGTCGAGCACCAGCTCGTTGTCGATCGGCTTACCGAACGTCACCCGGAACACGCGCCAGAGCTGACCGTTCGTCACCGCCACCCACTCTACGCCTTCGTTCGCGGCATAATCGACGACTTGCTTGATGTGGCTGTCCTTCAGGTCGAGGCCGATCGCCTTGACCTCCAGCAGGAACTCCACAGTACTCGCGCGTGATCTCCGAGTACTTATCGAAGCCGAACAGCTCCGAGAGCAGGTCGACCACAATCAGGACCGTGTGCGCCGCACGTTCTGCGATCTCGCGATCAAGATCGACGACAAGGTGTCCGCCTCGTTGACGTCGCGCGCCTTCGCCGCCTCGACGATCGGCTGGAACCGCTTGAGACCTGACGCGAGCCGCTCTCTCACTTTCTTTGGAATCTTGGCCATGGGAGTTCTCCTCAATTCAAAATGGACTGCTATTGAGGAGTGTCGCCGCGCGGCGTTTTCTACACCTATCGTTCGATATAGAACCGTGCATTTCCTGCGGCTCGCCGTATGCCACGGCGTTTCGCCAAACGACGTCACCGCGTCATGCGCGTCCCGCCCGACCCTGATCCCTCGCTAAACGCTCGGGATGACGAACCGCCGTGTCTGGGAATCTTGGATTGTTTGGAGGATTTCGGCGCGCGTGTTCATCACGAATGGCGCCCATGCGAAATGCCGAGTCGATCGGCATCAGCAATCAGCAATCAGCAATCAGCGATCAGCAATCAGAAGCCCCCCTCGTGGTAATCCCGGATCGCTTCGATGATCTCGGCGCGCGTGTTCATCACGAACGGGCCGTGGGCGACGACCGGCTCGCGGAGCGGGTCGGCATGGCCGAAGAGGACCAGCGCGCCGGCGGGCGACTCGAACGCGATCTCGTCGCCGTCGTCCGCCATGTCGACGAGATGGAACGCGCGCGCCGGCTCGCCGTTCACGTGCACCTCGCCACGGACGACGTAGAGAAAGACGTTCCGCGCCGGCGGGACGGCGAATGCGACCCGCCCGCCCGCGGCGAAATCGATCGTCGACATCAAGACGCCGGTCAGCGATGGCACCGGGCCGGAACGTCCCATAAGCTCACCCGAGATGAGGGCGATCGTAGCTCCGCCATCTTCGACCGAAGGGATCTCGTCCCTCTGCAGTCCGACGTACCGCGGCTTGGTCATCTTGAGCCGCGACGGAAGGTTGACCCAGAGCTGCAGAATCTCGAGTGGTCCGCCGTCGCGGAGGAACTCCTCCGGCGAGAGCTCCGCGTGCTCGAGCCCTCGGCCGGCCGTCATCCACTGCACGCCGCCCGCGTGGATCACGCTCTCGTGACCGCCCGAGTCGCGATGCAGGAGCGACCCCTCGACGATGAACGTCACCGTCTCGAATCCGCGGTGCGGATGCGGCCCGAACGGCAGGCCGCGATTTCCCGGCGGATACACCTGCGGCCCGTGATGATTGAGAAACAGAAACGGATCGATCTGATCGACCTGCTCGTTCGGCAGCGGCCGCCACGTGTGCAGATCGCCGATGTCGTCGCGCATCGCGCGGAACTGCCGCCGGACGCTCCGCATCGTCATCGCAGCACCTCATCGACGAGCGCCTGCGCCTCCTGCTGGATGCGCCCGAGGTGCTCCTCGCTCGTGAAGCTCTCCGCGTAGATCTTGTAGATGTCCTCGGTCCCCGACGGGCGCGCGGCGAACCAGCCGCTGCGCGTGATCACCTTGAGCCCGCCGATCGGATTTCCGTCGCCGGGCGCGTGCGTCAGCACCGTCTCGATCGGGTCGCCGGCCAATTCAGTCGCGCGGACCTGGTCGGGCGAGAGCTTCCCGAGGCGCGCCTTCTGCTCCGGCGTGGCGGCGGCGTCGGTGCGCGCGTAGAACATCGCGCCGAAACGGTCGACGAGATCGCGGTGGAGCTCGCCGGGGTCGCGCCCGCTCCGCGCCGTGATCTCGCACGCGAGAAGGCCGAGCAGAATCCCGTCCTTGTCGGTCGTCCACACCGTCCCGTCGCGGCGCAGAAACGAGGCGCCCGCGCTCTCCTCGCCACCGAACCCGAGCGAGCCGTCGAGCAGCCCGTCGACGAACCACTTGAACCCGACCGGCACCTCGTGAAGCCGGCGCCCGAGGTCCGCGGCCACCCTGTCGATGAGATTCGAGCTCACGACCGTTTTCCCCACCGCCGCGCCCGCACTCCACTCGGGCCGATGCCGGAACAGATACGAGATCGCGACCGCGAGGTAGTGGTTCGGATTGAGCAGCCCCGCGGTCGGCGTGACGATGCCGTGCCGGTCGTTGTCCGTGTCGTTGCCGAACGCGACGTCGAAGCGGTCGCGCAGCGCGATGAGTCCCGCCATCGCGTGCGGCGACGAGCAGTCCATCCGGATGCGCCCGTCCCAGTCGAGTGTCATGAACCGGAACGTCGGGTCGACCTCCTCGTTCACGATCTCGAGATCGAGCCCCCACCGCTCGCGGATGACGTCCCAGTACGCGACGCCGGCGCCGCCGAGCGGGTCGACGCCGATGCGGATGCCCGCCGAGCGGACGGCATCGAGGTCGACCGCGGCGCCGAGGTCGTCGACGTACTCCTTCACGAAATCGTGAGGCCGCGTCGTCGAAGCGGCGATTGCTTTCGCGAACGGAACGCGGCGGATCCGCGCCGGGTCCGCCATCAGCTCGTTCGCCGCCGCCTCGATCGCCTTCGTCGCATCCGTACCCGAAGGGCCGCCATGCGGCGGGTTGTACTTGAACCCGCCGTCCTCGGGCGGATTGTGCGACGGCGTGACGACGATCCCGTCCGCGAGCCCCGAGCGGCGCCCGCGGTTGTGCACGAGAATCGCGTGCGAAAGGACCGGCGTCGGCGTGTATCCGCGGGCGGCGTCGATCCGCACCTCCATCCCGTTCGCGGCGAGGACTTCGAGAGCCGAGACGAACGCAGGCTCCGACAACGCGTGCGTGTCGATGCCGAGAAAGAGCGGTCCGTCGATCCCGGCTTCCCGGCGGTAGTCGCAGATCGCCTGCGTCGTCGCCAGAATGTGCAGCTCGTTGAAGGCGAGCTTCAGCGAAGAGCCGCGGTGCCCCGACGTGCCGAACGCGACGCGCTGCTCGCGAATCCCCGGGTCGGGGCGCTCGGCGTAATATGCCGTGACGAGACGCGGCACGTTGACGAGCATCTCCGGCGTGGGGCGGCTGCCCGCGCGGTCCGACGGTGACATGGAACCTCCTTCGATCCGGATCGTAAAATCGAGAGCATAGTCCGTTCCGCCTTTCGGAGGTTTTTCGATGACCCGCAGTATCGTGACCCTGGTCCTCCTCCTCGCCACCACGCTTCCGCTCGAAGGAGCACGCCGCCGTCCCCTTCTTCGGCCTCCCCTCCCTGCCGCGACTATCACCGTCCGCGACGACTTCCGCTTCGGACCCCTGGGATGGGAAGCCGGATTCGCCGATTACGCCCCGGTGAACGGCGGCATGGAGCTGCTGGCCGGCATCCGCCCGCTCCCTCCCGAGATCGCGCCCGCCGCGAACGGGTTCTACGTTCAGGGGCACAACCGCTCCGACGACCTGTTCATGTTCCTGCACAAGCGGCTGCGCTCCGCGGACGGAATTCGCGCGGGACAGCGCTACGAAGCGACGTTCCGGATCGTTCTCGACTCGCAGGCCGGCGACGGCGATGTCTGCGCCGGCGTCGGGGGTGCGCCCGGCGCGAGCGTCTATCTCAAGGCCGGCGCGACGGGCGAGGAACCGCGCGTCGTCCTCGACCCCGAGGACGAACATTGGAGAATGACCGTCGACAAGGGGAACCAGTCGGTCGGCGGACCCGCCGCGAGCATCGTCGGCACGATCGAGAATGGGACCAAGCGCTGCGAGAGCGAGGCGCCGTTCGTCCGTCTCGAGAAGACGCACGTCCACACGACGGTCGTCACGGCGAGTCCGTCCGGCGAGATCTGGCTCCTCGTCGGCACCGACTCGGCGTTCGAGGGGCTGACGCGGCTCTATTACGAGTCGATCGAGGTCACCCTGACGCCGAAGTAGGCATTTGCCCTACGACCCCTCGAATGCCTCGGCGTACCGCCGCGCGGTCTCCGGGTTCTCCGTCGTGTCGCGGATCGCCTGCTCGAAGCCTTCCTCGGTCAGGCCGCGCGCCGCGAGGATCTCCTGCGCCCGCTCCGGCGCGCTCCGCACCTCGGAGGCGACCGCGGCGAGCTCCTCGGGTGACAATTCGGCCGCCGGCGTCGCGGCGATCGGCTTCTCCTGGCCCGCATTGCAGCCGGCGAGGAGAGCGAGCGAAAGGCACAACGCCGAGATCATCATCATCGCGCGCATGTCAGTTCCCCTTTCCTTTCCCGTTACTCTGTCCTTTTCCCTTTCCGGGTTTGTCCTTGTCTTTGCCGCGGCCTCGATCGTCCGGGCGTCCCATGCCGCGTCCGCGGTTGTCGTCACGATCGGGCACGACGGTGCGCACGGGGCGGTCCTTCCCCTTCCCCGGCTGTTCCCCGTGGACGACTTCCGCCCCGGTCTGGACGCCGATCTCCTTCTTGACCTGCCCCGGAGGGCCGCCGAGCGGATGGTCCGTCCGCTCGATCACGCGCGTCCGGACGATTTCGGGGATGAATGCCTCGTCGGCGACCGCCACGCGCTGCTCCGTCACGATGAGGTCGGCGTCGTCGATTCCGTAGGTCCGAAAACGGTCCTCGATCAGACGGACGAGCGTCTCGCCGTCGATTCCATCGGCGAGTCTCATCCGCACGTAATCGACGAACGTCGGATCATCGTTTTCGACGACGAGTGCGACGGGGACGTACCGCACGACCTCGATGAACTGGGCGGGGGGCACGTCGGCATCGTTGAGAAGTGCGACGAGGTCGAACAGCTCGTCCTCCGGCACCTCCGCGATGTCGGCCACCAAGCTGACGGCCAGGGGCATGGCGACGAGTGCGAGAAGCTCGTCGGTTTCGAGCGCCATCGCCGGGGGCGCGAGAAGCGCCGAGGCGGCGAGCGCGATCAGAACGGCTCGTTTCATGCTGGTTTCCTCCATTCCGGCCGAACATGCTGCAAATAACAATCCCTCGCCGGCGGCCGCAGAACTCATTGTGCGAGAATGACTTAGACCTATGTACCGCTTCCTCCGCTACGTCCCGAAGAATCCTTTGAGCCGCGCCGTCGGCAGGCTCGTCCACGCGCCGCTGCCGCGCCCGCTCGCCCGCCGCCTGGTCCGCTGGTTCGCCGGCGCGTACGCGATCGACATCGACGCTGCGGGCAAACCGATCGAGTCGTATCCGTCGATCGGCCACTTCTTCGTGCGCGACCTGCGGGAAGGGCTCCGGCCAATCGAGTCCGACTTCGTCAGTCCGGTCGACGGTGTCCTTCGCAACTTCGGCAGAATCGAAAACGGCCGGCTCGAACAGATCAAGGGAAAGACCTATACCCTCGCCCGGTTCGTCGGCGACGAAGAGACCGCGCGCCGCTACGACGGGGGCGCCTTCTTCAACCTCTATCTCTCGCCGCAGGACTACCACCACGTCCACTCCCCCGTCGGCGGGACGATCACGCGGAGCGTCCACATCCCGGGGAAGCTGTGGCCGGTCAACGACTGGTCCCTCGCGACGATCGACGAGCTCTTCTCGATCAACGAGCGCGTCGTGACCGCCCTCGACTCCCACCTCGGGCGCGTCGCCGTCGTCATGATCGGCGCGACGAACGTAGGGAAGATCAGCGTGACCTACGACTCGTTCATCTCGAACGTCGGGCGGACCTCGCGGACGGCGGTCCGGAACTACGACCCTCCGATCGGGATCGCCGCCGGCGACCGGCTGGGGACGTTTCACATGGGGTCGAGCGTCGTCGTACTCATCGAACCTGGGAACATCGACCTTGGCCGCGTGCGGCTGGAGGCGGGAACGAAAGTCCGATACGGCGAAGCCGTCCTCCACCGGAGCTGACCGGGCACAGCCGGTGCACCGTCACGTCTGCAGGAGGCTGCAATGCCGGAGAAGCAGACAGTCAGGAAGGCGAAAGAACTCAAGAGCGAGGGGAAGGCGGAGACGACGCAGGCAGGGCCGTTCGTGGAAGAAGAGATGCGGCACATCCGTGGCGGGAAACACGGCGCGCGCTCCACGAAGCAGGCGATCGCGATCGGCCTGTCGAAGGCACGCGAGTCGGGTGTCGATCTTCCTCCCCCGAAGAAGGGGCGCGCGAAGCCGAGGACGCGAAAGTCGGCCAAGCGCGCGCTTGCGCGCGGAAAGAAAGCGAAGAAGGCGAAGTCGCCGACGCGGTCGCGCGCGGTGAAGGGCGCGCTGAAACGCGAAGGGCGCTCGGCGGCGTCGAAGAGAGCTCTGTCGAAGCAGGCGCGGAGTGCCGCGGCGAAGCGGCGCCGGAGCGGCAAGGCGACCGCCTCCCCCTCGCGCAAGCGCGCGGCGAAGAAAAAATAGTCGCCCGTCAGTAGACGATCGCCGCCTGACGGAGCGTCAGAATCGCCGCCGCCAAGGCGAAGGCGAGCAACGCGATCGCGAACGCGCGGTCGCGTCGCGGGCGCACGCGTTCGAGGCCGATGGTCGCGAGACCGGCGAGCGCCGGAAGGGACGGAAGCAGATACCGCCCCTGCGGCTGCCAGTCGACCGTGAGGAGATAGACGACGAGAAGGGCCGCGTTCGCGACGACGACGAGCGCGAGCGCGGCGGCGTCGCGACGTGAGAGGCACGCCGTCAGGCCCGCGGCGGCCAGCATCGTGGCGGGGACGAAGAGGAGATAGGCCGCCATCGGCAGCGGGACGTTGAACCATCCGAGCTTCGCCCAGAAGCCGACCCACACCTGCACGATCCACCACGGCTCCGTCATCAGACGTGCGAGCGTCCCCGCATGGGCGCTTTCCCAGCCGGTCGGGAGGCGGGGGACGATCGTTCCCGCGCGCGCGAGGTTCAGCGTGACCCAGCCGGTCGTGAGGACGGCTGCCGGAACGAGCAGGAACCCGACCTCGCGCCATCGGCGGCGAAGAGCCAGGACGATTCCGGCAAAGACGATCGCCGGCGCGAGCGCGGCGGCGGAAGCCTTCGCTCCGAACGCGAGGCCGGCGCTCGCCGATGCGCCTGCCGCGGCGGGGCCGGAGGCGGCCTCCAGGACGCGGGCGAGAGTGAGGAGCGCGAGCGCGGACAGCGCCGCCAGCAGCGCGTCGTTGGTCGCTGTCGCCGAGGCGAAGAGGAGCTGCGGCGCGAGACAGAAGGGCGCGGCCGCCGCAACGGCGATCCACGCGCTCGATGCGAGGCGAAGGCAGAGAAGAAACGTCGCGGCGGACGCGATCGCGCCCCCGAGAAGGTTCGCGGCGCGGGCGGAGTGGACGGCGCCCGGATCGTCGTCTACGGGGAGAAACATCCGCTTCTTCGGCCCGGCGAACTGAAATGAGGGATCCCTGACGAACGGGTAGTCGATCGATGCGTGACCCGACACCGCGACGCCCGCGGCCATCGCGAGATACGCGAGCGGCGGCTGATAGTTTTCGTATCCCTCGTTCGGGCCGACCGGCGGCAGCTCGCCGTGCCGCAGCAGGTGATCGACGTACGCGAGATGCGCCGGCTCGTCCGGCGCTTCTCCGGGCGGTACGAGCCAGACGAGCGGCGCGGCGAACGCGAGCGTCAGGAGCGCCGCGACCAGCGATCCGTTCGCCCGTCCGATTGCCACGAGGCGATTGTATGTGGCCGCGGCGTCTCGCCGCGAGCCTTGCGGAGCCAACGGGGTGCGCGCCGGGACGGCGCGCCCACTAAGTGACGTAGTGGAACCCCGTATCGGTCCCGTGCCCCACGACGTATCCGAGCTGGATATTGAGATAGCCCAGCGTCTCGAGCCAGCGCGCGTTCCGGAGCGGCCCGGCATTGACCGCTTCGAAGCCGATCGCGCGCGCGAGCTCCATCGCCGTCTCGCGCGCCTCGTCGTCGTCGCTCGCGACGAACACCGTCAGTGCCTCGTCGCGGACACGCCCGCTGTCCATGTGCTGGGCGAAGTTCGTGTTGAACGCCTTGACGACCTTCGACTTCGATGCCTTCTTCTGCAGCTCCTCGGCGCCGCTCGTCGTGCAGCCGATCGCGAGGTTCATCTCGTCGTCGAGGACGTTGGTCACGTCGACGAGGACCTTCCCCTCGAGCGCGTCGCCCGCGGTGCGGAGCACCTCGTCGAGCGCGCCGAACGGAACGGCGAGGACGACGACCTCGCCCCAGGCGGCGGTCTCCCGGACCTTCTCTTTCCCCGTCGCGCGCACCTCGTGTTCGCCACGGGCGAGTCCCCGCGTGAGAGCACTCCCCACGTTTCCGTCACCGATCATCGCGATTTTCATATGTCACCCCCAGACTGACGCTTTCTTCGCCCAGCTCGTGTCGGAGTACTTTTCCTTGAATGCGCGCGCCGTGTCGGCGAGTGCCGAGGCGTCGTTCGACGCCTTGTACTTCGACACGCCCGCCCAGTAGAGCGACTCGGGGGCCGCATCACCGGCGGCAGGAGAATCGGCGAGCTCGCGATAGCGCCGCTCCGCCTCGCTCCACTCGCTGCGCGCCCGCGCGGCGTGCGCGAGACCGAGCCGGATCTGGCCGAGAAACTCGTCCTTCGGCAGGAAGCCTTCGAAGCGATGCCGCTCGGTGCCGTCCGGCTCGGCGACGACCATCGTCGGCGTCCACTGCGCACCGAATCGCTCGAACGTCTTCGGCTGCTCTTTGATGTGGATCTTCACCGGCACGAAATTGTTCCGGATGAACCCCTCCACCTCGGAATCGGGATACACCTCGGCATCCAGCCGAGCGCATCCCTCTCACATGGGGGTCGCGTTGAAGTCGAGGAGAAGCGCCTTCTTGTCCCGCTTCGCCTCCTCCATCGCCGCATCGACATCCTTTCGCCACTCGATCGCCATGGCCGTTTCCCTCCTGGAAGCGGCCCGTGCACGAGTCGTACCCTGGTCAGTCGTCGCGCCGGTGATGCCGGCGCTCGCGCCAGGCCTCGCGACGATCCTTTTCCCGTTCGCGCTCGGCCTCACGGAGATCCTTCTCCCGTTCCCGCCAAGCCTCGCGACGATCCTTGTCGCGCTCCCGGATCGCCTGGTGGCGGTCCTTCTCCCGTTCGCGTGCGTCCTCGCGAAGATCCTTTGCGCGCTCGCGCTCCGCCTCGCGACGCTCCTTCGCCCACTCCCGTTCGTCTTCAGCGCGGTCCTTCTCCCCCTCGCGCCAGTCGTCGTCACGCTCCCCCTCCGCGGAGGCGCGCTCTCCCAGCACGTCGATCACGCTCCCGACCGGTCGCGTTCGCCGCGCCTCGTCGTCGGGCGTCCGAAGCGCCAGCGCGAGCGCGGGCGTGAACAGAACCGCCATTCCGGCAATCATTACTTTCCTCATCATGGGTCACTCTCCTGATTTCGTGTTCGCCTCCAGTAGTCCAAGCGACATGCCGTCGTAAGTGATTGATGGCGTGTGAGCCGCGGCGCGAAATCGTCCCCGGGGCAACGCACGGTGTCATCGCGCGAAGACAGGTCAGTCTCTTCGGTCGAAGTAGGGCCACCCTCGAAGCGGCGGCGGTTGGCGCGGCCCTACTGGACGAACGAGCGATCGAGATCGCGGACCGAGGCGCATCCGAGGAGCTTCATCGTGCGCACGACGTCGGTGCGGAGGATGTCGATCGCGCGGGTGACGCCCGCGCCGCCCGCCGCGCCGAGGCCCCAGGCGTAGGCGCGGCCGATGAGAACGGCGCGCGCGCCGAGACAGAGCGCTTTCACGACGTCGCTGCCGCGGCGGATGCCGCCGTCGAGGAGGACTTCGATCCTTCCATCGACCGCCTCGACGATCTCGGGGAGCACGCGCACCGTCGCGGCGACGCCGTCGAGCTGCCGACCACCGTGGTTCGACACGACGACCGCCGCCGCGCCGTGATCGATCGCGCGGCGCGCGTCGTCCGCCGTGTGCACCCCCTTCGCGATGACGGGGCCCTGCCACGCCTCGCGAATCCACGCGAAGTCGTCCCACGACACCATGGACTGCTCGAGCGCGGCGCCGACGTCCGCATACGGCATCGGCCCCTCCTTCAGCACGATGTTCGGGAACCTCATCAGGCCGCCGTCGCGGAGCCAGGCCGCGAGCCATCGCGGGCGCGCGAGAATCTGAAAGAGGTGCGGGAACATCGTGAACGGCGTGCCCGACACGAGCTCCTTCACGCCGTTACGAAGATCGCGCTCGCGCAGTCCGGCGACGGGCGTGTCGATCGTGACGACGAGCGCGGAGCAGCCGCAACTTTTCGCGCGCTCGATCGCGCCGAGCGCCACGTCGGGGCCGCCGACGAGATAGAGCTGATACCAGAGCGGCCCGGCCGTCGCCGCCTTCACGTCCCGCACCGCGCACCCCGAGAGCGTCGACAGCGTGTAGATCGTGCCGGCGTTCCCGGCGGCGCGCGCGGCGACCTCCTCGCCCCGCGGCCAGAACAGACGGCTGCTCCCGACCGGCGCGAGAAGAACCGGGAGATCGACGCTCGTGCCGAGCACCGTCGTGCGGAGGTCGCAGTCTTTCGTCGCCACCGCCGACCGCGGCCGGAAGACGACGTCTTCGAACGCGCGCACGTTCTCGCGCAGCGTCCACTCGGCGTCGGCGCCCCCGTCGATGTAGTCGAACACCGCGCGCGGAAGGCGTCTCTTCGCCGCGAGCCTCAGGTCCGCGATGTTCACTCCACGACGCATGGAGTCATTCTAGGAGATTCGCACCGACTCACGGCGCTTCCGCGACGACCTCCTTCGCCTGCGCGGCGGGAGCGGTCGCCGGCTGGTTGACGATCTCGCTGTACTCGAAGAGCGGCGTGGAGAGATACCGCTCGCCGGTGTCGGGAAGCACCGCCACGACGCGCTTCCCCGGGCCGAGCTGCCGCGCGAGGTCCAGTGCGGCGAAGGCGATGGCTCCGGAGGAGATGCCGACGAGGATCCCCTCCTGCTTCGCCAGTGCGCGCGCGGTTTCCACGGCATCGCCGTAGGTGACGTCGATCACGAGATCGACCACGGCCGCCTCGTAGATCGACGGCACGAACCCCGCGCCGATGCCCTGAAGCTTGTGCGGCGAGTGCGCTCCCCCCCTGAGCACCTGCGACTCCACGGGCTCGACGGCGGCGACGACGACGCGCCTGTCGATCGACTTGATCACCTGCCCCACGCCGGTGACCGTTCCGCCGGTCCCGACTCCCGCCACGACCGCATCGAGGCGGCCGCCGGTGTCGCGGATGATCTCGATGGCCGTGGTCGTGCGGTGGATGCTCACGTTCGCCGGATTGTCGAACTGGCGCGGCAACCACGCCCCTTCCGTGCGCTCTGCGATCTCATCGGCCACGCGCTGCGACTCCTTGATGCCGAGGGGACCGGGCGTGAGCACGAGATCCGCGCCGAAGGCTTGCAGGAGCTTTCGCCGCTCGACCGAGAAGGTGTCGGGCATGACCAGGATGCACTTGTAGCCGCGAGCGGCGGCCACGAAGGCGAGCCCGATGCCGGTGTTGCCGCTCGTCGCCTCGACGATCGTACCGCCCGGCTTCAGCGCGCCGCTGCGCTCCGCGTCGTCGACCATCGACGCCGCGATCCGGTCCTTCACCGACGAGAGAGGATTGAACGACTCGAGCTTGACGATCACTTCGGCGCTCGTCTCCGGCGCCACGCGATTCAGTCGGATGAGAGGTGTGTTGCCGATGGTCTCGGTGATGTCGCGATAGATCCGTTCCGCCATGTTGTTCCTCCATTCGCAAAAAGAAAAAGCCCGGCGCTGACGGCCGGGCTTGGTTGATTCGATACGCGTGGGATCAGACGATCGGACGCGACCCGGCCAGGCGGTGCAGAAGCCCGCAACAGAGACACATCGCCAGGTCGACTCGCGTCATTGGGCGCCAAGGATAACCGAACGCGTGCCCACACGGAATCAAATTTTCTGATGGCGGCGATCTGGTGAATTCCCGTCGGCCTCGCGCCCGCCCGGGAGACCAATCCGCAGATTACGCAGATTGACGCAGATGAATGGTGAAGAGGCTCTCGTCGGCTGCAGCGGCAGAGTCTTCGTGCCTTCGTCGCTCATGAGGAGTCACTTCTCTCGCAGAAAACAGTCGAATGGTGTCGGTTCTTTCCCGGAACCTTCGGCGAAGTCTGCGGCTCCTAACGGACCCGCGCTTCAGCCCGCACGGCCCGCACGCGAGATCGTAACGCACTCGCGCGGGCACCGGCGCGGGCTGCGTCGGCTGCAAGCGCCAGTTAGACACCTCCCGTGGATTAGAATAAGACGATGACAGAGACGGCTGCGAAACTCTTGCACGAAGCGCTCCGACTGAGCGATTCCGAGCGAGCGGAGCTCGCGGCGAAGCTCATCGAGAGTCTCGACGCCCAAAGCGACGAGGACGTGGATGCTGCCTGGGCAGCCGAGATCGAGCGCAGGTGCGCTTTGCTCGACTCTGGTGAGGCGGTGACCTCGGACTGGAGCGACGTGCGCCGCCGGATCGAGCGCGAGATCTTTCGCCGGTGACGATCGGCTTCCTAGACGAGGCGGAGGCCGAGCTTCGTGCCGAGATCACCAGGTACGAAAGTGAGCGCCCCGGCCTTGGCGATGAGTTTTGGAGCGAGGTTCAGCAAGCGCTTCGGATGATCGAGGAGTTTCCGGAGATCGGCGGCGTAATCCGTCGGCCCCGCGTCAGAGGGACCGCGCGTCGAGTTCCGGTTCGTCGATTCCCGTCTACGTCGTTTACCGGGAACGAGAAGAGCGTCTCGAGATCGTTGCTATTGCGCATCAGAGCAGGCGGCCGGGCTCTTGGCGCTCGCGTGGCGTCTAACGCCCTGCCGCTCAGCCGCGAGCGGCGCGCCCCGTACTACCGCTTTCTCCGTGAGCGTGCCCGCCGCTCGTCGGCTGCAGCGGCTTGTTATGCGGGCGCGCTCCCCTGCGTGTCGCTCGCTCGTCATGACGGCGGTCGGCCGACCTCCCAATGGTGGCCGAACGGGTCGAGAATGCGGCCGAGTCGCCACCCATGACCATCCTGGACGGGAACCACCTGCGTGGCACCTGCTGCGACGGCTCTCTCGCACACCGTGTCCGGATCATCGACAACCAACAGCATTCGTACCGAGCAGCCTCCCAACGACTCTGGGCTGAAGTTCAGGTTTGACGGAGACTCGTCTGACACCCAGAACTGCGCACCATCGACGGACAACTGGGCAACGACCGAACCGTCCGGCGCATCGACACGATGGAGTTCGATCGCGCCGAGGGCAGCCTTGTAGAAATCGATCGCGGCCGCACCCCTGCGCACGGACAATGTGGCGGTGATGTTGGTCTTCATCGGTCCTCGCGAGGCTTCCTCCGCATAACTACTCGCTAAGCTGTTTTGGGCTGCAACAGCCTAGGACTCTTCCCCGCAGTCTAGCCCCCCTGCCGTCCTGCGAGGCGTGCGTGATCGGCCGCCGTCGCAGCATATGCTTCGCGCGATAGGTTGCGAACGTTCCGGTGCGCCCGGCATCCTCGTCATCACAGATCAACGTACTGATGCCGTAGGGAGCCATGACGGGCCCACGGAGCGCTCTTCTCTCCCTCATCGCCATGCGCCGAGCTTCCCTCGGTTTGCTGTCGATTGCAAGACCAACGACGTGGGCGTGACCTCACACTACAGGGCTTTGGGGTCTCGCCCTGCCGAGCCAAGCGACGCTTCGTCCGAACCAGCGACGCGTCAGGCTTTCGCCGTGATCCGCTCGTACGCCGCGATCGCGGCCGCATGACGCAACGTCAGACCGATCTCGTCGTGCCCTTCGAGAAGCCGGTCGCGGTGGAAGGGATCGATCTCGAACGGGACCACCAAGCCGCCTTCGCGGATCTCGCTGCGTTCGAGATCGACCGTGAGATGCGTCCGGTTCATGAGCGCGGCGGTGTCCGTGGCGATCGCGGCGATCCCGTTGTTGATGCAGTTCGCCACGAAGATGTCGGCGAACGACTCGGCGATGACGGCGCGGAAGCCGAAGTCGAGCAAGGCCCACGCGGCGTGCTCGCGCGACGAGCCGCAGCCGAAGTTCCGGCCGGCGACCAGGATCGAGGCGCCGCGGTATTGCGGCTGATTCAGCACGAACCCGGGATCGGCGCGCCAGTCGAAGAAGAGGCATTCGCCGAATCCGCGTCGCGCGACGCGCTTCAGGAACTGCTTCGGGATGATCTGATCGGTGTCGACATCGTGGCGCGGGAGCGGAGCGACGAGGCCGGTGTGGACGCGGAAGGGTTCGATCATCGGAAACTCCAGCGGCGGACGTCGGTGAATTTGCCTGCGATCGCCGCGGCGGCGGCCATCGCGGGGGAGACGAGATGCGTCCGGCCTCCTCTCCCCTGACGGCCTTCGAAGTTGCGGTTGCTCGTGGAGGCGCAACGCTCGCCGGGCTGGAGGATGTCCTCGTTCATGCCGAGACACATCGAACAGCCGGGCTCGCGCCACTCGAAGCCCGATTCGCGGAAGACGCGATCGAGGCCTTCGTCCTCCGCGGCTCGTTTCACCTTTTGCGATCCCGGGACGACCATGGCGCGCACGGACGGCGCGACGCTGTACCCTTTCGCGACCTGCGCCGCGGCGCGCAGGTCTTCCAGGCGCGCGTTCGTACACGACCCGATGAAGACACGGTCGACGGCGATCTCCTCGACGGGCGTTCCGGGCTGAAGAGCCATGTAGGCGAGCGCGCGCTCCATCGTCGCGTCGGCCGCCGCCGGCACGCTGCCGGTCACCGGAATGACCATGCCCGGCGTCGTTCCCCACGTCACCAGGGGAACGACGGCCGACGCGTCGAGCGTCACGGTCCGATCGAAGCGCGCGCCGGGATCGCTCCGCAGCGAGCGCCACGCTTCCTCCTCGGATCCGAGGTAGGCGAACGTCGTCTCGTCGGGCGCGATCATCCCCGCGCGCGCGCCGGCTTCGATGCTCATGTTGCAGAGCGTCATCCGCGCTTCCATCGAGAGCGCGCGCACGGCCTCGCCGGCGTACTCGATGACCGAGCCGGCGGCGCCGGCCGTTCCGATCTCCCCGATGATCGCGAGGGCGAGATCTTTCGCCGTCACGCCCGGCGCCAGGCGCCCGGTGACTTCGACCTTCATCGTCTTCGGTTTCATCAGACGAAGGCACTGCGTCGCCAGAACGTGCTCGACGTCGGACGTTCCGATGCCGAACGCGAGCGCGCCGAACGCGCCATGCGTGCTGGTGTGACTGTCGCCGCAGACGATCGTCATGCCGGGCCGCGTCAGCCCGAGCTCCGGACCGATGACGTGCACGATTCCCTGGTTCGCGGAGTCGACGTCGTAGAGCGTGACGCCGAACTCCGCGCAATTGGCTCGGAGCACGGCGATCTGCTCCGCCGCGAGCGGATCGGAGATCACGCGTCCCGGGCTGGTCGGCACGTTGTGATCGACCGTCGCGAACGTCCGCTCGGGCCGCCGTACCGTCCGCCCCGCCTCGCGCAATCCGTCGAATGCCTGCGGCGAGGTCACTTCGTGAACGAGATGCAGATCGATGTACAGCAATGGCGGCTCGCTCGAAGACCGATGGACCACGTGCGATTCCCACAACTTATCGAAGAGCGTCCGCGGCGACGCTGTCGTGTTGCCTGAACACGACACTGGCCCGGACGATTCACTAACCCTCACCCCATCTGTCATCCCGAGCCGTGAGGCGAGGGATCTGGGGGTCGGGTGCGCGACATCCTCCGCTCCCGCCCGCCCAGATCCCTCGCTACCGCTCGGGATGACAGATCGGTGTCTTCCGGGAGTATCGTGGATTAGCGCCTCGAGGATGCGATCGCCGACCTCGGAGGTGCTCGCGGTTCCGCCGATGTCGCGGGTGCGATGGCCGGCGGCGAGCACGCGGTCGATGGCGGCCTCGATCGCGCGTGCCTCGTCTTCGAGTCCTGCCGTCTGCCGGAGCATCATGGCGACCGAGGCGATCGCGCCGATCGGATTGGCGACGTTCCGGCCGGCCAGATCGGGCGCGGATCCATGCACGGGCTCGTAGAGATCGACCTCTCCGCCGATCGCCGCCGACGGCAGCATCCCGAGGGATCCGCTGAGCGCGGCCGCCTCGTCCGAGAGGATGTCGCCGAAGAGAACGTCCGTGAGGACGACGTCGAATCGCCTCGGGTTCGTCACGAGGTACATCGCACAGGCATCGACGTAGACGTGTTCGAGCTCGACGTCTTCGTAATCGGCGGCGACGCGCGTGACCACGGCACGCCAGAGCCGCGATGATTCGAGGACGTTCGCCTTGTCGACGGAGGTCACCTTGCGGCGGCGCGCGCGCGCGAGGTCGAAGGCGACTCGGGCGACGCGCTCGATCTGCGGTTCCGTGTAGGTCTCATTGAAGTAGATGCCGCCGAGAAGCTCGCGGACGATGAGGATGTCGGCGCCTTTGACGATCTCGGGTTTCAGCGGCGACGTCTCGACGAGCGCCTCGCGGCAGAGAACCGGGCGGAGGTTGGCAAATCCGCCGAGTGTCCGCCGCAATTGCAGCAGCGCCGCCTCGGGGCGGTTCTCGGGCGCCACGCGATCGAGCTCCGGCGAGCCGACGGCACCGAGGAGGACGGCGTCGCTGGCGAGACAGGCGGCCAGTGTTTCCGGTGGGAGTACCGTCCCGCGGTTGCGGTACGCGGACGCGCCGATCTCGCACTGTTCGAGGTCCAGCTCGTGGCCGAAGAGATCGGCGACGCGCTCGAGCACGCGGACCGCTTCCCGCGTGACCTCGGGGCCGATGCCGTCTCCGGGAAGGATCGTCACTTTCATTGCGCCACCCCGAGCCGCGCCGGACGCGAAGAACCCTTCGCGGCGTGGCGGATGATATCGAGGAGGTCGCCGTCGAAGACACTCTTCTTGCGATCCGCGACCGTGACGAATTGCTCGTACGCGGCCTCGAGCTGCTCCGGCGTCAGCGACGCGCCGAGCTGCGCGTATCGCTGCGCGAGCGCATGGCGGCCGGAATGTTTGCCGAGAACGAGACTGCTCATGGGGACGCCGACCGAGTCGGGAGTCATGATCTCGTAGGTGAGCGGATTGCTCATCACGCCGTGCTGATGAATGCCCGCCTCGTGGGCGAACGCATTCCGGCCGACGATCGCCTTGTTCGGCTGCACGCCGAAGCCGATGATCGACGACAGCAGCTGGCTGGTCGGATACAGCAGCTCGGTACGAATGCCGGTCGTGAAGGGAAGGCGGTCGCCGCGGACGGCGCAGGCCATGACGATCTCCTCGAGCGCGGCGTTGCCGGCGCGCTCGCCGATGCCGTTGATCGTGCACTCGACCTGCCCCGCCCCTTCGTCGAGCGCGGCGAGCGTGTTCGCGACGGCCAGGCCGAGATCGTTGTGGCAGTGGACGCTGATCGTGACGTCGCGCTCGCGCACGACGCGCTCGCGCACAGTGCGAACCAGGCTCGCGTACTCCGGCGGCGTCGC
The DNA here is from genome assembly GCA_050745405.1 of Thermoanaerobaculia bacterium. Lineage (GTDB taxonomy): Bacteria > Acidobacteriota > Thermoanaerobaculia > Gp7-AA8 > Gp7-AA8 > JBOGJQ01. Next base: position 14,897 of record JBOGJQ010000149.1, on the reverse strand, counting down.
GTATCCGACCGTGTCGGGCACGTTCAGCACCGTGGCGCCTTCGGATGCCGCGACCTCGAGCACGTCGCAGAGGAAGTCGACGTCGCTCCGCGTCGCATCCTCGGCGGAGAACTCCACATCCGGGACGTAGCTCCTCGCCAGGCGGACGGCGCGGCGCGCCATCTCCAGCACTTCGTCCCGCGTCTTGTGCAGCTTGTATTTCAGATGAATGTCGGATGTGGCGAGGAACAGATGGAGGCGCGGACGGGCCGCCGGCTCGAGCGCTTCGGCGGCGGACTCGATGTCCGCGCCGGCGGTGCGGCAGAGCGCGGCGATGGTCGCCTCGCGGCACCCGGCCGCCACGGCGCGCACGGATTCGAAGTCGCCGTCCGAGGAGATGGGAAACCCCGCCTCGATGACCGCGACGCCGAGCTGCTCGAGCTGATGCGCCATCCGCACCTTCTCGTCGAGGTTCATCGAGCAGCCCGGCGCCTGCTCGCCGTCGCGCAATGTCGTATCGAACACCGTGATCCGTTTCATCGACTCCCTCCATCCGTGATCGCGCCGGCGCTGCTGCTGCCGACCAGGCGCGCGTACTTCGCCAGTACGCCGCGTTCGTATTTGGGTGATGGCGCGCGCCATCGCGCGCGTCTGGTCTCGAGCTCGTCGTCGGCGACGTGGAGATGCAGCACTCTCGCGTCGGCGTCGATGGTGATCCGGTCGCCGTTCTCGACGAGCGCGATCGTTCCGCCGGCGGCTGCTTCGGGCGCGACGTGTCCCACGACCATTCCGTACGTTCCGCCCGAAAAGCGGCCGTCGGTGATCAGTCCGACGTCGTCGCCGAGGCCGGCGCCGACGAGAGCGGAAGTCGGGGCGAGCATCTCGCGCATCCCCGGTCCGCCTTTCGGACCCTCGTGGCGAACGACGAGGACTTCCCCGCTGACGACGCGGCCCTCGAGAATCGCGGCGAGACATGCCTCTTCGGAGTCGAAGACCCGCGCGGGACCGGTCATCGTGCGGCGGGTCACGCCGCTCGTCTTCGCCACCGCTCCCTCCGTGGCGAGATTGCCGCGGAGGATCGAGAGATGCCCCTTCGCGTAAAGCGGCGCGTCGAACGGGCGGATGACGTCCTGTCCGGGATCGGGCCGGTCGGGAACGTCGCGGAGCGACTCCTCGAGCGTGAACCCACTGATCGTCATGGCGCCGCCGTGCACGAGGCCCTGCGCGAGGAGGATCTTGAGCACCTGCGGAATCCCGCCGGCGCGATGCAGATCGGTGGCGACGTATCGCCCCGACGGCTTCAGATCGCAGAGGACGGGGACGCGCTCGCCGATGGTCTGAAAATCGTCCAGCGCCAGCGGAACCTCGGCCGCGTGCGCGATCGCCAGCAGGTGCAGCACGGCGTTCGTCGATCCGCCGGTGGCCATGATCACGGCGATGGCGTTCTCGAACGCTTCGCGCGTGAGGATGTCGCGCGGCCGGAGATTCGCCCTCACCGCTCGCGCGAGGATCCGCGCCGATTCCGCCGTGCTCGAGCGCTTCTCCTCATCGACCGCGGCCATCGTCGACGACCCCGGGAGGCTCATCCCCATCGCCTCGATGCAGCCGGCCATTGTGTTCGCGGTGTACATGCCGCCGCACGAGCCGGCTCCGGGACAGGCGCGGCGCTCGATTTCGAGCAGCTCGTCGTGCGACATCTTTCCGGCGCAGAAGCTCCCGACCGCCTCGTACGCGCTGACGATCGTCAGATCGCGCTCGCCGAACCGCCCCGGCTTGATCGTTCCGCCGTACACGAAAATCGCGGGGATGTTCATCCGCGCGATGGCGATCATCGCGCCCGGCATGTTCTTGTCGCAGCCGCCGATCGCCAGCACGCCGTCCATCTGCTGCCCCTGGCAGACGGTCTCGATCGAATCGGCGATGACTTCCCGGGAGACGAGGCTGTAGCGCATCCCCTCCGTCCCCATGGAGATGCCGTCGCTCACGGTGATCGTGCCGAAGACCTGCGGCATCGCGCCGCTTTCGGAGAGCGCTTCGAGCGCCGCGCCGGCCAGATCCCCGATGCCGAGGTTGCACGGAGTGATCGTCGAATAGCTGTTCGCGACGCCGATGATCGGTTTCTCGAAATCGGCATCGGAGAATCCGACCGCGCGGAGCATGGCGCGGCTCGGCGTGCGTGCGACGCCCGCGGTGATGGCCCGGCTCCTCATGCCGCGCTCCGTCGAACGGTCTGCGTCAGCACGCCGGCTCCGCGGACACCCACTGATCGCTCCTGCTGGATACGATCTTCTCGGCTTCGTCGCGGAGAGCGAGCATCCGCTTCGCGTAATCGTGGAGGATCTCGCCGACGCCGGTCAGTTGAAATCCGCGCTCGCGCGATCGGTGGAAGAGAGGCGATCCGAGCTCCTGCTCCAGCTTGGCCAGCGCCATGCTGACCGCCGGCTGCGTGCGGAAGACTCGCCGGGCGGCGCGGATGACGCTCCGCTCCTCGGCCACGGCCACGAACATCTCCAGCTGCTTGAATTCCATGACCAGCCTCCTACACGCACCGCGCCGCGCCGTACGCGCTCTCGAACGTGCATTCGTCGACGAAGTGAAGCCACTCGCGATAGCGCCGCCCGCGCCCGGCCGCCGCATTCAGATACGCCCGCTGAATCTCTCGCGTGACCTCGCCGGGGCGGCCGGTCCCGACCTTCGTCTCGTCCACCGCGGCGATCGGAGTCACCTCGGCCGCCGTGCCGGTGAAGAACGCTTCGTCGGCGCGGAGGAGATCGTCGAGCGACAGCGAGCGCGTCTCGACCCGATATCCGAGGTCGTGGGCGATCCGGATCACGGAATCGCGCGTGATCCCCATGAGGACGGGATGACGTTGGTCGTTCGTCTGAACGACGCCGTCGAGCACGACGAAGAGGTTCTCTCCCGCCCCTTCGGCCACGCCGCCGTCCGAATCGAGCAGAAGGGCTTCGTCGAAGCCGCGATCCGCCGCCTCACGCGTGGCGAGGATCGAGTTCACGTACTGGCCGCACGCCTTCGCCGTCGTCGGCATCATCGTGGCGCTGAACTTCCGCCATGGCGAGACGGTGATGCGCACGCCGTGTTCGAGGGCGTGCTCACCGAGCAGGGCCGGCCACGGAAAGGCGATCACCGCCACGTGGACCGGACACGCTCGCGGATTCAGCGAGAGCGTCGAGCTGCCGAAGAAGACGATCGGCCGGACATAGCAGCTCGTGAATCCGTTGGTCTCGATCGTCCGGCAGACCGCCGCGCCGAGGTCCCTGCGCGTGAAGGGGATCTCGATCCCGTGCGCCCGCGCCGAAGCGAAGAGGCGATCGACGTGATCGTCGAGGCGGAAGATCGCCGGCCCCTCCGCGGTCTCGTAGCAGCGGATCCCTTCGAACACCCCGCTGCCGTAATGAAGAGCGTGCGCGGAGACGTGGACGTTCGCGTTCCCCCACGGCAGCAGCTCCCCGTCCAACCACACCGACTTCACGTCAGCGAACGACATGCTCGGCCTCCTGGACTGGCTGCGGCTCGAGCCACGGCATCATGGCGCGCAGTCGCTTCCCGACCTCTTCGATCGGGTGGCGGAGACCTTCCGCCTCCAGGCGCTGGAACGACGGCTTCCCGGCCGAGCACTCGTCCATCCACTCGTCGGCGAAGCGTCCCGACTGGATCTCGGCGAGAAGCTGCCGCATCTCGGCCCGCGTCTGGTCCGTGACGATGCGGCGCCCGCGCGTCAGATCGCCGTATTCGGCCGTGTTGGAGATCGAATGACGCATCTTCGCCAGACCGCCGGCGTAGAGGAGATCGACGATCAGCTTCATCTCGTGCATGCATTCGAAGTACGCCATCTCCGGCGCGTAGCCGGCGTCGACCAGCGTTTCGAATCCGGCGGTGATCAGCGACGTGAGGCCGCCGCAGAGAACGGCCTGCTCGCCGAAAAGGTCCGTCTCGGTCTCTTCCCGGAAGGTCGTTTCGAGGATCCCCGCGCGGCCGCCGCCGATCCCCGACGCGTACGCGAGCGCCAGCGATCGCGTGTCGCCGCTGCGATCCTGGTGGACGGCGATCAGGCACGGCACCCCGCGGCCGCGCTCGAACTCGCTGCGCACGAGATGTCCCGGACCCTTCGGCGCGACCATGAAGACGTTCACGTCGTCTTTCGGGACGATCCTGCCGAAATGGACGCCGAAACCGTGCGCGAAGGCGAGCGCCGCGTTCGGCCGGAGGTTCGGCGCGATCTCGTCGCGATAGAGCGGTGGGGTCAGCTCGTCCGGCACGAGCATCATCACGACGTCGGCCACGCGCGTCGCCTCGGCCGCCGTGAGAACGCGCAGACCCCGCGCTCGCGCCTTCTCGCGCGAAGGGCTGTCCTCGCGCAAGCCGACGACGACGTCGAGGCCCGTGTCGCTGAGATTGCCGGCGTGCGCGTGCCCCTGGCTGCCGTAGCCGATCACCGCGATCGTCTTCCCGGCGAGCACGCGCCGGTCGATGTCGCTGTCGTAATGCACTTTCATGCTCCCTCCTCCGCGACGCGCGCCGAAAGCACGCGCACCTGTTTGCCGATGATGCGGACGAGCTGCTCGCTCGTCCGTGCGTCCGTGGTCGTGACGACGGTGATCTTCGAGATCTCGGCGGCGTCCGCTGCCGAAACGGTGAGCGTGTCGATGTTCACGCCGCGGGCGGCGAAGAGATTGACGATCCGGGCCAGCTCGCCGGGACGGTTCTCCACCTCCACCAGAATCTTTCGCGTCATCGCAGCACCATCTCCTTGAGCCCCGCGCCGGGCGGCACCATCGGAAAGACGTTTTCTTCCGCGGTGACGCGGACGTCGATGACGACGACGCCGGGCGTGCTCAGGCCCTCCTCGAGGACGTCGCGCAACTCGGACGGGTGCTGCGCCCGAAGACCGCGCGCGCCGTACGCCTCGGCGAGCTTCACGAAATCGGGTCCCGACTCCAGATCGACCTCCGAATAGCGGCGGTCATAGAACTTCTCCTGCCACTGCCTCACCATGCCGAGGTAGCTGTTGTTCATGACGACGACCTTCGTGTTCGTCTCGTACTGGACGGCGGTGGCCAGCTCCTGCGCGGTCATCTGGAAGCCGCCGTCGCCGACGAAGGCGACGACCTGACGGTCGGGGAAGGCGATCTGCGCGCCGATGGCGGCGGGAACTCCGAAGCCCATCGTTCCGAGCCCGCCGGACGTGATCGACTGGCGCGGCTCGCGAAAGGGGTAGTACTGCGCGAGCCACATCTGATGCTGTCCGACGTCGGTCGTCACGATGGCGCGCCCGCGCGTGACGGCGGCCAGCTCTTCGCAGAGCATCTGCGGCTTGATGTCGCTCGCGCTCCGCTCGTACCGGAGCGGCTCGTCATGCTGCCAGCGCCCGATGCGATCCCACCACGCATTCAGGCGCGTCAGGTCCGCCTCGCGCGGAACGAGCGCCAGCATCTGCCGCATGACGCTTCGCGCGTCGCCGGCGATCTCGACGTGCGCGCGGACGTTCTTCGAGAGCGACGACGGATCGACGTCGACGTGAACGATCGCCGCGTGCGGCGCGAACTTGTCGAGCGCGCCGGTGACGCGGTCGTCGAACCGCACGCCGATCGCGACGATCACGTCGGCCTCGGAGATCGCCATGTTCGCGGCATAGGTGCCGTGCATGCCGAGCATGCCGAGAGAGAGCGGATCGCCGGCGGGGAACACGCCGAGACCCATCAGCGTCGGCGTGACCGGAAACCCGAGCCGCTCCGCCAGATCGTGGAGCTCGCGCGCGCCGTTCGCGTGAACGATGCCTCCGCCGACGTAGAGCAGCGGACGCTCGGCGCGCCGCATCATCGCCACCGCGCGCTGCACCTGCTCGGGATCGCCGTCGCGGTCGGGCGCGTATCCGGGAAGCCGAACCGGTTCCGGCTCGAAGTCGGCGGTCAGCTCCGCGGTCACGTCTTTCGGGATGTCGACGAGCACGGGACCGGGGCGGCCGCTGCCGGCGAGATAGAACGCTTCGTGAATGGTGCTGGCGAGCTCGCTCGCCTCGCGCACGAGATAATTCATCTTCGTGCACGGGCGGGTGATGCCGACCGTGTCGACTTCCTGGAAGGCGTCGGAGCCGATCATCCGGCGCGGCACCTGACCGCTGATGACCACCAGCGGCGTCGAGTCCATGAACGCGTTCGCGATGCCCGTCACCGCATTCGTCGCGCCGGGACCGGACGTCACCAGAGCCACGCCCGTCCGCCCCGTCGCCTTCGCATACCCCTCGGCCATGTGCACGGCGCCCTGCTCGTGCCGCGCGAGGATGTGACGGAGGCGGCCGCGCATCCGCGTGAGCTGATCGTAGAGATGCAGAACCGCGCCGCCGGGATACCCGAAGAGCGTGTCGACGCCCTCACGGACGAGCGCCTCGCAAACGACCTCCGCGCCGGTCCTCGTCTCCGGAATCGGTTCGGGCCATTCGCGCTGCAGTTCGGCGGTTGCACTCATGAAAAATCTCCACAAACGAAAAAGGCCGCCCTCGCGGTTGCGAGGGCGGCCTTTGGTTTCAGTCGATTAGACCTATACCGTCAGCCGCCCCCGCTAAGAAGGAGGATCGAAATAATCGAAAGGACGACGGCGAGAGAGACGCTCCGCAGCACGCTGGGCGTGTAGTCGAAGGCGGCCGAGGAAGCGCGGTGCGTCATGAGGATGGGCGTATATAGCAGGTCGTTTCGGAGCCCGTCAAATCAAATTTTTTGATGCCTTTTCAGCCGAACACGTTCTCCAGCATCGTCACGATCCGGCGCGCCCCCGCCAGGCCGGGGTCGAGATGCGGATCGTAAATGGTGATCTCCATCCCCCGCGCCTTCGGATGCCGCACCAGCGGTCGCAGGAGGGCCGCGAGCTGCGCGAACGTCAGCCCGTCCGGCTCGGGGGAGTCGACGGCGGCGAGCTCGGTGGGATCGAGGATGTCCGCATCGACGTGAATCCAGAACCCACCCGCGGGAGCGGTGAGCCGCGGCAGGCACTGTTGGGCGACGGCGCCGGGACCGAGGTCGTGAACGGTCTCGCAGTGAATGTCGAGAATGTCCGATCGCTCCAGCGCATCATGGCCGTACCATCGTTCGGCGTGATCGCGGCGGCCGACGAGGACGGTGTCCTCCGCCTTCACGAGCGGGCCCGAAGAACCGAGGCGCGCGAGCGGCGTCTCTCCCCTTCCCACCGCCATGGCCAGACACATGCTGGCGGCGGAACCGGTGATCGACTCTTCCGGCGACGCGAAGTCGGCATGCCCGTCGAGATACGCCAGGCCGACCGGCCGGTCGCCGCGCGAACGGATGCCGAGCAGCGACCCGAGAACGATGCTGCAGTCGCCGCCCAGAACGAGAACGAAGGCGCCGTCTTCGGAAGCAGCGCCGATGCGTTTCCCGAGCTCGCGCGAGTAGGCGATGAGACCCGACTCGTTTCGCGGGCGCGAGTCCACGCGGGCGAAGTCCTGGTAGGCGGGCGGGGCGACGTCGCCGAGGTCGCGGACGCGAAGCCGGGACACGAGACCTTCGTCGCGAAGAGCGGCAGGAGCGCGGTCGAGCTGGCGCTGCCGGCCGTCGTCGTAGGGACGGATGCCGATACTCGATGCGGCGCCGATGAGAGCGACGGATCTCTTCGCGGTGGTTGCACCAGTATTATGGCTCATACAGGTGGACTGTAGATCCGCGATCGCGCACCGGTCAACCCGGTAATAGTGGTGTAGGATGAGCGGCGTGACGGACCTGCCGCTCAAGTTCGTGGCCGGGCATCCCGCGCTCGACTTCGTGAACACGGTCGACTGGCCGGATCCGGCTGGGGAAAGGCTGACCCGCTACGACCGTGTCGCCGCCTGGAGCGAGGAGGCGGGCCTTCTAGCCCACCGCGCGGCCGCGCGCCTCCGTGCACGAGCGAGTCGGGAACCGCGCCGTGCAGCCGCCGCACTCGCGCGCGCCCTCTCGAGTCGGGCTCTCCTCCATCGGCTCTTCGCCCGCCGCGCGACCGGGACGCTCGCGCCTGCGGACCTCCGCGACTTCAATCGCCTTCTGGGCGACCTCGGGCCGCGACGTCAGCTGATTGCGACCGGGAGGGTCCAGGTCTGGGCGTGGCGCGAAGAGGATCGTCATCTCGACGCACCGCTCTGGCCGGTCCTCTGGTCGGCCGCGGAGCTGCTCGCATCGGAGGAGGCCGATCAGATCCGCGTCTGCCCCGGCGAGGGATGCGGCTGGATGTTCGTCGATCGCAGCCGCAACGGGCTCCGCCGCTGGTGCGAGATGCGGACGTGCGGCACCGCGGAGAAGGCCAGGCGGCGAGCCCGCTCGCGGTGACGCTTCTTCCGATCGCCGCGCCCGGAGGGCGCCGGAAAGTAGCCGGGGGCAAGCGCGCAGCGCGCCGCCCCCGGAACTCCGAGACGATTTCGCCTTCGCGCCACGCCAGCGGCGCGGGACCTCCCGCGCCGTTTCACGGCGCATTGCCATGAACGGCGCGCACATCCGGGGGCTGCTCGCCCTGCGGGCTCGCGCCCCCGGCCATTCTCCGGCGCCCTCCGGGCGCCGTGAGCATCACAGATTTTTCCGCATCGAGACCCAGCGACGCAGAATATGAGGCCGCTCAACTTTGCCGTATAGCGAATGGTTGTCGCTGATGCGCCCGGAGGGCGCCGGAAAGTAGCCGGGGGCAAGCGCGCAGCGCGCCGCCCCCGGAACTCCGAGACGATCTCGCCTTCGCGCCGCGCCAGCGGCGCGGGACCTCCCGCGCCGTTTCACGGCGCATTGCCATAAACGGCGCGCAGATCACAAATCGGTGGATCGCATCCCGGTCATCGGTAAAGCAGAAACCCGTCGATGCCGACGAGATATCCCTCCCCGTAGCCGGCGGAGCGGACGTCCTTCCCGACCAGCTCGATCACGAGCTCGTTCACGCCCTCGCGCAGGGTGACTTCGCCGAACGACACCGGCCCGGTCGGCTCGACGCGCGGCGCCCAGGCGTCGATCAGCGCGCCGGCGGGCTCGCCGTTCACGAGAACGCGCGCGATGCCGTAGTCCTGCGCGCGGGTGAAGAAGCCGACGAGCTCGTACGTCCCGGCCTCCGGCGCTTCGAGCGGAAGCGTGAGGCGGTCGCCCGGCCGGGCGCCGACCCACCAGAGCTGCGCGTCGCCGCCCCACTCGCCGTCGAACCCGCTCATGTCCTGAACGAGGATCTCTCCCGCCGTCGCGCGCGCTCGGTCCCGCAGCGACTCGGCCTCGATGGCCGGCGCCGAGATGCGGGCGAGCGGGACGAGCCGCTCGCCGAGCGGCGGGAACGGCGCGTGCGGATGCGTCTGAAACCAGAACGCGACCGAGGAGTACTCGACGCCCGGCATGTCGTTCGTCCCGCCGTGCTCGATATCGAAGAGGAGGCTCTCGTCGAACGGGATCGGATCCTCGATGTGCCAGCGGTACTGGTTCGTCCGGCCGAGCTCCTCGTCCTTGATCGTGATGCCGTGATACGGCGCGCTGTACTCGCCGGTCACGTAGTACCACCCGGACGAAAAGTAATCCTCGGTCCCCGTTCCGATGATGCTCGGGGTCTTCTCGCCGTCGATGAAGATCCGCTCGTCCCCTTCGAGATAGGAAAACGTGCGGCCGCGCTGCGGCTGGATCGAGAGGAGCGTGCCGACATAGTGCCCGCGCCCGGTCGCCTCGAGGATCGTGACCGGCTCCCCCTCACGCGAGCGCGTCCTGCGGAACTGCGCGTGGAAGTAGAGGGAATCATCCGGGAGCTGGTCGTACGTGCGGATGTCGACGTTGTAGTAGAAGCTCTCGATCGGGACGTTGCCGGTGTTCTCGACGGTGATCCTTGCGTGGCGCCGGAACGGCATCGGCCAGTAGGCGTTGTAGCCGCCGCTCGTCATGTTCAAAGGAAGCGAGATGTAGTCGTTCCACTCGCCGAACCCCATGCCGAAGAAATCGGCGACGGGCACTTCGACGGACGGCTCCTCCTCGCCGTCCCACCAGCAGCGGACGATCAGCTGGCGGAGGATCTCGACATTGTCGCGCGGAGCGATCGTGATCCACCAGCGGCGCACGACGCCCGGTCCCTCGTGATCGACGAGGACGAGGGTCTCTCCCGGGGCGATGGGGCGGCGGTCGTTGTTCCCGCCGGTCGGATCGGCGCTCGAATAGTGCGCCAGCCCACCGGCGCGGGCGCGGTAGAGATCGCCCAGAGGACCGCCCGAGTGAACCTGCGCCTCGAGAGAGGTGCCGGCGAAAGCGACGGTGAGCGCGGCGAAAAAGACGAGGAAGCGCATGAGGGTGGAGTATATGCCGCTCCACGCCGACCAATCCGGGGGAGCACGTTTGGCGTTTTGCCCTGGTATGAGTGCGTCGACAGTTGCGTTTTTTATAAGATGGCGGGCGTGGGAGCCACCGAGCGATACGAGCCGGGCGGCGGTGCACATCGAACGCTGGGCGCCGTCCTGTATGCCCGCGAGGGAAAGCCGCTCATCTCGGAGGAGGAGTGGGCCGCGCTCGTCCGCGCCATTGCCGCGGGAGACGAGCTGGCCCTCCATGCGCTGTACGAACGGGCACATCGGCCCGTGTACACCTTGATCGTGAGAATCACCGCGAACCGCGAGACCGCGGAAGAGCTGACTGTCGACGTCTTTCACGACGTATGGCGGCGCGCGTCGCGCTACGATCCCGCGAATGGCACGGTTCTGGGCTGGATCATGAACCAGGCGCGATCGCGCGCGATCGACCAGATCCGCTTCGACCAGCGCCAGAAGCGCGTCGCACCCTCGGCGGACGATCCGCCGCCGATGACACCAGCGGCACCTGACCCCCATGATGTCCTCGCTTTCAAGGAGCAGGGAGAAATCCTGCGCAGCGCGCTCACGTCCCTCACGGCCGACGAGCGGCAGGCGATCGAGGCGGCGTATTTTTCAGAGCTGACGTACGCCGAGGTGGCGGAACGGCTGAATATGCCGCCCGGGACGATCAAGACACGTATCCGCTCGGGATTGCAGAAGCTGAGACGGGTGCTGGCCGGGGAATCGAAGCCATGAGCGATTGCAGCCGACTCGACTTCGCCTCGGGATACGCCGTGCGGGCTCTGCCGGCGACCGAGGCGGCGGATTTCGAGGCCCACCTCGCGTCGTGCGAGACCTGCCGCCGTGAGGTGGACGCACTGCGGCCCGTCGTCGACTCCTTGGTCGCCTGCGCCGACGTTCTGCGGCCGGCGCCATCACTCCGAGGCCGCCTTGCGCACCGAATCGCGGCGGAGCGGGCCGGGCCACCGGTGCTGCCGCCGCCGAGCGCCTATCGCGAGCCGGAATGGGAAGAAGTGGCCCCGGGAATCTTCTGCAAGCTGCTCGCGAACGACACCGAGCGGCATCGCGTCAGTATGCTGGTGCGCCTCCTTCCCGGGGTCGAGTACCCGCCGCACGAGCATGCCGAGCTCGAGGAGCTCTATCTCCTCGACGGCGAGCTGTGGATCGACGATCGCAAGCTCTACCCGGGCGATTACAACCGCGCGGAAGCCCCGACCGGCGACAAGCGGGTGTGGAGTGAAACCGGCTGCACATGCGTGCTGATCACCAGCACCGAAGACATCCTGCTCTGACTTGCCGGACTCGACTGCACGCGAGTCTACCAATCCGAGATCGCCGATTTGTCGTTTGTGATGGTATGGAGCGTCCGGCTCACCCCCAGCAGAATGGCGACGTTCTCGTCGCCGACGACGACGCGAGCATCTCGGCCATGGTCACCGCGGTCATCACGCGGGAAGGTCTCCGCGTCGAACGCGCAGCGACGGGTGAAGACGCACTGGTCTGCATTCGCAGCTCGGATTACTCGGCGATCCTTCTCGACCTGATGCTGCCGAAGCGTACCGGCTTCGACGTGCTGGATTGCCTGCGCAAGTCGAAACCGGGCCATCTCAAGCGCGTCGTCGTCATGACCGCCTCGCCGCGCCAGCTGAAGCGTCTCGACGTGACCGAGCTGATGGGCGTCCTCATCAAGCCGTTCGACATCGACGACCTGAGGAAGCTGATCCTCACTGCCGTGAATCACGCGCGGCAGTCGCACTGACCGCCATCTGTGGATATGCGGGGCGGCAGGCCTCGCGCCTGCCGCCCCGTCAGTGCCCCGCGGTTACGGATGCCGCGGCGCTCGGATCACGACCGTGTGTGTCGCGTCGTTGCCGCTCGCGTCGCTCGCGGCGATCGTCACGTGGTATTCGCGGCCGGAGCCCTTCCCCGAACGCTCGGCGCGGAGCTCGACCGTGAGCGGACCCGTGATCTCCCAGTCCGGCGAGGCGTTCCCGTCGCCGATGCCGTCGCCCGGCTCGTTGACGGTGACGCCGATGATCCGCGCGGTCGGCGCCGCATCGAAGTCGTCGGTGAGGACGACGTCGAACCGGACCTCGTGCATCTTGTGATTCGCCGGCCAGAGAACGGTCTCGGACGGGGTGACCGAGACGAATCCCGGCGCGGTCGCGTCGCGGACCTCGTGCGGCTCGGCCGCGCCGCTCCCGGCATGGGTCGTGTCGCCCGCGTATGTCGCCGTGATCGTGCGCGCTCCCGGCGTCCCGAATGCGATGTCGCAACTTCCGGCTCCTCCTGCGAGAGTGGCGACGCAGGAAGCGCCCAGGCCGTCGGTCACGAAGACGTCGCCGCCTGGCGTGCCGAACGCCGACTGGACCGAGACCGCCACCGTCACCGCGGCCCCCGCGGCGCTCGGATCGGGGGAATCGGCGGTAATGGTCGTCATCGTCGCCGCCTTCTCGAAGACGTGCGATGCCTGCGCCGTCGACGCGTCGTAGATCCCGTCGCCCGAGTAGCTGGCTGTGATGTCGCGCGTGCCGGCGACGAACGCGGTGAAGGAGCACGAGCCCGCGCCCGCCGTCAGACCGGCGGTGCACGACGCGCCAGCGCCATCGGAGACGGTCACCGAACCGGTCGGCGTCCCGAACGACGCGCTCACCGTCACACTGACGGTCACGGCCTGCCCGACGACCGACGGATTCGGCGCGTGCGAGACGATCGCCGTCGTCGTCGCCCCGCCGACGAACTGATGCGAAACCGAGGAGGTGCTTCCGGTGTGTGCGGCATCGCGGCCGTACGTGGCGGTGATGTTTCGCATCCCGGGAACGGCCGGCGTGAAGCTGCAGCTCCCGGCGCCGGAGGCGAGCGTGATCGTGCACGACGCACCGGCGCCGTCGCTGATCTCCACCGATCCGGCCGGCGTCATCGAGCCACCGGTCACGGTCACCGAGACGGAGACGGGCGTTCCGACGGACGCGGGATCGGGCGTGTGACTCGCGATCGTCGTGACGGTTCCCGCGACCGTGACGCTCTGCGATGCCGTGGCGGAGCTCGCGTCCCAGCTTCCCTGCCTCGCGTAGCTGGCCGTGATCGTTCGATCGCCGGCCGAGCTGCAGGCGATCGAGCAGGAGCCGCTTCCTCCGGAGAGCGCGGCGGTGCACGACTGGCCGAGGCCGTCGCTGACCGTGACGGAGCCTGTCGGCGTGCCGAACGAGCTCGTCACGCGAACGTCGAATGCGACGGATTCGCCGACCGTCGATGGATCCGGACCGTGGCTCGTCAGCGTCGTTTTCGTCGCAGCCGGGTTGAACGTACGGCTCGCCGCGGCGGAGCTGCCGAAGTGCCCTGCGCTTCCGGCGTAGGTCGCGGTCACGTTCCGCGTTCCCGCAACCGTCGGATGGAGCGTGCAACTGCCGGTTCCGGACGCGAGCGCGATCGAGCAGGTCGCGCCGGCGCCGTCGCTCACGCTGACGCTGCCCGTCGGCGTTCCGACCGCCGAGGTGACGTTGACCGTGACCTGGAGCGGCGAGCCGATCGTGGTCGTGCCGGGGGGGAGGACGATGCTCGTCGTGCTCGCCGCCTTCTGCACGGTGTGCGTGGTGGTCGCGCTGCTCCGGCAGAACGAGGGATCGCCGGCGAAGGTCGCCGTCAGCGTGCGCGTGCCGCCGGTCGTGAGCTGGATCGGGCAGCCGCCGGACGAGGCCGGGGCGCTGCAGGAATCGACGCCGTCGGTGACGGTGACCGTTCCGCCGGGCGTGCCGCCGGAGGAAGTCAGGGTCCAGGTGACGTTGACGCTCTGCCCGAAGGCCGACGGGTCGGGCGAGTCGCCCGTGATCGCGAGCGTCGTCGAATGGACCTGATTGAAGTCGCCGAGCCACCGCGCGACGACGACGTCATATCCCGGTCCTCCGGCCCAACCGCTGCCCGACGTCACGATTTTCGAGTCGGGCTGCAGAGCCATGGCGTAGATGCGGTCGGCCGGGGTGAACCGATGATAGAGACGACCGTCGCCGCTGAAGCTCGAGTCGTAGGAACCCGTGTCGGTCAGACGGAGCAGCGCGGCCTTGAACCCGGAGATATAGACGAAGCCGCCGACGACGATCTTGTTGTCGGGCTGCACGAGAAAGTCGGTCGGCGCGTTCTGTCCGCCGAAGTCGGCCAGAGCGACGCCGTCACCGTCGAACGTCGAATCGAGTGCGCCCGCCGGGATGAGGCGGCTGATCAGAATGCGCTGTGCCTGGCTGAAGACGACGATCCGGCCGAGAGAATCGACGGCGGCGTCGTACGCGAAGTCGTCGGGATAGTCACCCGAGATTCCTCCGGCATCGATCAGGACCATGCCGTCGCCGGAGAACGACGAATCGAGGGTGCCGTCCGTGTTGACGCGCATGACGAGCGTGTTGCGAGGGTTCGTCGCGAATCCGCGGTTGCCCGCCGCGATCAGCTTCCCGTCCGGCTGGACGTCCATGCCGTACATCCAGTCGTCGGCGCCGCTGCTCGATGCGGACGTCCACCGGCCGTCTCCGCTGAATGTCGCGTCGAAGCTTCCGTCGTCGTTCAGACGGGCGAAGGCGAAGACGCGATACCCGTAGCTCGCCGTCGGGTCGGCCGACCC
>JBOGJQ010000148.1:0-1194 GCA_050745405.1 Thermoanaerobaculia bacterium | reverse complement strand
GCACGACGACGGCCGAGGCGAAGAGCGGCTACGGCCTTCGGTTCGAGGACGAGCTCAAGCAGCTCCGGGCGATCCGCGCGGCGGCGGAGACGGCGCCGGTGCGGCTCGTGCCGACGTGCCTCGCCGCGCACGACGTGCCGCCGGAGGCGCGCGCGTCGGCGGGAGCGCGGCGCGAGTACCTCGAGGAGGTCGCGGAGCGGATCCAGCCCGCCGCAGCCGCGGAGGGCCTCGCGCGGTTCTGCGACGTCTTCATCGAGCGGGGCGTCTGGACGCGCGAGGAGGGAGAAGCGGTGCTGCGCGCCGGAGCGCGCGCGGGTCTCGTGCCCCGCGTCCACGCGGACGAGCTGAGCGACACCGGGGGCGCGAGCCTCGCCGCCGAGATCGGCGCCGCCTCGGCCGATCATCTGATGTACGTATCGGCAGAAGGGATCCGCGCTCTCGCCGCTTCGGGGACGATCGCGAACCTGCTTCCCGCGACGAGCCTCTTTCTGATGAGCGAGCGCTTCGCGCCGGCGCGCGCCCTGATCGACGCCGGCGCGGCAGTCGCGCTGTCGACCGACTGCAATCCCGGGTCGTCGATGACCGAGTCGATGCAGCTCGTCGTGCAGCTCGCGGCGCTCCGGATGCGGATGACGGTCGAGGAGTGCCTGACGGCAGCAACGCTCAACGGCGCCGCGTCGCTGGGCCTCGCGCCGGAGACCGGGTCGATCGAGCCCGGCAAACGCGCCGATCTCGTCCTGCTCGACGCGCCGTCATACCTTCACCTCGTCTACCACTTCGGCGTGAACCTGGTGCGCGCGGTGTGGAGGGACGGGGCGCTGGTCGCTGGTCGCTCGTCACAAGTCGACTAGTCGCTCGTCACTCGTCACTCGTCGCTCATCGCTCGTCGCTCGTCGCTCGTCGCGCAAAAGACGGGGTCCCGACGTTGGTGTCATCCTGAGCGAGGCGGGATGGGCGGGCGTGAGCGAAGGATCTCCCCAGCCGGGTCTCAATCCTACGGTGTCGCGAGTCTGAGTCGCAGCTGAGGAGATCCTTCCTCGCTTCGCTCGTCAGGATGACGACGCTTGGGAGCGCGCACAGGCTGCGACGACGCGCGACGAAACGCCTAGCCTTCGTGAGTCTTCCGATAGAGCTGCGTGATCGGCAGCTCGGTGGCTTCCTGCTCGGCGTCGAGGGCGACCATCTGCTCGAACG
>JBOGJQ010000147.1:0-2145 GCA_050745405.1 Thermoanaerobaculia bacterium | reverse complement strand
GGCGTAGGCGAGACGGCGCGCCCACGCGAGCGCCGCCGGCCGCCGCACGGCGGCGAACGCGACGACCGCGCCGCTCGTCGCGACGAGCAGGGAGAGAAGGATCAGCGCGCGCCCGAGCGGCGCGGTCACGCTCCGGCCCCTTCGTCCGTCGCGGAACGGATCAGCTTCTCCGTGTCGACCCCTTCGCCCTCGCGCGGCGCGCGGTACTCGTTGTCGTGCGAGACCATGAGCCTCTTCCCGGCGAAGTACCCCTCGCGCGTCATCGTTCCCTCGACGACGACGCCGATCCCCTCGCGAAAGAGCTGCGGCGGGACGCCCGACGCGCGGACGTGGACGATCTCCTTCCCGTCGGTGACGTCGAAGGCGAGCGACGACGGTCCACCGGAGCCTGTGATCGATCCCGCGACGACCTGACCGCCGAGGCGGATCGTCGCGCCGACGGCCTTCTCGCCCGCCTCCTTCAGCTCCGCCGGACCCCAGTAATAGACGAGGTTCTCGCCGATCCCGCCGGCGGTGATCACGACGAACGCGGCGGCGGCGACGGCGAGGGCGCCGGCGGCGTACCAGCGGCGGTTTCGGTGTTCGGACGTGGCGTTCATGGGGCTCCGTGCAGGGGGCGCGTCGGCCGCGCCGCCGTGTACAAACCGTTCACCGTGGCCATCATTCCTCCACGACCCGCCCGAACAGCAGGCCGCAAAGCGACCAGTAGATCGCGTCGAAGGCGGCGAGCAGCGTCAGCCAGGAGCGCGCCTGACCCATTGGATCCCCGAGAATGAAAAGGGTGGTCGCTTTGACCGAGGCGAGGAGGACCGGGACGATGAGCGGGAAGAGGAGCAGGGGAAGCAGAGTCTGCTGTCCCCGGATCGTCGCGGTCATCGCCGCGTAGAGGGTGCCCGGCGCCGCGAGGCCGGCCGATCCGAGTACGACGACGACGATGAGAGAGCCGACGCGGAGCGTCCCCGCGTCGTAGAGGACGACCATGACCGGGATCAAGGCGATGCCGAGCACGGTGATCTGCGCCGCGTTCGCGATCGCCTTCGCGTAATAGAGGGAGCGCTCGCCGATCGGAAGGAGCAGTAATCCCTCGAGCGCCCGCTGCTCCATTTCGAGATGGAAGCTCTCGGCGAGCGCGAGCGTCGACGACAGCAGGAGCGCGAGCCACAAGAACCCCGATGCATACAGCCGCAGCGCCTCGGAGTTCGGTCCGATGGAGAAGCTGAAGAGGAGGAGGGCGGTCGCGCCGAAGATGAAGACGGCGGCGATCTGGCCGCGGGTCTTCCACTGCAGCAGGAGCTCCTTGCGAAGTGCGGCGGCGAGTTGCATCACGGGCGCCGGGCCGTGAGGCGGACGGCTGCGCGTAGAATACGCCACCGATGAGCTTCCGCACGATCATCGAGCCGTTCCGCATCAAGTCCGTCGAAGCGATCAAGTTCACGACGCGCGAGGAGCGCGAGCGCGCGCTGGAGGCGGCCGGGTGGAACGTCTTCCTGCTGCACGCGGAGGACGTCCTCATCGACCTGCTCACGGATTCCGGGACGGGGGCGATGTCGGCGGCGCAGTGGAGCGCCGTCATGCGGGGGGACGAGTCGTACGCCGGCAGCCGCTCGTTCTACCGCTTCCGCGACGTCGTCGCGGACCTGACCGGCTACAAGCACATCATCCCGACGCACCAGGGACGCGCGGCCGAGCGGATCCTCTTCCAGTCGATCCTCGAGCGGGGGCAGGTCGTCCTCAACAACACGCACTTCGACACGACGCGCGCGAACATCGAGCACGAGAGCGCCGAGGCGCGCGATATCGTGATCGCCGAGGGGCGGGAGCCGGCGACGTTGCATCCGTTCAAGGGGAACGTCGACCTCGAGACGCTCGAGACGGCGCTGCGCGAGGAGGGCGCCCGCATTCCGCTGGTCATGGCCACGGTGACGAACAACTCCGGCGGCGGGCAGCCCGTCTCGCTCGAGAACCTTCGCGCCGTGCGCGACATCAGTCACCGCTACGGCAAGCCGTTCTTTCTCGACGCGTGCCGCTTCGCGGAGAACGCGTGGCTGGTCAAGATGCGCGAGCCGGGGCAGGCCGAGCGGACCCCGCGCGAGATCGCGCGCGAGATGTTCTCGCTCGCGGACGGCTGCACGATGTCGGCGAAGA
>JBOGJQ010000146.1:0-1642 GCA_050745405.1 Thermoanaerobaculia bacterium | reverse complement strand
GGGACTCCCGCGCCCTTGCAGGGCGCGCATTCATTGTCCGCGTCTGATCCGGGGGCAGCGCGCCCTGCGGGCGCTCGCCCCCGGCTACTCTCCCGCGCCCTTCGGGCGTCGACGTCATCCTCGCCTTACGGCCGGCCTCGACGTTACAGGTGCTCGTCGAGGAAACCCACATAGGCGTCGGAAGCGATGATCCTGTTCTCGCAAGGCTTCGGCATCGTAGCGCTGCGGCGCGGCGGCCGCGGCCTTCTCCTCCGCCGCAGCACCGGCGCTCACGCCTGCGAGGTGCGCGCCGGGACGGCGCGCCCACACCGGTGGCGATTACGTTCGCGCTAGAATCCCGATCGTCTCCTCGATCTCCGCGGGCGTCGTTTCGCGCGAGAGCGAGAAGCGCACCGTCCCGAACGCGTAGTCGTCCGGGACGTTCATTGCGCGCAGGACGGCCGACGCGCTGCGCGCGCCGGAGTGGCACGCGGCACCGGCCGAGACGCAGACGCCCGCCTCGTCGAGACGCCCGACGAGCGCCGTCGCGTCGCCGCCGCGGAAGCCGATGCTCGCCGTGTTCGGAAGGCGCGGCGACGCCGCCCCGTGAACACGCACGTCGCTCACCGCCGCGATGCCCGCCTCCAGTCGGTCGCGCAGCTCGCCGACGCAGTCCATCGACGGGAGACGCCGCTTCGCCAGCGAGGCCGCTTTCCCGAGCCCGACGATCAGCGGAACGCTCTCGGTCCCCGACCGGAGCCCCTGTTCCTGTCCCCCACCCCGCCAGAGCGGCGTCAGCTCGGCGATTTCCCGAGCCCACAGCGCCCCGACCCCCTTCGGCGCGTGGAACTTGTGTCCCGAGATCGACACGTAGTCCGCGCCGAGCGCGCTCACATCGATTTCGATCTTCCCCGACGCCTGCACGGCATCGACGAGGAGGCGCGCGCCGCTCTTCTGCGCGAGGCGCGCGACGGCCGGGATGTCGTGGATCACCCCCGTCTCGTTCTGCGCGAGCATCGCGCAGACCAGGTCCGCGCCGCCCGCGAGCGCTGTCTCCATCGCACCCAGATCGATCTTGCCGTCGCCGTCGATCCCGACGACCGTCAGCTCGTGCCCTTCCCCTTCGAGCTCGCGGAGAAGATTCAGAATCGACGGATGCTCGCCCGCCGTCGCGACGAACCGCGCGCGCCCTTTCCGCGCGATGTGCCGGATCACGATGGCGTTCGACTCCGTCCCGCAGCTCGTGAACACGACCTCATGCGCCTTTCCTCCGAGCAGCTCCGCGACCTCGGCGCGCCCCTTCTCGATCCCCTCGTGCGCCGCGCGCCCCAGCGCATGCGCCGAGTGCGGATTGCCGTACCACGTCGTGTAGTACGGCTTCATCGCCTCGAGGACTTCGTCCGCGACCTTCGTCGTCGCGTTGTTGTCGAGATAGATCATTCCTTTTCCTCGCTCATCCAAAGCGCCGTCATCCTGAGGCCCCGCAGCGGCCGAAGGATCTCCTGATCCGCCACCCAGACTCGCGACAACCTGCCGGATTGAGATCCGGCTGAGGAGATCCTTCGCTCACGCCCTCCCTTCCCACCTCGCTCAGAGGCTGTGAAATAAACCAGAGCGGCCCGCGCTGGTGGGGCTTGCGGGGCGAGATCAAGGAGCGAGGAGG
>JBOGJQ010000145.1:0-1034 GCA_050745405.1 Thermoanaerobaculia bacterium | reverse complement strand
TGCGAGTACCACCAGTTGCAGCGCCAGTCCGTGAAACCGGCCCACTGACCGGAGAGCCGGATGCGGGAGATCCGCCCGTCCGGTTCGGAGGGAGGGGGAGGCCGGGAGGCCTCTCCCTACCCCTATCTTTCCGCCCTCCCAACCGGTCGACGCGGAACGGCATCCACAGATCGGGCAGACTACACAGATTGATCGGCTCTTAATCTGCGTCAACCTGCGTAATCTGCGGTCCCCGTTCCCCCGCGCAACACGCCCGCCGACGCGAAGCGACTGTGGCACGGGCGTCTCGCCCGTGTCCCCGTTACGTCATCGGCAGGATCGCAAGGCCAACGAAGCCCGGGCGAGACGCCCGGGCCACTTTCCGCCCTCCCAACCGGTCGACGCGGAACGGCATCCACAGATCGGGCAGACTACACAGATCGATCGGCTCTTAATCTGCGTCAATCTGCGTAATCTGCGGCTCCCGTTCCCCCTCGCCACTTCTTCGCGAGAACGATGAAACCGACGATCGCCACGACGGCCAGCGCGGCGCCGTTCCATCGGATCGCCGCGCGCGGCGAGGCGAGGAGCGGCGGGATCGCGACGACGAGGGTGGCGAGCGCCGGCGCGGCGAACCACGCGAGCGGATTCCGTCCGAGGACCAGAAGCGGGACGGCGACGGCGCCGCCGGCGATGAGGAATGCCAGCACCGCGGAGGTGATCATCTCGATTCCCTTCGTCGAGGCATCGAGTCCGGCGAAGGCGAGAGCGCACGCGAAGCCGGCGAGGAGGAGGCGGCCTCGCGGCGCGGTATTCATTGCCGCGCGGACCGCCGCGGCAGCCGCGGCGACTGCGATCCCGACGAGTAGGGACCGAAGCAGGAGCCAGACGTCGGGGGCGGTGAGATCGATCCACGCCGGAACGGCGAGCGCCGGAAGATCGAAGGCATCCGGGAGCCAGCGGGGGAGGAGCGCGACGGCGAGCGCCGCGAGACTTCCGATCGCGACGAGGACGACCGCCGCCGCGGCGGCGTCGCGCCCGAAGCGCCGCCGCCC
>JBOGJQ010000144.1:0-1048 GCA_050745405.1 Thermoanaerobaculia bacterium | reverse complement strand
TTCCGGCCCTCCGGGCCGTCACCACCGGCTACCTTCTGGCGCGCCTCCGGCGCGCGCCTTATGGGAAGGTCGGGCGTTCTTTGTGACGCGCCTCCGGCGCGCCGGTCTACGAAAAGAGCCGGGCGGCGTTCTCGCGGAAAATCTTCCGCTCGACGTCGTCGCCGAATCCGAGGGCGCGGAGCTCGTCCGCGTTGCGCTTCGGCGAGACGACGCCGGGGGACGGCCAGTCCGTTCCCCAGAGCACGCGATCGGCGATCTCGGCGAGCCGCGGCAGATAGCGCGGGATCGATCGCGGCGGGATCCCGGAGAGATCGACGGACACATTCGGGTGGCGACGGACGAGAAAGAACGCCGTGTCGCCGTAGAGCGGCCGCCCCGCGTGCGCGAGGACGATCCGGAGATCGGGAAAGTCGACCGCGACGTCGTCGACCGGCATCGGGTCGGCGTAGACGTTCCTCGCGCCGGGAAAGATCGACGTGCCCGTGTGGAACATGACCGGGATGCGGCGCTCGCTGCAGATCCGGTACACCTCCGCGAGCGCCGGAAGATCGAACCGGTAGGCGTTCGGCGCGAAGAGCTGGTGGGGCGGGTGGATCTTGATCATGCGGATGCCGAGGTCGAGGACGCGCTCGAGCTCCGCGGCGAGATCCGGCGTCGGGTTCGGGTGGACCGAGCCGACGGGAAGCAGCCGGTCCCGATGACCGCGCGTGAAGCGGGCGATCCAGTCGTTCGCGGCGGGCGAGAATCCCATCACGTCCGGCGAGACATAGTTGATGCAGCACGCCCGCTCGATTTCTTCGCGATCCATCCACGCGAGGAGCTTTTCGGGGGAGGCGAGGAGCTCGCGCACGCCCGCGTGCGCCGCGTCGTCGAGAAGCGGCCGCACCCGCGGGTGAAGCATATCCCACGGTTGGACGTGGATGTGGATGTCGAACACCATTTTCTTTCGTTGTTCGTTGTTCGTTGTTCGGTTGCCGGTTGTCGGTTGCCGGTTTCCGGTTTCCGGTTTTCAATTGTCCTTCTCGGCGTCGTCATCCTGACGAGCGAA
>JBOGJQ010000143.1:0-1227 GCA_050745405.1 Thermoanaerobaculia bacterium | reverse complement strand
CGCCCGACCCTGATCCCTCGCTACGCTCGGGATGACAGCGATAGTGCCATCACGACCGCCGACTCCCCGTCCGGGTAGTACCGCGCGCGCCGGTAGCGCTCCTCGAAGCCGATCGCGCGGTAGAACGCGATCGCGTCGTCGTTCGTGGTGCGGACCTCGAGGGTGATCGTCTTGATGCCGTTGGCGCGGGCGAAAGCGATCACGTCGTCCATGAGCCGCCCGGCGAGCCCCCGTCTGCGGTACGGCTCCGCGACGGCGATCTTGTTCACGTGCATCTCGTCGAGGAAGTACATCGAGAAGCAGTACGCGACGATGGCGCGGCGGTCCCGGATGACGCGGCTCAGGCGGCGCTCGGAGCGCAGCTCGCCCTCGAAGTACTCGCGGCGCCACGGCGTGGGAAAGCTCGCGCGCTCGAGCGCCGCGATCTGGTCGACGTCGGCCGGCCGGGCGTCCTCGATCTCGAGCTCACTCATGATCCTTCCGCAGGAGCTTGACCTCGGCCTCGGCGAGTCGCACGTAGATCGGCGTCGCCCCGGCGCGTGCCGCGCGCGCGCCGGCGTCCAGCGCCAGCGCCCGCCGCGCGGCGAGCAGCGCGAGGTTTTCCCGCCGGATCAGCTCCTCGAGGTGAACGTTCCGCGCGTACCGCTCCCGCAGCGTCGCCGCCTCGTCCGGGCCGGCGAGGAGCGGCGCGAGGTCTTCCTTCCCGTCACGAAATCCGCTCGCGTACAGCTCGCCGCGGCCAGCATCCGAGGTGACGAGGACGGCGCCGGTCGCATCGTCGCCGAGCGCCGCCTCGTGCGTCGAGAGCGCGCACACCGGCCGCTCGATCGCGAACGCGAGCCCCTGGATCGTCGCGAGCCCGACACGGACGCCGGTGAACGATCCGGGCCCGCGCGTCACGCACAGCAGGTCGAGAGATTCCTTCGCTACGTCCGACTCGGCGAGCATCCAGTCGATCGCCGGCAGAAGCTTCTCGTTCCGCGACGCCTTCCCCACGGCTGCATACGCCGCGAGAACGCCCTCGTCGCCAACGAGCGCGACCGAGAACAGGGGAAGCGAGGTGTCGACGGAAAGAACGAGCATGAGCAGCGTCTTGGGCGTCTTGGGCGTCTTGGGCGTCTTGGGCGTCTTGGGCGTCTTGGGCGTCTTGGGCGTCTTGGGCGTCTTGGGCGTCTTGAGCGTCTTGAGCGTCTTGAGCGTCTTGAGCGTCTTGAGCGTCTTGAGCGT
>JBOGJQ010000142.1:0-10236 GCA_050745405.1 Thermoanaerobaculia bacterium | reverse complement strand
GCCGATCCGCCGCGCACCTGGAACGTCGTCCGTTTCGCCGGCGCCGCCGCGGGACGCGGCGCCTCCTCGCCCATCATCCGCTTCCGCAGCGTCCGCAGCGTCAGCTTCGAGATCAGCTTCAGCGTCTCGAAAACGCCGTCGCCCGTCATCGCCGACGCTTCGAGCGACTCGTACTGCCTCTCGGGATCGATTCGCGCGAGGATCTCCTGCGCGGGCGCGACGTTCGGCAGATCCCGCTTGTTCAGCTGGACGACGAGCGGAATGTCGGCGAGGTCGAGCCCGATCTCGTCGAGGTTCTCGCGAAGGTTCCGGAAGCTGTCGAGATCGGCGTCGAGCATCGCCTTCTGGGAATCGGCGACGAAGACGATGCCGTCGACGCCCTTGAGCACGAGCTTCCGCGTCGTGTTGTAGAAGACCTGCCCCGGGACCGTGTAGAGCTGGAGCCGCGTCTTGAACCCGCCGATCACGCCGACGTCGAGAGGAAGGAGGTCGAAGAAGAGCGTCCGGTCCGTCTCGGTCTCGAGACTGACCATTTCCCCGCGGCTCTGCGGCGAGGTCTTTTCGTAGACGTAGCGGAGATTCGTGGTCTTCCCGCAGAGGCCCGGACCGTAGTACACGATCTTCGCCGCCATCTGCATCGTCGCGTAATTGAAGAAGACCATGGAGTGCGGGTTCCGTGCGGCGTAGACGCGGCCGTTCAGGCGGCCGATGGTAGCACCCGCTTTTGAAGCGAATCAAGGAAGGGTGCGGGAGCGGAGAAGGCTAATGATTTCCGAGAGTTCCGGCTCGTCCCGCGCGCCGGGGGCGAGCGCGCGCGCGACTTCGAGCGCGAGCCGGCGATAAAGCTCGGCGCGCTCGGGATCGTCGGCGGCGAGAGCGCGGAGGTGCCGCTCGACCGTGGCGGCGTCCCCGCGCGCCACGGGTCCCGTGAACCGCTCCGGCGACTGCTCCCAGTTCGCGATCGCCGACCGCGCCAGCTCGGCGATCGCGCCGCGGAGGTGCTGCCGCTCGAGACCCGCGCGTTCCATGATCTCGCGCGCGATCTCGGCGAGCGCCGCGACGTCGTTCGAGGCGAGGACGGCGGCGGCGTGGTAGAGCACTTTCGAGCCGGCCGGAATCGCCGCGAACCTCCCTTCCAGCGTCCTCGCGATCTCCTCGGCCGTGTCCCTCGTGGCCGCGGCTCCTTCCCAGACGAAAAGAGTCCCCTCGAGATCGACGCTCGTGCCGGCCGGCGGGAGCGAGCGGAGGGGGTGAAGCGAGAAGGCGCCGTCGCGGCCGCCGAAGAGGGCGCTCGTCAGCGCGCCGCTCGCATGAAACAGGAGCGTACGCGCCGGGGCGACGGACCCGAGGCGCGTCGCGACCTCCTCGAGCGCCGGATCGGCGACAGCCGCCAGGACGACATCGGAATCGGCGACGAGCTCCTCGACCGTGCGTCGCGGCGCCCCGAGGCGCTTCGGCAGCTCGCTCGTCGAGCCGTCGCGGAGCGCGACACCGGCGAGCGGCCGGCCCTTCGCCCGCCATCCGCTGCCGAAAGCCCACGCGGCACGTCCGCCGCCGATGATGCCGAGTTGCATTTTCGTTGTCAGTCGTCAGTCGTCAGTCGTCGGTTGTCGGTTGTCGGTTGTCAGTCGTCGGTTGTCAGTTGTCGGTTGTCGGTTGTCGGTTGTCCGTGTTCGTTGTTCGTTGTTCGTTGTTCGTTGTTCGTTGTTCGTTGTTCGTTGTTCGTCGTTCGTCGTTCGTCGTTCGTCGTTCGTCGTCTCTATCACGGTCCGGTCATCCTGAGCGAGGTGGGGTGGGAGGGCGTGAGCGAAGGATCTCCTCAGCCGCGTCTCAATTCGGCACGACGTCGCGAGTCGGAGTCGCAGCTGAGGAGATCCTTCCTCGCTTCGCTCGTCAGGATGACGGCGCTTTGGTAGGGATGACAATTTGTGGCGCCCAGCGCCCAGCGCCCAGCGTACGACGAGCGACGAGCGACCGGCGACGCGCTATCATAAACCGTGCATTTCCGCGTGCTTGGCATCGTCGCGGCCGTCGCGATCGCGGTGGCGGGCGGAGCGCGTGCCGGCGAGGCGCGCGCGGTGTGCGGCGGCGTCCCCTCCGTCTACGCCGCGGCGCTCTGCTACTACTATCAGGGCGATCTTCCGCAGGCCGCCGCCGCTTTCCTCGCGATCGTGGAGGAGGACCGGCCGCACCCCGAAACGCTCCGCTCGCGCTATTTCCTCGCGCGCACCTGGATGAAGCAGGGGCGGTGGGAGGAGGCGTCGGAGGAGCTGATCAAAATTTATTCGCTCTCCCCCTCCTTTTACGAAGAGTGGAGCTGCGACTTCCTCCTCGGCGAGACACGGAGGGCGCTCGGGCTCGACTGACGACGGACCACTCGTATGCCGAATCCGAGCCTCGAACAGCGCCGCAAACTCCTCCAGCTCGAGGCGCTCTACGACCTCGGGCGGGCGCTGAACACGCTGCGTCCGGAGGAGGAGCTGCTCGAGGAGCTGTTGCTGCGCGCGATCGCGCTCGTCGACGCGGCGTGGGGGTTTGCGGTCACGCTCGATGCCTCGCTCGCGATCCAGCAGCGGTTCACGGTCGGCATCGAGGAAGAGGCGGTGCCGGACGCGCTGATGGAGGCGGACCCGATCCGCCGCGCCCTCGCCATGCGGGCGGCCGTGTCGGCCGACATGGGCAGGCTCGTCGGGGAGCGCGACAGCGCCGTCCTGATCGCGCCGATGCTCGCGGCGGACAAGGCGATCGGCGTCCTCGCGGTCGGCGGGAAGGAGCGCCGCGGCGCGAAGGCGGGGAGCTTCGACGAGGACGATCTGCGATTCCTCGATTCCCTCGCGGCAATCGGCGCGGCGGCGATCGACAACACGCGGAACTTTCACCGTCTCGAGCTCATGCGCGCCTCGCTCGAGGACGAGAACCGCTCGCTCAAGCAGCGGATGCTGCGCGAGTACAGCGACCGGCTCATGATCGGTGATTCCGAGGCGATGCAGCGCGTGATCGATCTCGTGGCCCGCGTCGCCGGGAGCCACGCGAACGTCCTGATCCGCGGCGAGTCGGGGACGGGGAAGGAAATGGTGGCGCGTCTCATTCACGGCAACTCGCCGCGGAGCAACAAGCCGTTCGTCGCGATCAACTGCGCGGCGCTTCCCGAAACGCTCCTCGAGTCCGAGCTCTTCGGGATCGAGCGCGGCGTCGCGACGGGCGTCGAGGCGCGCCCGGGACGGTTCGAGATCGCCAACGGCGGCACCGTCTTTCTCGACGAGATCGGCGACATCCCGCTCACCCTTCAGGCCAAGCTCCTCCGCGTTCTTCAGGAGCGCGAGATCGAGAAGCTCGGCGGCCGGCGCCGCATTCCGATCGACGTGCGCATTCTCGCGGCGACGCACCGGCCGCTCGAGGAAATGATCGAGCGCGGCGAGTTTCGCCAGGACCTCTACTACCGCCTCCGCGTGGTCGAGATCTTCCTTCCGCCGCTGCGGGACAGGACCGAGGACATCCCGAAGCTCGTCCGCTACTTCCTCGAGAAGTACGGGCGGCGCGAGGGACTCGGGCCGGTGCGCGTCACCCAGGAGGCGCTGCAGAAGCTGATGCGCTATCCGTTCCCCGGCAACGTGCGAGAGCTGGAGAATCTGATCGAGGGAGCACTCGCCGTCACGGTCGATCCGGTCATCGACACGGACGCCCTGCCGCTGCCGGAGGTCCGGGGAGGCATCGAGGGAGACCTGGCGGGAGACTGGCCGGATCTGCGGGAGCTCGAGCGGCGCTACATGGCGCGGGTGCTCGAGCAGACCGGGGGCAACATCAGCCAGGCCGCGAAGATCCTGGGGGTGGACCGGAAGACGCTGTACCGACGGCGAGACGCGTTGTCCCACTCTGGTACTATTGTGGATTCCTGGGACAAGGACGTAATTCACTGAAAACACTACTGCGAGCGAGACGGCCGGATGTGGGGAGGCAGGAAGTGTGGAATTATGGTACAGTAGCCGGCGCGGCGCACGACGAAAAAGGATTGACTAAGTTCATGCGGGTCAGTACGTTACGTGGCGTGACGCGCGGGAACGGCACGGTGGCGCCTCGGTTGCTCTTCGGTGGACACGACACCAGCACCGGAGGGGAGCCATGGAACATCTCGTCGCGAACGCCAAAACCAAAGTCGAAGCCGTCCCGCTTTCGTTCGCTCTTCCCGTCGTGCTCGCTCTCAATACCCTCGCTCTGCTGCTGCTCGAAGCCCATCACGCCGTTCCCGGCTGGATCAAGAACGCCGCGAGCCTGCTGCTGCTGTTCTGACGGAGCCCCGCGCGCATGACCACGACCGCGGAGCGTCAGATGGAGCTCACGCTCCCGATGCTGCCTGACGTCGAGATCGCTGCCGCGAAGGCGGCGGGGAATCTCGGGCGTCAGCTCGGCATGGACCCGCAGGCCGTCGACGAGATGGTGCACGCGATCGTCGAGGCCTGCATCAACGCGCGCGAGCACTCCTGTTGCGAGGACCAGCGCATCTATTTAAGATTCGTCGGCACGGCCAACTCCGAGGGGCGGCCGCGGATCGAAGTCTGGATCACCGACCACGGCCGCGGTTTCGATCCGGCGCGCGCGCGCACCCACCGCGGCATGCCCGGACGCCCCCAGAAGCGCGGCTGGGGCCTTCAGATCATGGAAGCGCACATGGACGAGGTCGAGATCAACAGCACTCCCGAGGGAACGACCATCCGCATGGTCAAATACGGCGGCGGAAAATCATGATGACGGACGAGCTCAAAGTAACGGTCGACCGCCGCGAGAGCGGCGCGATTCTCTACACGCGCGGCTACATCAACAACGTCGGCGGCGAGGAGATCGCGAGCCAGGCGTACGAGCTGATCGATGGGGGTGTCCAGACGCTCCTCCTCAACCTGCGCGAGACCAAGATCGTCAACTCGATCGGGATCTCCATCCTGATCGAGATCATCGAGAAAATGATCGAGAAGCAGGGACGCCTCGGCTTCTGCTGTCTCACGCCGGTCATCCAGAAGACGTTCCAGATCATGGGCCTCGCTCAGTACGCCCCGATCTTCCCCGACGAGGAGACGGCCGTCCGCGAGCTCGGCCTCTGATCGTGCGCGGCCGCGTCCCGGGCCGGTACACTCCCATCCCATGGTCCTCGCCGCACAACGGGTCTCGAGCCTTCTCGGGGAGCTGCAGCGGATCGACCGCGCTCCGTTCGCGCTCCGCGACCAGGGTGAGGTCATTCTCCAGGCGTTTCTCCGCCATGCCGGTTACGCCGCCGGCGCGATCTGGCTCCGCGAGCCGGGCGGTGACGCGCTCCGCCTCGCCGCGTCCACGCCCGGCGTGGAGGCGCCCCGCGACGTGGGCGCGATCCCGGATCATCTCGTCGACCGCACGGCCGACGCCGACGCCTTCGGCCGCTTCGCCGCCGGAACCACGATCTGTCCGGAGCCGCACACTCTCGTCCCCCTTCGCCATCATCAGCGCAACATCGGCCTCGTCGCCCTCCGCCGCGACGAGGGGCGCGCGAGCGACGAGGGCGATCTCGAGCTGCTCCGCGCCGGATCGAGCTACGCGACGGCGCTGCTCGCGCTTCATCGCATGACGGGCGAGGTTCGCGAGGGGGACTTCCAGCTCAAATACCGCCTCTGGGAGCTCGAATCGCTCTACGAGATCGGCCTTTCGATCGCCTCGACCCTCGACCTCGACGAGCTGTCGGAGCAGATCCTCATCCGGACGATCTCTCTGCTGAACGCGCGCCGCGCGGCGCTCTACCTGCGCAAGGGCGAGCAGTACGTCCTCCACCGCTCCTTCGGCGAAGTCCTGGGAGAGCTGTTCGACGAGCAGATCGACCGCGCGCATCTCGACGAGCTCCGCATCGAGCGCCGCCCGATCCAGCTCGTCGAGGGGGCGGACTGTCTCTTCCCCGGCTGCCGCAGCCTGCTCGCTCTCCCGATCGCCACGGCGACGGAGATGGTCGGAGTCCTCGCGGTCGCCGACCGCGAGCTGCGCGACGGCGGCGTCGGCCCGTTCGAGGAGCACGACGTCCACCTGCTGCGCCAGTTCGCGACGCAGGCGGCGATCGCCCTCGAGAACGCCCGCCTCCACCGCGAGGCGCTCGAAAAACAGCGCATCGAGCGGGAGCTCGAGCTCGCGGCCACGATCCAGCGCGACATTCTTCCCCGCGCCGTCCCGCGCCTCGAGGGGCTTGGCATCGAGGTGCTCGCGCGGCCGGCGCGCCAGGTCGGCGGCGATTACTACACGTTCATCGAGCACGAGGACGCGCTCTCTCTCTGCGTGGGCGACGTGTCGGGCAAATCCGTTCCCGCCGCGATCCTCGTCTCCGCCCTCCACGCCGCCGTCCAGCTCCTCTTCTCCGAGGGGCGCGACCTCGGCGAGATGGCCACCGAGCTGAATCGCCACATCCATCACTGGTCGTCGGAGACGAAGTTCGTGACGCTGATCCTCGCGACGATCGATCGGGAGAACGAGCGGCTTCGCTTCGTGAACGCGGGACACAATCCCGGATATCTCGTCGGCCTCGACGGGCGCCTCACGGAGATCCGGTCGCACGGGCTGCCGATCGGCCTCATGGGCGACAGCCGCTACACGGCGCAGACGCGTCCTCTCCCGCCCGGCGCGCTCCTCGTCTTCTACAGCGACGGGATCACCGAGGCCGAGAACGGCGCGGGAGAGGAGTTCGGCAACGAGCGGCTCGAGGCGATCCTCACGCGCCACGCGAGCTCGCCCGTCGCGCAGATCCGGCGCGCGATCGAAGCGGAGCTGGAGGCCTTCGTCGGCGGGGCGGCGCAGTATGACGACCAGACTTTGGTTTTGGTGAGGGTGTAGGACGATAGGACGAATAGGACGTATGGGACGTATGGGACGTATGGGACGTATAGGACCGGCGGGGAGCGGGTTTGTCCTATTCGTCCTATAGGTCCTATACGTCCTATTTCGTTAGAGCCCGCGAAACTTCGGCGCCCTTTTCTCGCTGAACGCCGCAACCCCCTCCCGCCCGTCCTCCGCGGTGAAGGCGCGCAGCTGATTTTCCTTCTCGAGTCCGAGCTGCGCCGCGAGATCGTTTTGCGCCGACGCGTGAACGGCGCGCTTGATGTCGGCAATCACCGCCGGCGGGCCGTCCGCGATGGCCTTCGCGAGCGCCATCGTCTCCTCCTCGAGCCGTTCCGGCGGAACGAGACGGTCGACTATCCCGATCGCCGCCGCTTCCTCCGCCCCGACGAGCCGTCCCGTCGCGAGGATCTCGAGCGCTTTCGCCGGCCCCACCAGGCGGGGGAGGAGCCACGTCCCTCCCCAGTCGGGATGAAGCCCGATCCGCACGAACGTCTCGCCCAGCTTCGCGTGCGTCGAAGCGATCCGGAAGTCGCACGCGAGGGCGAGGTTGCATCCGGCTCCGGCCGCGACGCCGTTCACCATCGCGATCACGATCTTCGGCAGGGACCTGATCGTCTGGACGACGAGCGCTCCCGCATCGAGAAGAGCCCGGAACGCCTCGACGTCGCCGCGCTCCTGCATCCCCCGCATCGCATCGATGTCTCCGCCCGCGCAGAAGGCGCGGCCGGCGCCGGTGAGGATGATTGCGCGGACGGTTTCGTCCTCGCCGGCACGGGCGAGCGCACCGACCAGGTCCTCGCGCATCGATCCCGCCAGCGCGTTGAGCTTGTCGGGGCGGTTCAGCGTGACGACCGCGACGCCGTCCCGCGTCTCGAAAACGATCTCGGCCATGGCGGCCGCCATCGTAAACGATTCCTGGCGGACCCAGGCGCGGTGGCAGCACCGTTGCAATTCTCCGGGGAGGGAGACCGCCATGAAGTGGGACACCAAGCAAATGGCCGCGCGCGCTGCCTCCGTCGCGACGATCTGGGGGATGGAGAAGTTCCTCTCGTCGGATCCGGGCAAGCGCGCCGCGAAGAAAGTCGACACGAAGATGCAGCGCGCCACCTCCACGACGACGAAGGCCGTGCGCTCCGGCGTCCGGAATGCGTGGTCGAACCGGGCGTGGGCGTCGGCCGGGATCGCGATGGTCGCCGCCGGCGTCGCTATGCTCGGCAGGTCGGTCTCGAAGCGGTGAGTCGATGCGCCCGCTCGCCATCGTCTGCGCGGCCCTGATCGCGGCGTGTACGCCCGAGCAGCCGGCGTCGACCGAGCCGGTCGCACCGCCCGCGGCCGCGGCTCCGATCGGCGGCGAGCCGAAGGACCTGACCGCGACCGAGGTCGAAACGACGATTCCGATCGGCGGCCCGCCCTTCGTCTCCGCCGTGCGGATCGGGACCGCGCCGACGGGGCGGGGAACGGTCGTCACCGAATCCGACGTGATTCCGGCGGGAGAGCCGCTCCATGTCGTGATGGAGCTCCGCGACAATCCGCCGGGCGCCGCGTATGAGGTCGTGGTCCGTCACGGCGACCGGAAACTCGTCGAGAAGCGCCAGGATCTCCCCGACGGCTCGCTCCGCGCGACGTTCACTCTCGAGACCGACAGCTGGCCCGTCGGCGAAGAGTTGACCGTCGAAGCATTCCGGGGCGGAACGAAGGCCGCGGAAGAAACGATCCGGATCGAGTGAGTGTGGGCGCGCCGTCCCGGCGCGCACCCCTTCAGGGATCGACCATGGCGCCGGAGGGCTCGCGGCGAGACCCTTCGCTTCCCTCAGGGCAGGCGCCGCGGCCACATTCAATACGGCATGTCGTGGTCGCCGAGGCCGAAGAAGTGGCCGAGCTCGTGGATGACCGTGTCGCGGATCTCCTCGACCGCCTCGTCGCGTGAGCGGGAGAGGCGGAGGATCGGGCCGCGGAAGATCGCGACCTGATTGGGCAGCGCCGGGAGCTGCTCCCAGCTCCGGTTGGTGCGCGCGATGCCGCGGAAGATCCCGAGCAGCTCGTGCTCGTCGGGCGTGTCGCTCATCTCGTAGTCCTCGTCGTCGGGCTCGTCCTCGACGACGACTGCCACGTTGTCGAGAAGATCCTGGAACTGCGGAGGAAGCTGCTCGAGCGCCTCCTCGACGAGGCGCTCGAACTCGGCGGGGGAGATGTGGATGGAACCGCGGCGCATGGACGCGCGATTATCTCTCAGTGCGATGCGAGCGTGACCGAGCCGTTGACGGTCGACAGGTCGATCCGGACCTCGCCGCCGCCGTTGATCGCGCCGCGCAGCTTCCGCCGTGAGGCCTGGTGCGTGATGAGCGGAAGCTCGTTCGAGATGCGGCCGTTCACGGTCGAGATGGCGACGTCCGCGCGGATGTCCTGCGGCAGCTCGAGCCGGATCCGTCCGTTCACCGTCGAGACCTCGATTTCGCCGACCTCCTCGAGCTCCGCCGAGATCGATCCGTTCACCGCCGAAGCCTCGAACGCGCCGGCTCCGGCGATCACGTCGATTTTCCCGTTCACGGTCTCGAGGTCGAAGCCCCCACGGGCACCGATGATCTCGACGCCGGCGTTGACGACGTCGACCGCGACCATCGCCGTGCGCGGCACGGTCACGTCGTACAGAACGCTCGCGTGAATCTCGGATCCGCTGAAGAAGTCGAACAATTCGAAGATGCCCTCGTTGCGCCGCGGGTAGTGCGTGCGGACCGCGACGCCGTCACCCGTGCGCGAGACCTCGATGCGCAGACGCTCCATCGCGTCCATCGCCGCCTCGCGGCTCCCGGACCGGACCCGTTTCTCCGCGGCGATGCGCACCTCGGGGCGGTCCCAGACGCGGATGTTGACCGACCCGTTCACGTTCGTGAGCGAGAAGACGCGCCCCTCGAACGCGTACGTCTGTTCGAATTTTTCGACGAGCGTGTCGGCGCTCGCGGCCGCGGCTCCGAGGAGAAGGAGCGCTGCGAGAGCGATCGGCAGTGTTCTGTGCATCGTGGACCTCCGGCCGAAGTGCGTTTCGGGTTCTCCCGCTACATACGGACGGGACGTGGCGGGGTTTCCGCCGCTCCCGTTTGGGATATTGTCGCGCAATGAGTCCCGAAGCCGAGTTTCAGCGGATGATCCTGCAGGTCGCGGTCACGGGCGTCCTCGGCTTCGGTCTCTGCGGCGCGCTCATCTGGGCGTTCTGGCGGAGCCTCCAGCGGGAAGACGCCGAGGGGGCGGTCCGCTTCACGCGGCGATCGGCGATCCTGCTCGTCCTCGTCGTGGTGAGCCTTCTCGCCGTCTCGATCGTGCTCGCGAGCCTCTCGTAGGCGGATCATTCGCGAATGCCCGTAGCACGCCGGAGGCGTGCCAGACGGTAGCCGGGGTGTC
>JBOGJQ010000141.1:0-9603 GCA_050745405.1 Thermoanaerobaculia bacterium | reverse complement strand
TCGCCGACGAGAACGCGCCCGCTGGTCGGGCGGTCGATCCCGCCGATCAGATTGAGTAGCGTCGATTTCCCGCTGCCCGAGGGCCCCATCAGCACGGCGAGCTCGCCCGCGCCGATCTCGAGGTCGACGCCCCGCAGCGCCCGAACCGCGCCCGCTTCCTCGGTCTTTCCGTATTCGTGCTCCACGCCCTCGAGGCGGATCGGGAGGCCCATTTCGGAGATCATAGTCGCTCGCATGGCACCCCATTGGCAGCGCCCGCCTTGCGGGAGAGAATCGTTCCGTGCGTTTCTTCCGCGGCGAAATCCGGCTGTTCCGCGCCTTCGGGGTCTCGGTCTACCTCGACTACTCGTGGTTCATCTTCTTCTTCCTCGTCATCTGGACGTTCGGGCGCATTTACTTCCGGATTCAGGAGCCGCGATTCTCGCCCGTCGCGTCGTGGGTTCTCGCCGTCGCGGCGGCGATTCTGCTGTTCGGCTCCGTGACGTTCCACGAGCTCGCCCACGCGCTCGTGTCGAACCGTCTCGGCTTTCCGATCCGGCGCATCACGCTGTTCGTCTTCGGCGGCGTCGCGCAGATGCATCGCGAGCCGGATGATCCGAAGACGGAGTTCGAGGTCGCGGCGGCCGGGCCGATCGCGAGCGTTTTCCTCTGGTTTCTGTTTCTCCAGGCGTCGAACGTGACCGAGGCGCTCCGCTGGGACGCGGGGGAGTCGCTCTTCCGCGTCCTTTCGCAGCTCAACCTCGTCCTCGCGATCTTCAACCTCGTTCCCGGCTTCCCGCTCGACGGCGGGCGCCTTCTCCGCTCCACGGTCTGGTGGAAGACGCGGAACCTGAAGAAGGCGACCGCGTGGGCAGCGAAGGGGGGAGAGATCTTCGGCTACGCGCTGATGTTCGTGGGCGTCGCGTCGATCTTCCTCGATCCGACTCGCGGGTGGCTCAATGGGATCTGGTACATACTCATCGGGATCTTCGTCCGGCACGCGGCGGAGCAGAGTTACCAGCACGTCCTGATCGAGGAGGTGCTCGAGGGGATCCGCGTCTCGGAAGTGATGGGGGCGACCTCGCTCGTGGTCAAGGAGGACGAGCCGCTGACGCGTCTGGTCGCCGAGATGTTCCTGCACCACAAATTCACCGCGTATCCGGTGCTGGCGGCGGAAGGAAAGGTCGTCGGGATCATCGAGCTCGAGGGGGTGTCGGCGGTCGCGCGGCCGGACCGGGCGCAGACGAGCGTGCGCGACGTGATGAAGCGGATCCCGACGGCGCGGCTGGCGCATCCGACCATGCGCGCCTCGACCGCCCTGAAGCACATGATCTCCCTCGGGCTCGACCACCTCCCGGTCGTCGACGAGAAGGGGGCGCTCGTCGGGATCCTCACCCGGAGCGACATCATGAGCATGTTCCAGATCCGGAGCGATCTCGGGGAGGAGGTCGTCGTCTGAGACCTGTGATCACGGGGCTTGACTGGGCGCCCGCGAAAGCATTGAATCGGCACCCTGCGGAAGGAGACGACGATGCAGGACGAGACGATGCCCCGACCGGCGCCCGCTGAGGCCGGTGGCCCCGACCAGTCGCGATCCGCGAAGGCGAAGGAGTTCGTGGGAGACAAGTACGCCACGGCGCGCGACTCCGCGAAGAAGGCGTACGGGAACGTGCGGGAGAAGGTCTCCGAGGCCGAGTTCGGCGAGACGCTGGAAGACGTGCGTACGTACGTCCGCGAAAACCCCGGCAAGGCGCTGCTGATGTCGGTCGCCGCCGGATTCCTCATCGGTCTTCTTCTGCGCAGGACCGACGACGAGGAGTAGAGCTTGGAAGACCGGTACACATCGGAGCACGATCGCGCGGCGGGCGGCATGGAGTACGACGACGAATTCCGCGAGCGGGCGAGCGACTTCGGCTCGCGTCTCGCCGCGGAGGGCCCCGAGGCTCTGCTCGAGCAGATCGAGGAGCTGCTTCCGCCGTCGTGGCGCGAGCACATCCGCACGTATCCGCTGGCCGCGGTCGCCATCGGCGTGGGCATCGGTCTCTTTCTCGGCATGAAGAAGGGGGACGAGATCATCACGGCCGGGTCGTCCCTCATCGCCGCCGCCGCGACGGCGAACCTCAATTCGGTCCTGAGCAACCTGCGCAAGGAGTGAGTCGAGTCGGGAGTCGAGAGTCGAGAGTCCGTCCAGGCAAGACACGACGAACCGTCATCCTGAGCGTGCGTGGGCGGGTGGGTGTGAAGCGAAGGATCTCCTCAGCCGGGTCTCACTTCGGCACGTTGTCGCGAGTCTGAGTCGCGGATCAGGAGATCCGGAGCCTGCACTGAGGAGCGGCAGCGACGAAGTGTCGCTTCGCTCCTCAGGATGACGCGCGCTTGGGTATGCATGTGAGGCGTGCCTCGGACGGCTTCGCACGCGGTACAATGGGCGCGGCATCGGAGGGGTGAGAGGGGACTTGCTCGAACAGCTTCGGGTGATGAAGGGGGCGGAGGTCGGGTCGTATTACGATCTCGACGCGGTGCTGGACGAAGTCCTCGCGCGCTACTTCCCCTCGTCGGTGCGTCCGGCGATCCGTTGGGGAAGAAAGATCGCGCGGAAGCGGCGCCGCAGCATCCGGCTCGGCTCCTACTACCGGCCGAGCGCCCTGATCCGGATTCACCCGCTCCTCAACTCGCCGCAGGTGCCGCTCTTCTTCGTGCAGTCGATCGTCTTCCACGAACTCCTGCACCACGTCCTCGGCGCCGCGCACGACCGGCGATTCCACCGGCACGAGCGGATGTTCCGCTACCACCGCGAGGCGCGGGCGTGGCTCCGGAAGAACCTCGGGCTTCTCCTCGGGTCGAAGCGGCACGCCGCACGCGTGCCGCCGGTGCGCGTGGAACTGCAGCGCGCGCCGTCGCCGCCGACGCAGATGGCTTTGTTTTGACGACCAATGGGACCGACTACCTTCCCGGGCCCATCGGAAACGTGAGCGTGTAGACGAACCGGCCGCGGGCGACGTTGAGCACGATCGCGGAGCGGTCGGCGCCGCGGACGATCACGTCGCCCAGGCCCGTCAGCGTGTTCACCTGCCGTCCGTTGACCCCGACGATGACGTCGCCCGGCTCGAGCCCGATCTGCGCGGCGCGCGAGCCACGGTCGACGTCGGTGATCACGAGCGCGCCGCGTCCCTCGTCCACGCGAAGGCCCGCGACCTCCGCGAGGATCTCGAGTCCGAGACCTCGAGGGGGATCGACTGGCGTGACGCGCGTCTCGAGCAGACGCCCGCCGCGGTTGATCCGGATCTCGATCGACCGCCCCGCCACCGCCGTCGCCGTCCGCGTCGTGAACGCCTCGCGCGAGTCGACGGGCAGGCCTCCGACCGCGACGATGACGTCGCCCGGCCGGATGTCCGCCCCGGCCGCCGGCGAACCGCCGAAGACGCGCGTCACGAGAGCCCCGCGCGACGGCTCGAGCCCCAGCCGCTGCGCCTCCTCCGGCGTGATCGTCGCCGTCGCCAGCCCGATCCAGGCGTTGTGCACCTCGCCGTACAGACGGAGGTCCTCCACGATCTTCTTCGCCCGATCGACCGGAATCGCGAAGCCGATGTTCTGCGCCTCGGCGTAAATCGCGACGTTGATCCCGATCACCTTTCCTTCGATGTTCAGGAGCGGCCCGCCCGAGTTCCCCGGATTGATCGAGGCGTCCGTCTGAATGAAATCCGTATAGGTGCGCCCCTCCTCCTGCGATGGAACCGATCGCCCGACCGCCGAGACGACGCCGGTCGTCACCGTGCCGCTCAGGCCGAAGGGATTGCCGACCGCGACGACGCTCTCGCCGATGAGGAGGTCCCCCGACGAGCCAATCGGGATCGTCGGGAGACGCTCCGCGGCGATCTTGAGAACCGCGAGGTCGCTGTCGGGATCCGTTCCGATCACGCGTGCCTCGAACCGGCGCCCGTCGTAGAGGTGTGCCGTGATCGTCGACGCGCCTTCGATCACGTGCGCGTTCGTGACGATCGTCCCGTCGGCCGCCCAGATGAATCCCGATCCGACCGACTGCGTCCGGTAGAGCTGCGGGCCGAAGAACCAGTCGAAGGAGCGGCGCTGCATGACCGCTTCGGTCTGGATGTTCACGACCGCCGGGAGGGCGTCGTGCGCGACGACCACGACCGGTGTCCGGCGCGCCGCGCTGACCGCCGCCGGACCGGTCCTCGCGGTCTGCGCCTCCGCGGGCTCGATCGGCGCGACGTCGCGGCACGCGACCGCTGTCGTGAGAGAAAGGAAAAAAACGAAGGCGGACTTCAGCATCGTCATTACACTAGCGCAAAAGAATGCGCCTCAGGCTTCTCTACAATCCGGGTGCCGGGAAGGGAAGGGCCCGGCGGCACATCGACGAGGCCGTGGCGCTTCTGGAGAAGCGCGGGGCGGCGGTCGAGCTGCTGCCGAGCCGGAGCCGCGAGCATCTCGTCGAGCTCGGTAGGTCGGCCGCGGCGGACGGCGTCGACCGCGTCGTCGCGTGCGGCGGCGACGGGACGATTCATCTCGCGATCCGCGAGCTCGACCTCGGGCGCGCCACCTTCGGCATCCTCCCGCTCGGCTCCGGCGACGACTTCGCGCGCACCCTCGGAATCCCCACGTCGCTCCCCGACGCCTGCGACGTCGTTCTCGGCGACACGACGCGGCAGATCGACGTCGCTCTCGCAAACGGCACCCGCTACGTCTGCGTCGCCGGATTCGGGTTCGACGCCGAGGTGAACCGGTACGCGAACGAGTCGGTATCGCGCCTGCGCGGGACGCCGCTCTACCTCTATTCGATCTTCCGCGTGCTGCGGAAGTTCCAGCCGCGCCGCGTGCGGGTCTCGAATGGCGCCGAGGCGCGCGAGGCGGAGATCATGTTCGCTGTCGTCGCGAACGCGCCGCGCTACGGAGCCGGGATCCGCATCGCGCCGGCCGCCGTACCCGACGACGGGCAGCTCGATCTCTGTGTCGTCGGAGCGTGCAGCAAGTTCGAGCTGATTCGGACGCTGCCGCTGGCATACGTCGGGAAGCACGTGAAGCGGCCGTTCGTCACGACGCGGCAGGGGACGTGGTTCCGGTTCGAGACGATCGAGCCGATGGACGTCTTCGCGGACGGCGAGCCGGTGACGCGGACACCGCTCACCGTCACTCTCGCTCCGGACAAGTTGCGCGTCTGCGTGCCCCGCCCACCCGGGAACCGAGCCGCAGATTGCGCAGATTAACGCAGATTAAAACAAGTAAAATCAGGCCTTTTTTATGCGCGTCTATTATATCTGTCTTTAATCTGCGGTAATCTGCGCAATCTGCGGCTCGTCTCCTCTGTAAATCACCGGACGGATGTTCGCCGCGCCGCAGCGCGAGTGGGCTCGCTGCGTCCGCGGAGCTGCCCGCATGCCGCGGCGATCTGGTCGCCCCGCGAGCGGCGCACCGTCACCGAGACCCGCTGCTTCGCGAGCTCCGCGGCGAACCGGTCGATCACCGGATCCGACGGGCGCTTCATCCACGCCGGGAGATTCGGATCGGGATTGAACGGGATGAGGTTCACCTTCACGTGGAGATCGCGGAGCAGCCGGGCGAGGCGCTCGGCATCGGCCGGCGCGTCGTTCCAGTCCTCGAGCAGCACGTACTCCGCCGTCAGCTTTCTCCCCTTCTCGAGCGGGAAATCGCGGAGCGCGCCGATGAGCTCGCGCAGCGGATACTTCGCCGTGATCGGCATGATCTCGACGCGCCGCTTCTGGTCGGGCGCGTTGATCGAGACGGCGAGGTTCGGCCGCCGCTCGAGCGTGGCGAGCTGCCGGATGCCCGGGATGATCCCCGACGTCGAGACGGTGATGCGTCGCGGCGAGACGTGCTCGTAGAGGACCTCGAGCGTCGTCGTCAGGTGATCCATATTGAGGAGCGGTTCGCCCATCCCCATGAAGACGACGTTGAGCGCCTCCCACGGGATCTCTTCCTCCGCGCGGATCCGGTGGAGCTGTCCGAGGATTTCGGAGGGGGGGAGGTTGCGTCCGGCGCCGAAGAAGCCGGTGACGCAGAACGTGCAGCCGACGGCGCACCCCGCCTGCGACGAAAGACAGAGGGTCGTCCGGCTGCCCATCGGCATGTAGACGGCCTCGACCAGAGTGCGGTCGCTCACGCGAAAGAGGTACTTCCGGCTGCCGTCGGCGGCGGGCTCGGTCCGTTGGACGAGCTCCGGAAGGCGCACCCGGTACGTTTGCGCGAGGCGCTCCCGGAGGTCCTTCGGGACGTTCGTCATCGCGTCGAACGAGTCGACGCCGCGGTCGTGGAGCCAGGTCTCGATCTGGGGGATGCGGAAGGAGGGGGAGACGCGGGGAGTCAGCTCCGAGGCGAGGGCCGCGTCGGAGAGGTCATGAAGGTTCGTACGGGCTTTTTCCTTCAAGGCGCTTCGCCGCTCTGACCTTGCGGGTGGGGTCGATGCCGATCGACCGGAGGAACCCGAGGTCGGTGATGTCGATCCGGAACTGGACGTCCTCGCGCGCGGTGCCGGCGATCAGACGCTGGTCGCGCTGCTCGGCGCCCTCCTCGGGCTCGTCTTCACGATTCAGGCCGATGGTCGCATCGAGGACGACGTAGAGGTTGTAGCCCTCGTCGCGGATCTGCTGGATGCGGTCGTTGACGTCCTCGGAGGCGGAGATCGACTCGTTGATCGCGTCGCCGAGCTCCTTCAGAAGCTGTCTGATCCGGTCGTCCAAAATCGCCGCCTTCGCTTCCGCAGAACGTGCTCCCAGCGTAATCTATTCATCCCCCTTTTCAAACTTGACAAGCGCCCCGGCGGCGTCTCTCCAGAGCTCGGACCAGTAGGCGAGGTACTGCCACCGGCCCCAGCGGCGATAGCGCCGGAGGAGGGTCGCATCGGCGACCGCGCGGCCGCGGTGGTAGCGCTCGCGAACGAAGCGGCGGAACTCGGTATCGACGGCGATGAAATCGTGCCGGCCGTCGAGCGCCATGAGGTGCGCGGCGCCGTACGGACCGATTCCCGGGAGAGAACGGTACTGCGCGAGCTGCTCCCGCGCGGGAAGCGTGGGGTCGCAGAGCGCGTCGAGCTCGATCGTCCCTGAAACGACGCCGGCCGCGAGGGCGTGGATCGTTTTCGCGCGATATCCGAGACGGCACTCGCGCTGAAGGACCTCGGGCGAGGTCGCGGCGATCTGGCCGGGATCGGGAAACGCCGCGGCGCCGCTGCGCGAGCGCGAGCCGCAGGTGAGGACGAGCAGCTCGACCATGCGCATCGTCTGGCGCCACGTCGTGTTCGTCGTGGCGATGATCTTCACGGCGTCCTCGAAGCGGGTCGGGCTGCAGAGCAGGCGTCCGAAGCGCGTCGTGGCGATCCACGCGTGCGACTCGGTGCCGGCGGCCATCGCGGCGAACTCGCTCGTGTCGACGCGGAGCTGGAAGATGCGATCGATCTTCGCGGCGAGCTCGCGCTGGCGGCCGCGCAGCGAGCGGTCGCCCGCGACGACGAGCGCGCCGCCGTCACGCGAGATCGCGAGCTCGTGCACCGTCCCGCCGAGGCGTTCGGCGCGGTGGAGCGTCGCCGTGGCGGCATTCCAGCGGAACGGCGCGAGCAGATACCAGCCGTGCGACCGCACGGTCGCCTCGAACCCGAATCCCGTTGGGACTTCGAAACGCGCTGTATCCATCCCGTGAACGCCCCTTCGTCCGCCGATTCGCCGTTATGCGCGCGCGATTCAAGCGCGTGGATGCGAACCATCCGAATCGCGACTTTCACGCCGCGCACGCCGCGGCCGTGATTCTGCACTTTTCCCCTGCGCCTCACAAAGAGAGCGAAAGGGGGTGACACAGGTCCGTTGCCCGTTCGTCGTTGTTCGTTGCTCGTTGTGCGTTGGTCGTTAGTCGTTGACCGCAAACCGACGAGACGCACAACGCCAACGGGACAACGGATAACGGACAACGATCAGCGCACAACGAATAACGAACAACGACCAACGAACAACGACCAACGAACAACGAGAAAGGAGCAGATCATGAGATTCCGATTCAGGTATGCGATCGTGGCGCTCGGCCTCGTAGCCGCGGCGGCGCTCGCGCAGGTCCAGACCGGAAACGTCTTCGGGCGCGTCGTCGACAGCGGCGGCGAGGCCCTTCCCGGCGTGACGGTGACGCTCACCGGCGTCGGCGCGCCACAGGTCTTCGTCACAGACGACGAGGGGCGCTTCCGGTTCCTCAATCTCTCCCCGGGAACATACGCGATCGAGGCGCAGCTCGAGGGGCTCGGGCGCGTCACGCGGAGCAACATAGCCGTCAACGTCGGCCGCACTACCGACGTCGACATCTCTCTCGCGCCGCAGCTCA
Organism: Thermoanaerobaculia bacterium; assembly: GCA_050745405.1. GTDB lineage: Bacteria > Acidobacteriota > Thermoanaerobaculia > Gp7-AA8 > Gp7-AA8 > JBOGJQ01. Next base: position 1,290 of record JBOGJQ010000141.1, on the reverse strand, counting down.
GCGAGACGATCACGGTCACCGCGGCGACGCCCCTTCTCGACGTCCGCAACGCCGGCACCGGCGCGACGGTCACCGAGATCGAGCTCGAACAGGTGCCGACCGCGCGCGATCCGTGGGTCATCCTCCAGCAGACGCCGGGGGTCCTCATCGACCGCATCAACGTCGGAGGCAACGAGAGCGGCCAGCAGTCGAACTATGTCGGAAAAGGAGCCGGAGCGGACCAGGGAACGTGGAATGTCGATGGGGTCAACATCACGGACATGGGTGCCACCGGCTCCTCCCCCACATATTACGACTTCGACATGTTCGAAGAAATGCAGGTGACCACCGGCGGCAGCGATCCGCGGATCCAGACGCCGGGCGTGCAGATGAACCTGGTCGTCAAGCGCGGAACGAACGAGCTCACGGGCTCGGGGCGTTTCTTCGCGACGGACAACTCCTGGCAGGAGGACGCGGTCGTCCCCGAGGAGGCGCGCGGGTATCTCGAGCGGGCGAACGAGATCGACCACATCGATGACTGGGGTCTCGAGGCCGGCGGTCCGATCGTGCGCGATCGCCTGTGGCTGTGGGGGTCGTACTCGGATCAGCAGATCGATCTGCTCACCGCGGCGGCACCCGGCGTCGGCGCGTCGTTCGACAAGACGACGCTCGAGAACTGGAACGCGAAGCTCAACGCGCAGATCGTCGCGAACAACAGCCTCACGGGTCTCTACACGCACGGCGACAAGGTCAAGCTCGGCCGGAGCGTCGGCCCGGGGCGGCCGCCCGAGACCGGGTGGAATCAGTCCGGCCCGACCGATCTCTGGAAGATCGAGGACACGCACATCTTCACGCAGTCCTTCTATCTCACCGGTCTCTTCTCGAAAGTCGAAGGCGGCTTCGGTCTCGCTCCGGCCGGTGGTCTCGAGAGCGACGCCTGGCGCGGACCGGACCGGTCGTGGCACGTCTCGTTCATCGACTTCGTCACCGACCGGCCGCAGGAGCAGTACCGCGCGGACGCGTCGGCTTTCCTCGACGTGGCCGGCGCCAGCCACGAGCTCCGCTTCGGCTTCGGCTACCGCGACACGCCCGTGACCTCGGCGACCACGTGGCCCGGCAGTGGAAACTGGGCGTGGATGATCTTCAGCGAGGGCGACTGCACGAGCGCCGGGCTGGATCCCGAGTGCGGCTGGGCGTTCCTCCAGAACCCGGTGGCGCCGCGCGACTACGGCATGGAGTACACCGACGTCTACATCGGCGACACGATCCTCATGGGCGACCTGACGATCCAGGCAGGCCTCCGCTACGACC